>JARRJK010000242.1:0-1124 GCA_037379555.1 Anaerolineales bacterium | reverse complement strand
CCGGAAAATCTCGCTCAAACCGCTCCCGGTCTCGCCGAAAGACAATCCACGGCAAGGCCCCGTTGGCGCTCGAAAGCGGTCCCTGACTCGGAAAAGTCCAATCGGCTTTATAAGGATCGAACGGTTCATGATGAAACCAGCGATATACGAATGAAGACCACGTCGTTACCCAGGGCTCAATCATCAGCATACGCCCATCAGGTCGGACACACCTTGCTGCTTCATTCAAGAACGCCTCCACTGAAGGAATGTGGTGGAGGACGTTGCACATTACGATTGCCCGTAGCTGTTGGCCAGCAATGGGGAGTTGTTGAGCTCGTAAAACTGCGGTTATCCCCTGGCGATGCTGGACATCGGAGGTTACAAGCTCCGGTATGAAGTCTTCGAGAAAACCGGCTCCCGATCCGAGCTCCAGCACCGGTCCGTTTCCTGGAGGTAGGTGGCTCGAAATCATCGCATACCACTCCAGGTAGATATCCTGCAGGAACGGTTTCGATCGGATGATTTGCTTCTCGAGATTAAAAGTATCAGGGTCATCAAGTTCAATGTCCCGACACGCAGGCAAGGTGAGCAATTTCTTGAGCATAAGAATGCGTTAGACGAATTTTAACCTTCTCGCCGCAATCCAGGCCATCTTCAGCAGCAAAAAGCCATGGCGCCAGCGCGAGATATTCGTCGAACCATAGGTCCGTTCCCGGTAGCGGATGGGGATGTCCACAATCTTTCGGTTCAGCCGTGCAGTACCCAAAAGAAGATCGAAATCCCCGAAAGGATCATCTTCACCGAAGAACGCGCGATTAGCGGCGATGACTTCGTAGTCCTCCCTCCGTAAAACCTTCGTACCGCAAAGCGTATCTTTGATGGATTGACCCAGCAACCAGGAAAAGAGCAGACTGAAGAACTTGTTTCCCAACAGGTTGAAGAAACGCATGGCGTCATCGTCCATGGGATACACGAGACGCACTCCATTCGCAAACTCACCTCGCCCTGTTCGGACGACTTCATAAAATTTAGCGAGATCAGAAGGAGAGACCGTCAGGTCCGCATCCAGGATCATGAAAATATCACCCGAAGCGAGCTCAAACCCCGTCCTTACTGCATCTCCTTTCCCGGATCCTGTCTGT
>JARRJK010000241.1:0-1857 GCA_037379555.1 Anaerolineales bacterium | reverse complement strand
CTCGGCCGTAAAGATGCAGGTGAAGGTAAGGACCTTCAAGCTAAGTAATGCCCCAGTTCCCTTTGTCCTGATAGTTAATCCTTCCGATGTCGATCCCTCGCTAGTTGAGCGCTGTCTTCATCGCCTCGCCGACGATCATGCTTAAGATAATCATCTCGTACGCTGCGGCGAGTGGAAGCTTGCTTCGATCTTGGATCCTCTGCTGGGGCAGAATTCGAATATGACCCCCTCCCTCCGATTAATATGCGGCCGGTCGGCAGCTTCGACAATGAATAAATCCGTTTCAGTAATAATTGTCATTCGTTCATCAGGGAAGAGATACTCGGTCACATGGTCTTAACTACAAGGTCGTTAATGAAATTGGCCACCTCGTCACAACGATCAGCTGCATTTGAAAGGTGGCGGTAGATCTCCCGTAGCTTGAGCATCCCGATTATGGAATCGACATCCTTCGGATCTTTGAACAAGTTGGCTAACGCACCCCGATACTCGGTCTCGATCATATTTTCCTGTGCTTTGGCAGCTAGCGCAAATTCCGCCGCCGCGTCTGAATCGCGCTCGAATACGTGTACACGGCATAGTCGAGTACATCATCCAGCGCGCGGGAGAGGCCAAAGATGTCCTCGCGATCAATAGGCGTGGTGAACGTCTTGTTCAATTCATCAATCAGGATCCGGCGTACTTCGTCTGCCCGCTTTTCCAGACGCACCATCTGCTCCGCCAAGTCGAGATCAGGTTGGCGAGCATAGTCGAGAAGCAGAACTAGCCCTTGTTCCATAAACTCCGCTTGTTCGGCAAGATATTCAAGGAAACGGTTTCGCCGCTTGCGAAAGAAACGCTTCATAATGCGTCCCCTTTCCGTTGCTCAAGCAGAGAATGCGCCCGAGCTGAGATCAATCTCTTCGCTGGAATAGTCAGTATCCAGGCGATCAGCAAATAAACAAGCACCTGCGATCGAACTACATTCGCTCGATCGGCGGGGAGCGCGTAAATAATGCTTGAACTTATAACCTGCGTTGTGATCACCAAGCATCCAACCATGGCAAAGCTGAAGATCACAACCGCGTCGGAGAGCTTTGAAGCGATCCCATAAATCGGACGAATCTTGAAGATCCCGCTGCCAAGGGTGAGAGTGAGCCGCCAGTCGTCTAACGAAGTTCCGGCGGTGATCGTGCTTTCGCGCGACCTTTCGCTCACTGTTGAGTGAGACGCCGACACTGAAGCGAAATGTCCCGAATAATTCCGCCGCCAAAGTCAGCGAGAGCGTTGTTCTCGGATACATAGCCCGTGAAGTTATAAAGGCTGGCACGAAATTCGAGCTGTCATGAAATCCGTTGAGTAGATCGAAGGCCAGAGCCAGAATAAGCAGCGCAAACAATATGCTATCCGTCCGACGTTTCCCGACCTCCTTCAAGCGCCTGCATCATTGCCACGACAACAGCTTTCCATTCGCTGGGTTTTTCATCGAAAAGGTGCTCTAAGCCCAACGTTCCAGAACGCTCGAAAAAAGACTCTGTCGCTTGTGTCAGCAGCGGATCAACACTCAATGACAGGAGTGTCTCACGCACCTGCTGCATTTCATGGTAGCGCCGTTCGTGGGCAACCGCATGGCTGGTGATCCAATTGGCCGCAATTGTTCCAAACGCTTTGGCATCCATAAAAGCGGTTATATCGTTCCAGAGCTCATCGGCGATTCCCACTTTTTCTCCAGCGATCAACATCTCGATCAGGATAACCTCAAGACCTTTGGAGAACACACTACGCAGCATCTTAAAGGTAGAGGCGCGACCAACCTGCTCGGAGAAGGCCTCAAATGCGAGCCCCAAACCACACAGCGTTTCCGCTGCATATTCGGCG
>JARRJK010000240.1:0-1379 GCA_037379555.1 Anaerolineales bacterium | reverse complement strand
GGCCCACCTCGTTAAGCAGGCTAAACAGATCGACGGAGAGCCAGTTGGCCAGCTTTTGCGGATCGACCCGGGGTGAAGCCTCAAGCGCTGCTTCGAAGTACTCGGCTACCGAGCGGTCTGCCGAGAGCACGCCAGCCAGGTAGGACGGGAGCTTGAGTTCTGCGATGTAGCGCTGCTGTTTAGCCCGCGGCAGCTCGGGGATCTCGGCCTGCAGGCGGCGAATCCAATCGCGATCGATCACCAGCGGGGGTAGATCGGGTTCGGGAAAATATCGGTAGTCGTGAGCTTCCTCTTTGCTGCGCTGGGCCACGGTCACCCCGGCCGTTTCGTCCCACCCAAGCGTCTGCTGGATAATTTCCTCACCGGCTTCCAGAGCGGAAATCTGGCGCTCTATCTCGTATTCGACCGCGCGCAGCATGCCCCGGAAGGAGTTCAGATTCTTGATTTCTGTGCGCGTGTTGAGCCGCTGGCTGCCGGCTGGACGAACGGACACATTCGCTTCGAAACGGATCACCCCCTTTTCCATGTCTCCGCTGTTCACTCCGAGGTACTGCAGCAGCGAGCGCAGGGAGGTCGCATACGCCTTGACCTCTTCGAGCGAGGCCATGTCCGGTTCGCTCACGATTTCCAGCAGCGGGACGCCCGAGCGGTTGTAATCGACAAGCGAATAGTCCGCTTCGTGGGAGAGTTTGCCGGTATCCTCCTCGAGGTGCACACGTCGGATGTGGATCTGTTTTGACCCAGTAGGGAGATCGATGAGAAGCGAGCCGTTCTGGGCTAGAGGAAGTTCATACTGTGAGATTTGATAACCCTTGGGAAGATCGGGGTAGAAGTAGTTCTTGCGAGCGAACACACTCCGCCCGGGGATTTCACATTCCAGAGCCAACGCGACCATCAGCCCATAGGCCACTGCTTGTTCGTTGATTACCGGCAGGGTCCCAGGCATCCCTGTGCAGATTTCGCAGACGGAGGTGTTCGGCTCGGCAACCGTCGAATCGACGACTGCACAGCCGCAGAACATCTTCGACCGGGTGAGCAGCTCGGCATGCACTTCCAGCCCGATGACGGCCTCATGTGAGCGAGAGGTAGCAATCATTGCTGGGCCGCTCCAGACCAGCGCTCGTGAACGAATATGTGGGAGGGGGTGATCATATCAGGCGTGACGACTACCCGTGACGCTGCATGAAATTACGCAGGCGCAGCAGCGCTTCTTCGATGTCGTCATAAGCAGTGGCATAGGAACAACGCACGAAGTGACCATCTGCGCCGAAGGCATTGCCGGGGACGACGGCGACCTTCTCCTCCTGCAGCAGGGTTTCCGCGAAAGTCTCGTCGTCCATGCCGCTGGCATCAACCGAGGGAAAGGCGTAGAAAGCCCC
>JARRJK010000239.1:0-2147 GCA_037379555.1 Anaerolineales bacterium | reverse complement strand
AAACGGATTACAGCGATCTGCGATGGACCGTTGATACGCAGGCTGATCTCAGGCTTGTCAGGGAGATTGTCGACCGGCTTGGTGGGGATGAGGATTTTTCATGGTTGGACGTGCTCGCGTTGTTCCAGGCCGATCCTGGGTTAAGACTCATGAATATCGATGTACCGCAGAAGGGTCACCTTGATGTTGAATGATCATGATCTACGGGATTGATACGAGCCATCAATGATTACACTCTTCAGCGCTCCGAAAGCCTTCAACGACCCGCACATTTCGCTCATCCAGCGGAATGCGGTTCGATCCTGGCTTGCGCTCGGCGAGCAGGTCGAAGTGCTGTTAATGGGTGATGAGCCGGGGTTGGCGGAGGCAGCAAGTTCGCTGGGCGTCAGGCTCATTCCCATCACGGACCGAGGCGAGAGCGGCGCGCCCAGGATCAGCGCGCTGTTCGCCACAGCCCAGCGGGAAGCTCAGCATGAGATCCTTTGCTATCTGAATGCGGATATCATCCTGCTGGCTGATTTCTTGAGTGGGGTTAAGCGTGTGACCGGGAGGCTCAAATCCTTCCTGCTCGTCGGCCAGCGCTGGGACGTGAAAATCGAAGCGGATCTGTTCGCCAATGGAGACTGGCAGGGAAAACTGCGGTCGATCATGCAGGACGGGGGGGAGCTTCACCCACCGATGGGCAGCGACTACTTCGTCTTCCCTTCGGATCAATTTCAAACCGTTCCCGATTTTGTGCTCGGCCGGGCGGGCTGGGATAATTGGATGATCTTCCATGCCCGCCGCATGCGGATTCCGGTCGTCGATGCGACCCAGGCAATAACGGTGATCCATCAGGAGCACGACTATGCCCATCTACCGGGTGGAGCACCCCACTACCGTCATCCTGAGAGCGAGTTGAACGTGGCGCTTGCGGGTGGGCTGGAGACCATGTTTCGCTTGAGAGATGCGGATTGGATCTTGAGTGGAGAGGAGCTCAGGCGGAAATCGCTCGCCGAATGGGAGTGGCCGCGCAAGCTGGAGGCCGATTGGATCGCCGCACTCGGCGCCGGGACGGCGGCTAAAATGGTGCGGATGGCGTTTCATCCACGACAGGCTGCCACATACCTCATGAAGGGTGGTAAGCGTCAGTACCCAACAGCTGACGGATTGGATGACCGCGGAGTGAAACGCTCATGACAATCATCGCCGGCGCGGCGCCGGGGGAGCTGGTCGCTTATACCGACGACGACACCTTCTTCTATCCCGGGTGGCTCAAAGCTCACGTGGAACTGTACGATCACTTCCCGAACGTGGGCATGGTGAGCGGTTCACCGGAACGGACGCTGTTCGATCATGGCATTCAAGCCAATCTCGCCTTTGCGAACTCGCACGACGGTACAAATTTGAGCTATGGCAAGCGCATTCCGGAGCAATGGGAGCGAGAATGGGCTCTGGCGCTGGGAAAGGATGCCGATGAGTTCGCAGAGCGGGTCTTAAGCCTCGATGACGTCATTCTGGAGCTGAAAGGTGTCGAGGCCTTTGCGACGGCTTGTCACAACCAGTTTCTGAGCCCGAAGCCCGTCCTGCAGGAATTCCTTCAACGAGATTGGTCAGGGAGACTGATGGGCGGGTTGAACGAATTCGACAACATGATTGATGATGCAGGATATCTACGGATCACGACCCGGGAGCGGACAACGCGCCTGATCGGCAACGTGCTCAGCAAGGGGATCCTCGAGGAGGCGAACCGTATCGGCATCCAATCGGATCTTCATGCATGGAAAGGACGGGATACGCGGCGGGAAGGGTTCAGACGGCGAATTGCTCGCTGGAAGCCGGTGCGCTGGGTGCTTCAAGGCCTTTATAATCGGCTGTTCTGGTTGCTGGCCGGCCAGACAGGCAGTTGGGTCACAGAGCAATCTGAAGAGGAGTCTGATGCGAAGCTCTAAGGATGATATCTTCAATTCGGGCAGCACCTCTCCAGATTCCGGACGGCGGATCAGCAGAGTGATTCTGGGGAGACCTTCAATCTGGTTTGCTGGTGGAGGATTCTTCAACCGATGAGGCGCGGACAGAATCCGGCGAAATTCATCGATCACGTCGCCAGGCCGGAGAAGATCACGGTCGCGGTCTTGAGCTATGTACCGTTTTTATCGGGGTACCAC
>JARRJK010000238.1:0-1447 GCA_037379555.1 Anaerolineales bacterium | reverse complement strand
GGTGACTTTCTCATAGCTCGATCCGCATTTCACCCACCCTGCTTTTACGTCTGTACCATCCATCCCTTCGGTGACATTTCTTACAAATAACTCCACAAGTTCTTCCTCTGTGGCATTGAACGCCAGGTTTGGGTAAATACTTTCAAACACAAATCCGGTGGTCGAAAGTATATGAACGCCAGTCGAACGTGAAATCTCTTGCAATGCTCGCACATCGCGGCCATATCCATGAGTTGCCATCTCACAAATCATGGATCCACCAGCTTCGTGGTAATCGACGACTTCCTTGATGGCATTCTCCACACTGGGTAAGCGGTAATCAATATCGGGCCTGACACGTACAGGGGGAAAGGCGATGAGATGCTCATGTGGCAGTATGACCCCGACTTCATCCGGATCGATGTCTCCCAACACGGTTCGAATAATTTTGGTCATCCAAGGATCCTTTCTTCCCTTGCCGGCAGTCGGATCTATGAAAAACAGGCGCAGAGGAGGATCATCATTCAGAAGTTACTAATCTTCGATCATGCATATTTTCTAAGTGACCTCTGATCACTTTTCCTTAAGTGTTTCGTATTAACTCCGCGTATTTTCTTGTTTTCCCGCTGCATCAGGACCCGACCCAGCCCAAGTGGGTTGAGATCTCCCTGGCAGTCGAACGCACTTGGTCCTGCAATTCTCCAGCATGGTTAAAATCGATCCGGGAGGCTGGAGCTGAGATGCTGACAGCTGCGATAACATGACCGCGAGCGTCGAAAATTGGCGAAGCAATACAACGGACATGCTCTTGATTTTCTCTATCATCAAGTGCGATTCCGCTCTTTTGTATTTTTCTCAATTCCTCCTCAATCACCTCGGGATCGATGATCGTTAAAGGCGTTAATCTCTCAAGGGATTTGCTGTACAGGCTTTCCTGGATCGTTTCTTCGTCAGCAAATGCAAGGATCGCCTTCCCCAGCGCTGTGCTGAAGGCAGCCGTTCGTTTCCCTACCGGACTCGTTGTCCGAAGCATCTGTCTGCTTTCTATACGTTCGATATAAATAATGTTGAAACCGTCGAGCACGCCTAAGTTGACTGTTTCTTGTGTGCTATTGTTCAGCTCGCGCATATGAGGTAATGCAGCCTGTCGAAGATCCAATCCGCTGAGATAATCGAAGGTGAGCTCAAGGATCCCGAGTCCCAGGAAATACATACGGGAGTGTTTATCCTGTCTGGCGAAATGCGCTTTTTTTAGCGTATTGAGAATTCTTGAAATGGTTGGTTTGGGCAAACCCGTAGCTTCTGCCAGCTCTCCCAAACTGACTCCCTCGGGATTCCGGCTTAGCTCACCAAGAACTTGTATCGAGCGCTCTAAAGATTGCATTGCATCCTGGCGTTCCGCATTGTGGAACATCTTTCCGCGATGTGGTATATTTACAATTTATTTCTACTGATTTACCCAAAGAAG
>JARRJK010000237.1:0-1589 GCA_037379555.1 Anaerolineales bacterium | reverse complement strand
CTTGGCGACGCTGTTGTATATGGAGCTGTGAGCCAGCGGCATCATCCAGGCCACGAGCCACCCGACGAATCCCCTGGGCAGACCGGGTTGTGATACTTCTTTCCTCTGGGCGTTCATCACTACACCTCCGTAGCCGAATACATTGTACAATCGTGTGCTTGCCGGAGCAACACCAGGGAATACGAACGGCAAAATGATCCGGTGGAAAACTCCCGCCGCTGTCATCATGTTTGCATAGAGGCGATGGAGACGGGAACCAACGAAGCTCAGCGCAGGATTTTCTGTCTAAACCGGTGGGGTGGAACCCCGTAGTACAGATTGTAATCTTTGTAGAACGACGAGATCGACTGATAACCGCAGTCGAAGGCGATGTCGATCACTTTGCGCTCCCGTTCATACAGAAGCATGGACGCTCTGAGCAGCCGATAGAGCCTGAGATAGTCCAAAGGGCTCATGCCAAGTTCTTTCTGGAAGATTCTGGAGATCTGCCGGGTGGACAGGGGATAAGCCTTGCCCAAATACGCCATTCGGATTTTGTTCATGAAGTTGTCCTCGAGGAACCGGATCACCCACCTGCAGCAGGGATTCTGCGCTTCCGGCAGCCGGATCATCCGCACCGGACGGGTTACCTCTTGACACAGGATCTCCACAAACAGGCTCAGGCAGTTGCCCATCAGACCTTCGGAAAGGTCTTTGAGGTTGACCTGGTTCAATCTGTCCAGCAAGGCATTTGCCAACTCGCTGATTTCGAAGACGGCGATTCTCTGACTTTCCCGGGGAAAGAAATCGGGGCGAAAGAATAGGGATTCACAGTTTATTTTGACGTGGCGATCGAAAATTGCCACACGGTGTGGCGTAAAGGCCGGAATGAAAGCCGCCATGTTCCGGTACAGGGGCTGCTTCTCCCGGCCGTCTTCGATCAGCACGACTCCGTCATTCACGGTCAGGACCTGGTGAGCCGGGTGGGTATTGAGGTGAAAGCGCGAATCGCGGTCCCAAACGCCTTTCAGGGAAAATGCCGGGATCTGCTGCACATTCAATCCGAAATCGGCAATCCGTTGGTCTGTTGATTCACTTTCTTCGATCATATTTTTCATTATGTATGATTGGGTCGGTAATGTCCATTTCACGGAAAAAAAGGTCGTTTTTTCGCTTGCTTGTCACGTCCTCCCCGCAATAGGGTGGTCGTGGTGACGAAGGCAACCGTGATCACGGTTCGTTTTCTCGTTAAACAAAGATACGGAGGATACGGAGTAATGGAAAAGGTAACTGAAAATGTATATGCCGAGACCAAGATCAGGGGCTGTAACCCCGGCTACGTGGTTACCTCGGATGGAGTTGTAATAATCGACACACCTCAACTGCCCACCTATGCGGTTCGCATGCGTAAGGAGGCCGAAGCGCGTGGTCCCATTCGCTACATCATCAATACCGAGCATCATGTAGACCATATTTTCGGGAATTACTACTTCAGAGGCGCGGGGATCGTTGTCTCCCATGTGGAGACGTACAACAACTTCATGGTTGTCACTCCCGAGATCAACCCCTACGAGTACGCCCACGAGGCGATTCCCACCGATGATCCTGAG
>JARRJK010000236.1:0-1589 GCA_037379555.1 Anaerolineales bacterium | reverse complement strand
GCGCCTCCTGATCTTTGCGCGGATCTTGCAGATAGCCGTCGATGGCATTCCGCAGTTGCTCTTGAGAATACACAACTTCTCCTGCACCCGATCTGCGGAACCGGTCGTGCGTCGGCCAGTCACCGATTTTCGAAAGCGGGAGCGAATACTTTCGGAGATAGAATTTGCGGACATAACCCCAGCCGCGCGGGGCGTCGATGCACACACTCACGATCGGCCGGTCGTGAACGGCGGCCTCAACTACCATCGTTGAGTACACCGTCAGGAACACGTCGGCATGCGCCATCATCGAAGCCTTCTCCGGCATGTCCTCACCGGAGTAATAACCCAATTCCCCGCCGATCGGCACCGGCTCGACGACGTGGACGTGTGGTCGTTCCTTCGCCAAGTTGTAAATCCGCTCGCGCTCGTCCCGGAAAAGCCAGTTATCCCAGAAATGGTTGGGGTGCAGGCGAACGAGCAACTGAGATGGAGCTGCAAGCGAGTCAGACGAGACCAAATCGGCGAGCGCCTCGATGTTCTGGAAGTTCGGGGAGAAGCTGACAAAACTGCAGGCGTAGGAGAGCAGCTTTCGGTCGGGATCGAGTCCGTGCAGCTTGAAATACTCCTCTCTCGGCATCAGCCAGCGCCCCTGGAAATAGCCGTCATAGATCGGGATGCCGCTGATGTTTATCCGGTCTGGTTCCCAATCCGATCCGAGTACGAGTTCTTCCTTTTGAATCTCCGACCAGCAGGTGATCCAATCTACGGGGGCACCCGGCAGGCTGTAGCTGCTCGGATTGTCCCAGCCGACTACGACGGAGGCTGTCCGCACGCCTCTAGCAGCCGCCTCGCGCAGCAGATAGCGGTCCTGGCGCCAGCCGGGCGTGCTTCCCACGACCAGCGCCGGATCGTACCGGTTGAGTAAATTACTGTAGATGTCCGGCGTAAACCGGCTCTGATAGTTCACCAGCGCCTGCCTGGCCGCGCGCGAGCGCCGCAGAATCGCAAGTGCGGCCCAGGCGATGGGCAGGACGGGGACCTGCCTGGGCGAGGCTTCCACGAGCACCTGCTGGACGTAGCTGTCCATCGCTGTGGTGTTGATGCGGTTCGAGCCACCCACCCGGCGCAGGAAACCCAGCCACCACTGAAGATCGCGTGAAACCCGCTCATAATCACGCACCTGCTCGAGGCGCATCCCCTCGAAGCGGACACCGGTCTCAGCGAAACGGCTTCGGACGCGCTCGAGCAGCTGATCGTCGGTCAGGACAACCACCTCGATACCCGCCTCGCGCAGCACTTTGTAGACCTCCGTCTGCAGGAAGTAAACGAGCGCCAGGCCGTGATCGGCTGTGATGAGAACCGTGTCGCTGCTCATTTCATCCTTTGAATGAAAACGGACAGGGACGTGTTCATTTCGAGTAGTACCAGCGGAAGATGCGGTTGTACACGCCGAGCAGCAGCCGCTTGATCCAGCGTGCTTCCAGAAGCTTCTGCCCCAGTGAAATGGGAGCTGATTTTATCCCGCCGGCCGGCAACTCGCTGGAAGGCTGAAGCAGGGTGTTGCTCAGGTTCATCACGTAGGGTTCGGGAGTCATCAGCCTCAGCAG
>JARRJK010000235.1:0-2971 GCA_037379555.1 Anaerolineales bacterium | reverse complement strand
GGGATAGCCGCCGCGCATCTGCAGGAGTTGGCGGATGGTGATCTGCTCCTTACGCGGGTCGGTTATCTGATCGTCGAACTCCGGAAAAAACTCCATCATCCGCTGATCCAGGCTCGTCAGGTACCCTTGGTCCAGGGCAATCCCCACCAGCGCCGAGGTGACGCTCTTGGTCATCGACTGCCGCCCGGACAACTGGTCGATCGATCCTTCGTTGAAATACCTTTCCGCTATCAGGTAGCCGTTCTTGATCACCAGAAGCCCATAGAGGGTCTTCAATTTGGCCGCGTTGAAATACAGTTCCGAAAGAAGCATCGGATCCAGCGCCTGTTCCTCTGGAGTCGACACGTTCCAGTCACCCCCGGACAATGGTGAGTAATCGATCAGGTCGAGATTCCACTTGCAGCTTCCGCATCCGGCCAGGATCAACAGGATTAGGACCACGCTGATGAAGGGGAGAAAAAACCACTGAGGGCTCTTTGTGCGGGTTTTGGTCAATTTAATTTCCTCCCCCTATACTATCTGCTCTAGTCTTTTTCCCATCGACAATCATGTCATCGAATCCAGGTGCGATCTCGCTGCTAGTCATGAGACTGTATTTTTTATAGTCTGTCGATTCCGAAGTCAAGTGCAAGTTATGGGTGGGGAAAATAACATTCCAATAAAATACCTCAATAATTAGGATTATATTACAGCTATTTGGCAAGGCAGCGTGTGTGGTTTTCAGACCGCATGGAGGAGATCACCGGAACAGAGCTGTTTATCCCTAAGTTCCGTGTTGTGATTTAGATTGAATAAATCGTGCGTCATATTGGGACTTTCATTTGCCTGCCACGAGGACCGTAAAGTCTTTCTGGTCTTCGTCTACGGTTCCGGTGAGCGAAGGATATCGGATGACGCTCTTGAAGCCACATTCGACCAATAGGGTTTCGTATTCATCATCAGAATAATCTTGATAACTGGCAGAGTGTAACACGGTCTTACCTGTTGTTACATCTATCACGTAATACCGGGTGATTGCTGTTCTTCGATTTGGGTACCAGAAGTTCTCCTGAAGGCAGATATGCGGTGAGTCGGACCAGAGACCGGATTTAACCGAAATCCAACTCCGTGGCTCCTGCCCGCGTCTCTTGATCACACCGGTTGCATGGACTTCCAGAATCATCTGCCCGGAATCACTGAGACAGTCTGCCGCCTTCGAGACTATGCGTTTGGCATCGTGCGATGAGAAGACATTTAGTTCACCTGAAAGAAGCAAGACGAGATCTTGATCATGGGGGAAGCCCTCGACGCGGATGTCTTCTTGGTGGAAGTGAATAGCCAGTTGTTCATCTTGCGCATATTTCTGTGCGTAGGAAATGGATGCTGGAGAGAAATCGATGCCTGTGCACTCGTGACCAAGTGTGGCGAGCCGCTGAATATACAGTCCAGGACCACACCCGAGATCGAGGATTCGAGACGGAAGCGCAGACAACACATTATGATGGATCCATTCGACCTGACGATCTATGATTTCGGAACGACGGCTTGCCGAATCATGCGCCTGCGACAGGTGTTCCTTGAGCATTCTCTTGCTGAAAGCAGGATCGTTCCAAGGGATGTTATCACCCTCGGCCCATGGCTCAGGTCTCCGTATTAGTGATCCCCATATGTTTCAGCTTTTGTGCTGATATTTTCAGTTTTATAAAACGACTAATGCGATAGCCGTAGTACGAACACGCCCCAACCTAAATAACGGCGACCATACTTGAGATAAGCACGACGGTTGTTGTTTATCCACTCCTTCAGTGCTGGAGCATCGGGATCATCAGGATTAGAACGCAGAAACTCATCCACAGCCATCCATTGTGGAGCTTCGTATCGATCCCAACCATAATGACTCGCCAGTACCATCTCTACTAATCGCATACCATCTGATTCAAACCGATCTAACGTATCATCCAAGGAAACAAAATCATCCTTTTTAACGTCCATAGCAGCATAAGCTGTTTCAGGGGGCGGTTCTATCCAAAATGGTTCGCCAATCAGCAACAGTCCATCTGGTTTTAGGGGTGGTGTCATCAATTTCAAAGTACCGGCTAAGCCTTTTCCGATCCACGATGCACCGATACAGCTGACCACGTCATAGTCATGTGTCGCCTGGGGATATTCGCCTGCATCAACTTGGACGAACTTTAACTTTTCAACAACATCCAATTCTTCCGCACGTTTTTTTGCTGCATCCAAGAACACTGAACTGATATCAACACCAACACCGCTAATACCATACTTTTGTGCCCAGCGACACAACATTTCTGCCTTTCCGCAAGCGAGGTCAAGCTGTTTCATACCAGAATGTAAACTACAAATATCGCCTAACAGCATTAGTTGGTCTTCAGTGAATGGATTAAGAATACGGTGATATGTTTCGGCGATTTCATGAAAGCGCAACGACATATGATTCACCTCTCAAATGCATTTATTAAAATTTGCTCGTTAACAGACAGTTCTAATATGAGACTGGGTTGTTACGTCGATTCCACGTTCCCCATTCCGATTCTACTACTTCCAAGCTTCCCGCGCCAGAATACACTTCGCGGTCTACTTTGTCGTGCGGGTATACACGCTACCCTCAACCGTGAAAAAGTATCGCTTTCTTAGGATTGGTGACCGGATGAAAAATCCGAAGCAGCTTACCGTGGTCACACAGAGATACGACACTTTCTTTGGGGACTTGAGTGTGATGCCATGCGGTGGACACGGTACGATTCGCGAACGGGAAGGATTATGAGAATCTCTTGTATGTCACAGATCACCAGGAACTACAAATTTCACTACACCGATCGATTTGTACCCTCTTCGGCTCTCGTGTGGCGTTGACTGACACAATACCGTCTTTAAAATTGCCCTGGTGGCCTGGGAGACGGGTAACGCATGCAGGAGTAAAGCGTGGCTCAAGGGGGAGTAACAGGGCAGACTGCGCCCTGAAGCAGCG
>JARRJK010000234.1:0-1679 GCA_037379555.1 Anaerolineales bacterium | reverse complement strand
AACTGCTGCAGGCCTGCATACCGCTCGCTTCGGACGATCCATGGACGATCGTCCTTTCCGGGAACAAAGCCGCGATCGGGCTCTACCGGGGCGAGGGTTTCGAAGAAGTAGCCCGCTTTGACAGCGATAATGAGGTCTATCCGTTCACGTGCATCCGGATGGCCAGGCGCCCTCGCTGAGCGAGGGACCACAGTCCTCGGTCGAATGAAATCCAGTCTCCCGGCCTGACCCCCAGCTTAACCCAACCGGGACCGCCGCGCGGGATGATCCCATCCTGCGGATCCATAAAAGTTGATTGCCGCTGGCCTCCGCCCGTTTGAGGCTATAATGGCCCCCTTATGAAGCGGGATTTCGACGCCACCCATATCTATCTCTTCATCGAGATCGCCGCCTCGATTCTGTTCCCGATGATCTTCGTCGCCTCCTCGCTGTATCAGGTCACGACGGCCGGGCTGACGCCGCTGCAGCTGGTGCTGATCGGGACCACGCTCGAGGCGGCGGCGTTCGCCTTCGAGATCCCGACCGGCGTGATCGCCGATGTGTACTCGCGCAAGCTCTCGATCATCATCGGTTATGCCCTGTTGGGGGCGGGGTTCCTGGTCGAGGGCAGCTTCCCCGCTTTCTGGCCGATCCTGCTCGCGCAGGTGATCTGGGGCCTGGGCTACACCTTCACCAGCGGGGCCAGCCAGGCCTGGATCAGCGACGAGATCGGCGAGGAAGGGGCCAACCGGCTCTTTCTGCGCGCGACGCGCATCGGCCTCTACGCCGCCCTGCTGGGCATGGGGCTGGCGGCCGTGGTCGGCGGCGGAAACGTCGCACTGCCCATCCGCTGGGGCGGCCTGGGCCTGATCCTGGTCGCCGTCACGCTCGTCTTCAGCATGCCCGAGACCGGTTTCGTGCCCACGCCGCGCGAGGACCGGACCACCTGGGAGCACATGTTCCATACGTTCAGGGCCGGCGTCGCCGCCGTGCGCTCCCGCCCGCGCTTGATCTCCATCCTCGGGATCGGCCTGTTCTACGGCCTGTACAGCGAAGGGTTCGACCGCCTGTGGGTGAAGCACATCCTCGACACGTTCGAGCTGCCGGCCCTTTTTGCCGGCTCCCAGGTGGCGTTCTTCAGCGCGCTCAAGGCGACCGCCACCGTGGCGACGATCGCCGTCATGCGCGCGGTCGAGAAGCGCCTCGACACCAGCCAGCCGCGCGCCATCGGCGGGGCGATGCTGCTCGTGACCGGGGCGATCTCGGCCGGCTTGCTCGGTTTTGCGCTGTCCCCGCTGCTGGGATTGACCCTGGCCGCCTACCTGCTGATCGCCGTCCTGCGCACAACAGCCATCCCGCTGTACACCTCCTGGGTCAACCAGCGCCTGGAGTCCGGGACGCGGGCGACCGTGCTGTCGATGTCGAGCCAGGTCGACGCGCTGGGCCAGATCTTCGGCGGACCGGGGGTCGGGTTGATCGCCAAAACGGTTTCGGTCGTCGCCGCGATCTCCACCTCCGGCGTGATTCTTTCTCCCGCACTTTTCCTGATACGGCGCGCCAATGCCCAATTCGGAGCGTCGGCCGGAGCGCTGGAGAATGAGAAACTGGCGTCACCGCCTGACCCCTCAGCTTAGGACTTCACGTTGGGTGGTTGATCATGCTGGCAGGCGTCGGTAAAAAGCATTAGACTTTCCCACCTG
>JARRJK010000233.1:0-1752 GCA_037379555.1 Anaerolineales bacterium | reverse complement strand
TCAGGTTGCTTTCCGGGGCGGATTATCACTGCGCACCGGGCAACTGCGTGAATCACGCCTGTGGCTGGTGCAGAACGAGTCAGCCCAGGGCCTGGGCTTTTCCCGCACGCAGCGTGTGAGTGGTTCGGAGCAGAGCGGGGATCTCTGCTTACGGACCCGGGTCGACTTCTGGCTGTGGTCCGGTTCGTCGGCGGGTTTGAACACCTCCTACTGCGACTGCTATGAAAAATCGGGATCTACATGGGTACCGATCGAGGCATGCCCAGAATGAAGGCCGGACACGATGACTGAACCACATCCTGATCTGCCGTTGGGCCAGGTGCTCATCGGCGACTGCGTTGAGCTGCTGGCCACCCTGCCGGCAGAGAGCGTCGACCTGATTTTCGCCGATCCTCCCTACAACCTGCAGCTGCGCGGCGACCTGTGGCGGCCGAACCTGACACGCGTCGATGCTGTGGATGACGAATGGGATCAGTTTGAGAGCTTCGCCGCATATGACAAGTTCAGCCGGGCCTGGCTGAGCGCGTGTCGGCGGGTGCTCAAGCCGGACGGCGGGTTGTGGGTGATCGGCAGTTACCATAACATCTACCGCCTGGGCGCGATCCTGCAGGACCTTGGGTTCTGGATCCTGAACGACGTGGTCTGGATCAAAACCAACCCGATGCCCAACTTTCGCGGCGTGCGATTCACGAACGCTCATGAGACGTTGATCTGGGCTGCGCGCGAGCGTGAGTCGCGCTACACATTTAATCACCACGCGATGAAGGCCTTCAACGATGGAAAGCAGATGCGCAGCGATTGGGAGCTGCCGCTCTGCACCGGGGGTGAACGGATCAAGATCGATGGTCAGAAAGCGCACCCGACCCAGAAGCCGGAGGCGCTGCTCTACCGTGCGCTGCTAGCCTCGACGGAGCCGGGGGACATCGTGCTCGATCCCTTCTTTGGCGTCGGCACGACCGGCGCGGTCGCCAAGCGGCTCGGACGGCGGTGGGTCGGGATCGAGCGCGAGCAGAAGTATGCCCGGCTGGCTATCCAGCGGATCGAGAGGATCGAGCCCGAACCGCTGGAAGACGAGTTCTATGACGTGGCCGACGCGAAGCGGCGGGCGCCGCGTGTACCGTTCGCACGGTTGCTTGAACTCGGCTTGCTCCGGCCGGGCCAGCGGCTCTACTTCCGCAAGCAGCGCTCACAGGCTGCGCGCGTCAAGCCGGATGGCCGGCTCGTGCTTAAAAAGAATGAAGGTTCGATCCACCAGCTGGGAAAAATGCTGAGCCAGGGCGCACCCTGCAACGGGTGGGAGCATTGGTATGTCAGGGACGAGGAGGGGGAATGGATCGTGCTCGATAAGCTGCGGCAAAAGGCGCGTGCGTTAATCGCTGGGTCGGGCGAATAAGGGACCCTGTTTTCGTTCCTTACGACCGGCTTGCAGTTCATTCCGGCCCTTTTCCAGGATGATAGAATCAGGACGAGGGTAAGGTACAGATCGGCGGGAGCGGTGAAATGCCGCTCCTGCTTTTTTCCCCCCCGGTGCCCTGGAGCACCGTTCGTCCAAGCGATTAGCGTTACCTATCCCTGAACGCTTGGTAAATGCGATCCGACAAACCCAAATTGCGTGCAATTATTCGGAGGGCAATGCTTTACTGCTTGCTGTAGGCGTTTCTCACGAGAAACACTTTTATGTCCCCTTTCCGGTTATTGCTCTCATCACCCAACACATTCAATTTATACAACTTATCGATCCCTCAATTCATC
>JARRJK010000232.1:0-2674 GCA_037379555.1 Anaerolineales bacterium | reverse complement strand
CGAGCCGCCGATGGCTTCGATCGAGAACCGCCAGACGGTCTACTTCAACGGCGTGCCAGGGACCGACTACACTTTCGTCGAGCCGAGCACAATGGAGGGCAAACTACGCGAGGTGCGCGTGTACAGCGCCGGCCGCAGCTACCTGCTGCGCTTCGGATTTGCCGACAACGCAAACCAGGATGCGCTCGACCGCATCGTCCGCAGCCTGACCCTGGCGGAATAGTCAAGCAGCGAGAAGATGATAGGATCCGTTGCCTGAGCATTTCGACGGACAGCACCTTGACACCTGTCAACCATGCTCAGGCAGCGGTATTTCCCGTCATGGCCGGGAGCCTGCCACGATCTCGATATTCGCTGGGCCATGTGGAAGGATCTTCACACTGGCAGATTACCAGCTCGGCCTGTGGGGAGCGCAGGAACTCATGCGGGTCGCAGCCCAGGATCTTACCGGCAGCCGTCAACCCGGAATTGGTTGCATAGGCAACCCCATGGGCCATGGTGCTGGCGCCGCAGAGATACAGTCCATCGAACTCAGTACCTGCGCGAAAACCCAGAGGCCCGGCCTGCCAAATCCCTTTGTCGGTCCCGTAGATGTTGCCCCGATAAGCACGAATGTAGTGCTGGTTGGTCAGTGGAGTGCCCAGATCCATGAAGACGCCGCTCTGATAGTAGATATTCGAATGCGGACCGTCCACCTCTTCGACCTTCATCTCGGCGCCTGGTGATGAGGCTTCCAGGTCGGCCAGCCGGATCCCGGCCGTCGGATTGAAGCTGTAGCTCCAATCGACGGGAAGCAGAACCGTGAAGTTCCCGCCCGGGTCGGCGACCGGCGCCACGCCGCTGGCGTCGCTCAGGCCGCCCGGGAGTAATTCGAGCGTCTGGATGATGCACCGTGAAGTTCCCGCCCGGGTCGGCGACCGGCGCCACGCCGCTGGCGTCGCTCAGGCCGCCCGGGAGTAATTCGAGCGTCTGGATGATGCTGTCGGCCAACGCCTTATTCTCCGGCGTTGGATCGGCGACGGCGATCGTGAGCACGCGGCCATCAAGGTAGAACATGTAGATGAACCTGTTGCGCGTGCCCGAGAACTGGCCTTCGAAACCGCGCACTCCGTTGATCTCGATCGGGTTGATGTAGGCATATTCGGTCGTGTTGTCCGCCACCTGGGCAAACTGCTCCCAGGTCGTGGGCGGCAGGTCGTACTGCAGGTGACCGTACATCTGGAAGTAATCCGGCCCCGGGCCCTGACTGCCGCCGTAGTTCTGGATGTAGAACAGGTAGGCGGCGAGCTTGCTCGAGTCATTCAGATCGACCGACGGTTCCTTGAACACCTGCAGGTCGTTGGGGACCTCGAGCGTTATGCCGAGTTCGGTGAACTCGATGCGCGTGGCATCCGAGGACTCTCCCTGATTGGATCCGGCAGAGGTGGGCTCGGCGGTTGGGGCGGATGCGGTCGTGCTCGTCACCTGCGCTAGCGGAGTGGGGCTGGTCCCCTCGACCTGCACGTTGAGCGTGCCGCAGGCCCCGGTCAGCAGCGCAAGCGAGAGCGCGAAAGCAGCGGTGGGTATTTGACGACTCATCAGCTGTACCTCCACAAGCGCGCCCACGTTTGAGATTGGGATAGCAGCGCGCTCTGATATGCATGATTGTCGCTGATGAGTATAACCGCTGCGTGGCTGCCGGGTTACAAGCCTGGCGCGGGTTGTTACGAGTTGGTTACGCGGATCGGGTCGGTTCTGATTGGGGATGAAAGTACCACATGGCCGCTGCGAAAATCAGACAGAGGAATGCAGCCAGGAATGCTGTCCGCAGCATGCCCATCCCGGATGATTGTGTGAGGAAGCGGTTGAAGGCAACAAGGATGGTGTTGTCAACCATCTCAGGGTGGCCCATGACGGGAGCGGAGGTGGGCAAGAAGGGCCGGTAGGATCCTAACACGGAAAGCAAGATCGATAGGGTGCCGATCATCCAGAAGCCCAGTCGGTAGATGCGTCTCGAGCGAATGGCATCCTCGATCGGGGCGAGCGAAAGCATGAAGATCGGCGTGATCGCAGCAAACCATCGTACCCCGAATGAATCACCACTGTAATTGTTCGTCCTGAGGAGATAAATCAGGATGTAGGTCAGGCATCCGACGAGCAGGATGAGATAATCCTTATACACGGAGTGGATACTACGAAATTTAATCAGCTGGTAACACCCGATCAGCGAAACAAGCAGGATGGGGGAATGTGAGAGCAACCCCCGATTGCCAAGGAGTGAGTGAAAAGCGTAGACCATCAGATCCGTGACGCTGTCATGCGTTGCCAGGCCTGACATATTTTCTCGAGAGAACGGCGAATCGATGTTCTCGTGTAGTGGTGCATTGAGCGAAGGCGGAAGGATGCTGCCAGAGAAGTGCCAGTTGGCGAAGAGGTTGATGCCAAGGAACGGGAGGATCAGTATCGAGAAGAGCACAGCATTCTTGAGTGAATGACGGGCGATCATGAGGGCAGTAAACAAAATGAAGATGGATCCAGTCACATCAATACTTGCCCCGATAGAAAAAAGGACACCTGCGAGAACAAGTCCCAGTTTCCTTTCTTCTGCAATCGCAGTAAGACAAAAGTAGACCGCGATGATGATTAATGAACCGGCGATGGAATGTGAGCTGTATACGGTCACGAAGGGAAAAAA
>JARRJK010000231.1:0-1824 GCA_037379555.1 Anaerolineales bacterium | reverse complement strand
GTCCAGGGCGCTTGCCCAGCGCAAGGGGGTAGGGCTGCCCTCCATTTCCTGGAACGCTTGCGTCAGGATGACGGCGCGCTCGGCACAGAGTGCGGGGATGGCCTGCCGCAAGCGCTCACGGAGGTCCAGCACTCTTTTGCTCGTAACACAGTCAGGGATCTCGCCTGCTGACACCCGCATATTCCTATCGATCCATCCTCTTGGCGGTCATACTAGTTTCAGGGCTTTGATCCCGGCTTCTTGCAGCCAGGCCTGTCGTTGTTCAAGGCGAATGGGGTCATAAGCTTCAAATGTGTCCACACTTGCCGAGCGGCGGAGGCGCTCATATTTAAAGCAACCCAGTTTGTGGTGCGGAATGAGTTCGACCGCCAAATATTGGCGCAGGCCGAGCAGATAGCCAGCCAGACGCTGGAGGTGCGAGCGATCGTCGTTAAAGCCAGGAACGAGCGGAAGGCGGATCACGAGTTCAATGTCCTCTAGGGTCAGCCGCTCCAGGTTCTGGAGGATCAGCTTGTTCGATACGCCGGTTCCCCGCTGATGAGCCGGCTCATCGAGGTGCTTCAGATCGAGATAAACCCGGTCGCAGAATGGTAGCACCTTAGCCCATGCCTCCCATGGTGCGTTCCCGCTGCTCTCCAGCGCGGTGTTGATTTGAAGCCCGCGGCAGCGTTTGAGGATCTCACATGCGAATGTGGGTTGCAGCAGCGGCTCTCCTCCCGAGAGCGTGACGCCACCGCCGCTCTGGCGGTAGAAGGGTAGGTCGCGTTTGACGCGAGCGATGATTTCGGCCGCGGATTGGATCGTTCCAATTTGCGCCAGTGATCCGCTGGGGCAGATATCCGCACAGCGCAGGCAGTCGTCGCAGGGTTCCCAATCGATCACAGGCGCTGAATTGTCCGGGGTGGGGTGATCGATTCGCAGCGCCCGGTTGTCGCAAGCCTGCAAGCACAGTCCGCAGTCGATGCAGGGGAATGAAGTGAGCATCAATTCCGGGTCAGGCTGCTGTGATTCAGGGTTGGCGCACCAGGCGCACTGAAGAGAGCATCCTTTGAGGAATACGACGGACCGAATCCCGGGTCCGTCATGTAGCGAGTAGCGCTGGATATCAAAAACGCAGCCCACGGGTTCCATACCGACCTCGGTACAATCATAGCCCCGGCGGGCTCCCGGGCAAGCCGTGTCAGGGAACCGGAGCCGACCGACCGACGGAAAGCCGCTCAGTGGGATCCCGATCTGCGGTCAGTGGTTACAGGTTCGATGTGTGATGCTGGGTGTACCTTCCATGTGGCAGGATCAGGGCAGCAAGCTTTTCGCCAGACGTACGGCGCTGGCAGCGTCCGGGGCGTATCCATCGGCACCGATCTCGTCGGCGAACTCCTGCGTCACCGGCGCACCCCCGACGATCACCTTCACCTTCTCGCGCAGGCCGGCCTCTTTCAAGGCCTGGATGGTGCGCGGCATGGAGGGGATCGTCGTCGTGAGCAGACCACTCAGACCGAGGATCTCAGCTCCATTCTTGACGGCTTCGACAAACTCCTCCGGCGAGTTATCCACACCAAGGTCATTGATTTCGAATCCCGCGCCTTCGAGCAGCATGGCGACGAGGTTCTTACCGATGTCGTGAATGTCCCCTTGGACGGTGCCGATCACGACGCGACCGAGCGGCTCGACGCCGGCTTTCACCAGCTCCGGCCGCAGGACCTGCATGCCGGCTTTCATCGCATGTGCCGCAATCAGCATCTCGGGGACGTACACTTCGCCCCGCTCGTAAAGGTTTCCGATTTCGACCATTGGAGGGACGAGGCCCAGGTTGAGGATCTCGCC
>JARRJK010000230.1:0-1831 GCA_037379555.1 Anaerolineales bacterium | reverse complement strand
AAGCTGTCGATGAGGCATGTCGTCAAGACAAGAGCTGATTTCATCGCACTCCTTAGCCGATTAAATGCGCCAGGAGGCGAAAGTCAAATTGCATACGGCTGGGCTGAGGGTATCGGGTATCATTGGGACTTCGGGAGGGAGGCCTCTGCTGTGACGATCCTGGATGGCATTCAAGCCGTTATCTTTGACCTGGATGGCCTGATGGTGGACAGCGAGCCGATTGCGCTGGACGTCTGGCGCGAAGTGCTCGATCCTTATGGAGTGAAGCTATCCGCGCAGGTTTACAGCCGGGTCATCGGGCTGGAGCCCCGGCGCGGGGCGGGCATGATGATCGGGACCTTCGATCTGCCCCTGACAGTGGAAGAACTGCTTGATACGTACTGGCAGCACCGGACGAAGGTGATGGAGCAGCGCATCGATCCGCAGCCGGGTCTGCTTAATCTGGTTGAGATGCTTGATAAGGCAGGTCTGCAGTTGGGTGTGGCCTCCAACAGCCCGCATTTCTATGTCCGGCGAATCCTGACCGCGATTGGGCTTGATCAACGCATGGCCTGTACTGTGGGCAGCGACCAGGTTCAAGCGGGCAAGCCAGCGCCAGACGTCTACCTGGCGGCTGCGGAATGCCTGGATGTCAGGCCGGAGGCCTGCCTGGCGATCGAAGATTCTCCCGCCGGGGTGGAGGCTGTCCATGCCGCAGGCATGCGCTGTGTCGCCGTGCCCAATCGAGAATTGGCTGGAGAGGATTTCAGCCTGGCGGATATGGAGTTCGGCTCACTCGAAGCGTTTCACAAATTTGTCAAGGTAGAGCTGTTGGCGGACTGACAACCCTTAAAAGTCGGGGTTTAATCTCAGGTCAGCCGGCCATATTTCTCTCGCGCCTGGCTCATCAGGTAAATGTTGTACGGCGGCGTGATCGGGGGCAGCTCGCACCCGCCCATGAACACATAGCCGCCTTCGATCTCTTTTCCCTTCTCGATAGCTTCCCGGCAGGCTGCGTCGATCTGCTCCGGCGTTCCCCTGGCGATGATCTGCGGATCGACGTTGCCGGCGATGATCTGGCCCGGGAAGGCCCGTGCAGCGTCGAGCAGGTCCACTTCATGCCCGAAACTCAGCATGCCGGGTTCTCCGAATGGCACCTTCGACCATGCTTCAAGCAGGTGGTTTTGGTCGCCGCAGATGTGGCAGTAAATGCTGTTCGCGCCCATCTTCAGGACTTCAGTGTGCAGTTCGATAAGATAGGGAAGTGCAAGGGCTTCGAATTGCTTCGGAGAAAGCAAGCCATCGGTAGGGGCGGCGGATCGGGCAATGACGTTCCCTTTGCCGAAGGTTCCGATGAACCAGTGCGCAACCTCCAGAATGTGATCGGTCATGAGGCGCAGGGCTTTATGCACCGCATCGGGGTGGGTGATTGTCCACTTGAGGAAGTTATCCACGCCAGCCAGATTGGCGGCATGTGTAAATGGGCTGCCGCAGATGAATGCGATCGGCAGATCGTTTTCCGCCTGCAGTCGGGCGAACTCCATCATGCGCGGCAGGGAGCCGGCCGATCCTACATCCGGCAGCTTGAGTTCCATCAGCGCTTCCACGGAGTTCACCGGTCGCTGTTCGATGCTCGGGCCGGATCCATAGCGGTCATCAGGCCAGGCGATTTCCCCTCCAAACTCCCACGCGCCGTACGAGACGAAGGTATAGAAGGGAGTGCCGTCGGAATCGTATTGCTCGGCTGTTCTCAACTGGGCGTCGAAGCTTTTTTGAGGATCCTCATAGATATCGGCGATCGGGTAGCCGACGTTTTTAGCGCAGAAGCCATAACCGCGGTGGATGAAGGCGA
>JARRJK010000229.1:0-1833 GCA_037379555.1 Anaerolineales bacterium | reverse complement strand
GGAAAATCGACACTCCTGAACTGTCTTGGCGGCCTGTTGGCCCCAACCACTGGTAACATCTACATCGAGGGCTTCGATCTATACCTAGATGAGGTCGAGGCAAAGAAGAGACTAGCTTTCATACCAGACACCCCGTTGTTATATCCTGAACTGACAGTGATAGAGCATCATCGCTTCATAGCAAGAGCATATTCAGTCACGGATTTCGAGAACAGGTCACGTTCTGTCCTTGAAGCCTTCAATCTTACAGACGCATCATATCACCTCCCTCATGCACTTTCTCGAGGTATGCGACAAAAAGCAGCTCTATCGTTAGCTTTTATTCGGGAATTCAGTGTGCTCCTGCTGGATGAACCAACCACCTCACTGGACCTTGAAAGTGCAGCAGCATTAAAGCTCTTGCTTCTCCGTCATAGAGAGCGCGGCGCATCAATACTGATTGCGACTCATGATCCAATCTTCGCCAATGAAATATCCGAGGACATTTGGAAGATGGAACGTGGAAGCATAACAGATCATGGATAATCCGATTTGGACTGCAAGGAGAATTCGCTTCATCCGTTTCCGGCGATGGGTGGAAACCCTCATCGGAATCGAATTCTCCAATCTCAATATCCTCGATTTCATGTATTTACTGTATGTGCTTGTGTTCTTCACACTTTGGACATTCGCTGTTCTCGCCTTTTTAGGAAATGGGACCGCATCCATAATTCAGGTGATTCCCGCAGATGAAAGAACATTGTCCATTATCTATCTGATCTCCTTTATTCTGCTTGCTTGGATGACTTATCAATTGATTGGAGCTCTTCGAAGAAGTCCTCTTTCCTTCACAAGCGAAGACGCCCAGCTAATTTGCCAAACACCGGTGAGCAGGAGAGCGCTTGGATTAATTTGGCTCATTGCGGATTGGCCAATATCGTTTGCTCCACTGGCGGTTATCGTCTCTGTATTGGGCTTGGCCCTATTTGACGAGCCGATCAGCGCGTCTCCAAACCTGTCATTAATCACCGAGGCGATTTCGGTTTCGATCCGTTTGCTTGTCTCTGTAGCAGTGATCCACTTTGGCTTGCTCCTCCTTACATGGAATGTTGGGGCATTGCGGCTTTCGAGGTGGAAGAGATACTGGGCTTTTTCCCTTGCATTTGTGCCGCTTGCATTGTTCTTCCCTTTACTACGCAACCTATACTTTTCCTACCAAAACAAACTCCTCGATCCATTCTTCCTGGCAATTGATCTGATAAGCGTGCCCATCCAGACCGTACTATTAGGAGGGGACTTCATCTATTACCTTTTAGCTCCAGGCATTGTTGCGTTCCTTAGTTTAATGATTTTCATTTGGTTAAGTTCCAAAATCAACTTGAGTAGAGCAGCACAAGAAACAGCAGACCGGATGGAGTTTTCATGCGCAACAAGGATGGGGATTCCAAGCTATGCTCAAGACTTGCGCATGAGAAGTCTCAAGCCAATCAGAACGAAGGCGCTTACGACAAGGTTTATTCTGGTAGATTGGTTGGTCATTTATTGGAGAGATCTTGTGCGGCACGTAAGGAGGGTAGCGCTGGGCAATCTATATGCTCCAGCCCAGCTCTTTATCATCATATTCGCGATTATCGCTATCCCAGTAGAGAGCTTTCACATCTGGGCAGCTTTTTTTACAATACTGCTTATCGGCGAAATAGCCAATTCCCACTTACAAGGCAACCTGGAGTACTGGTGGCTTGAGATGCAGCTGCCGCTGGGCCCATCGAAACTACTGGCCGGAGAGGCTCTTTTCCCTATTGTGAGTACGACGCTGATTCTGACGATCGCCTTCATTGCAGGTCAGATGGGCCG
>JARRJK010000228.1:0-1892 GCA_037379555.1 Anaerolineales bacterium | reverse complement strand
TGAAGAGTATGGTTTCAATTCAGATACTCAGACCCAACTGTCCTTTGAGGATGTTACGTTTGATGGGATCCCTGAGATAGTATTCGATGTCTTGGAGCTATACCCCTGGGGAACAGGCCTTTTCAGTGCATCCTGGTATCGGACTTATTCTCACTGCAATGATCTTACCTGCTCAGTAGTGCTACGTATCCCGTTGGGAAGTTATACGATTGATGATAACTTCGGCGGGACCTGCGTAGAGCGAGATAAGCTTTCGCTTGCCCCTGCCGAAGCCTCCCTACGTCACTTCAGCGAAGGTTTCAGTATCTTCGGTTGTGGCTTTTGGCCTGGTGCTGATCAAGACATTCCGAAACTCCGAATATCCGAATCGCTTGCCACGTATTTCAAATGGGATGGAACCACATTTGTTTCCTCAAGGACCGAAACTGCGCGTCTCGCTTCTACCGTGACGGATCGTTCCTTGTTGAGTTCTGTGAGCAATCGTGGGGTTGTTGCTCAAGTCGTTCCCAAGCCAAACAACTTCGGAGGCGAAAAGGTCAACGATTATTGTCAGCTGTACATCTCCGGTACCGCCGTAGGCAGCCACTTCGGGTGCAAACGAAATTTCAGTAGGGTTGAGTGGATTGATCTGACAGGGGATGGAACACAAGAGGTTGTAGCTATCTCGTACTCCGGTGCTTCCGCCTATGATCTGGAAGGGGATATCGGTTCCTTGAGCTGTGGACATCAACATCTTCTCGCATATGCCATGGAGACCGACGGACCAGCTCTGATTGCTGATTTAACGGGCTGTACCTTCCGATCCGATCTTGTTGGGGTGGAGCTCCGAGATCTCGATGGAAATGGCACTCTTGAGATTCTGGCAGCCGAAGATCCGCTACATAACTACTGGCTGAATCTTGGTAATTCTTCACGGTGGAATTGTGAGCAGGGAGAGATCGAGGAGGTAAATTCATCTACCTTCCGTTCTTGTGGATACTTTGATTTTGATCCTCAATTCATCGTGTATGGTTGGAATGGTCAAACGTATTTTCCTCAGTGAAAAATCGGCCATCTAACGTCTCGCAGGAGCTGACCGGGGATGCTGCGCGATTTGATGGCCACGGAATGATTGCCGGTGCTGAGATTTCCAAGCCAGATTGCGAACCCCGGCAGCTCAGCTCGAGGCTGTTAGCACAGCCTCCGCTGATCTATTTGTTACATCGTTGAGGTCGTGAATGATGTTCAAATTCGATACTTACATCGTTCTTGACGTTCCTCCTCCAATATCGGAGAGGGTGATGGAAGTCCGCGTCCGCCATCAGGACGAATTCCGTTCTTCTTTGCCCGTGGAAATCACTCTTGCTGGATCGAGCGGTGTAGGGGTATTGGTTCGAGAACAAGATAGGGCTGAAGTTTTCGGCCAGCTGCAGGTTATCGCTCGGGAGACATCCCCCATCATTGCTGAATTTGGTAAAGTCCTCCGATTCGAAGGAACCGATATATTTGTGCTCACAATAAAGGACGAGAGTCCATTCCAAAGGCTTCATAAGGTTATTTTAGATTCAGGAATCAGATTCATGGCGAGCCCGTTTCCGTACAAACCGCATTGTACGCTTCGTAGCCGATCCCCTGTCAGTGAAAAGGAGGCGGCGGATCTACTAGGGCTAAGGATTGAAGGGGCAGTCAAATTAAGAATGCTGTCAGTCTACATGATGAGTGGTCTGCCAATGGAACTTTTATTTACCACTGCCCTTTGTGTCGATCGGGAGGCTGGCTAACGTCTCGCAGGAGGCGACCGGGGATGCGGCGCGATTTGCATGAGCTTGAGCTGGGAATGGTGGGAGGAAATCGCAGCCTGGGTACGTCCCCCGGCGCCTCAGCTCGAGGCCGTTATGCGCCCGTTGAGTGAG
>JARRJK010000227.1:0-1919 GCA_037379555.1 Anaerolineales bacterium | reverse complement strand
GAGCGACATTCGCAATGGATATTCGAGGGTCACTCTCAACGGATCACCACGCGGCGCTGGCCAGGACATCGCCCGTCGGACCGCTTCATCCGGGACAATCTCTACTTGTACATTCACTGGTGCCGGTAACCCCTGCGCCGCCGATTCAATGGCCGATAAGATCTCCGCATCTCCCTCACCACCCGCTTGATCGAGGGTCGCGCCGACACGGGCACCTTCCCAGGCGGCCTGTGTGAGAATAACCTGCGCATTGACCAGCAGGCCAACGTTAACAAGCCCCAGCAGCAGGATCAGTAGTATCGGGAGGATGATTGCGAACTCGACAACAGCCTGACTCTCCAGCGAACTCGTCGATATCGCAGTAGCCTGGCTGAAGCTGTTTCTGAATTTCATTTTGATGAAGGATGCTTCCAGCTTCATTACGATGCTCAGCGTCCGAGTATGAGATGCAGCAGGGGCGGCGCAAGGTAGACAATCAGCAAAGCTGGAAGTAGGAAAAACACCAGCGGAAAGACGATCAGAATCGGTAGCCGGCGCCCGGCTTCCTGAGCGAGCCGCCTGCGGGAGGAGCGGAGTAAGACGGACTGCACGCGAAGAATACCTGCCAGTGAAGTCCCCAGGCGATCGGACTGCCGCAGAGCTGTTACGAACGCCGATACTTGCGGGGAAGGGTTTCGAACTGCAAGTTGCTGAAGCGCTTCACTCCGGGAGTGTCCCAGGTCGATATGATGGATCAGCACCTCCAGCTCACGTCCCAACAAACCAGGAAAATTACTGGCGGTCCTTCTGAGAACTGGTTCCAATCCCAGCCCGGCCTCGAGGCCGAGCACGAGCCTGTCAATGAAATCCGGCAGCGCCCGCTCCACGGCGAACCTTCTGGCCTCCACCCTGCGATGCAACCACAAGGTTGGTCCCGTCAGCCCCATTGCGACCAGCACAGCACCAAGGAAAATACCCATCAGATCCCACTGCCGCAGGATACCTACCAGGAATGCAGCAACAGCCAGCATGCAGAAGAGTAGCCAATGCAATGTCATAAAATGTCCCAGCGACCAATCCACGCCAGCGTGTTGTAGTAAGAACTCATCTGCCGGAGAAAACCGCTCAACTACCCTGCGAGGCATAGGGATAAGCTCGAGCCATGGTGCGATCAAAGTCCGTCTCTCGCTATCTTTCCGCGGCTTTAAGGTTCGCCCTTGTTGAGAGAAGAACCACAGCACAAGGACTACGATCCAGAAGCTTGCTGCAAGAGCGGCTGAAGCTGCTGCAAACCACCCGATCAACATTGAACTTCCCTAAACCCTGATGCGCATCATGCGCGAGATAATGGCCCATCCAGCCAGCTGCAGAATGATTGTTAGAACGATCAGTGCCTGGCCGATGAGAGTCTCGAACAGGATGTCGATGTAGCGAGGATTGAACGCCAGTAGAAATGCCGCGGAAGCCGGCACAAGCGCGCCAATGACTACTCCAGAAAGCCGGCCCTGGGTTGAAATAGCCCGCACCTCTCGCTCCAGCTCCACGCGCTCCCTCAAGAGGCTGCTGATCTCTTTCAGCATCCTCACGGCGTTGCCGCCGAATCGGCGCTGAAGGATCAAACCTTCGACTGCCAGGTGCAATCCTTCCTCATCACTCTCTCGGTCCAGGCTTTCCAAAGCGTTCTCGACCGTCCACCCAAGTTCAAGCCTCACAACAAGCTTCGTGATTTCTGTCCGGGCTGGCTCCTTGAGTTCGTTGCGGCAGAATTTCACCGCCTGCTGGAAGGACATACCCGCAGCCATGCCGGAGGCCAGCAGCTCGAGCAGCTGTGGAAGCTGCTCACCAAACTTCCGCCGCTCTGCCTGCGCTCGGCCGGCGACTAAGGCCCGAGGCAGGAGGGGCAGCACAAGGGCAAATGAGAATCCCAGAAGCGGTCCTCC
>JARRJK010000226.1:0-2027 GCA_037379555.1 Anaerolineales bacterium | reverse complement strand
GGATTCCCATGACGACGTCTTGAACTCATCTCCACCAAGGGGCAATTGGGTACAGTCAACGCGAGGATCCAGCAAACCATCATCGTTCAGCGCTGAGCGCATCGCATGCGGCCAGCGGACAAGTAGCTGCAGAGCGGTGGCTACTTCAGGCTGCTCCATCATGAACGGACCACCTGGAATGATTCCGGCTCGCTCAACTCATCTGTCCTATCCAACATCGGTTCTTGAAAAGGGATTCTGCCGATCAATCGCGGGATGCGATTTTTACGCCCCAGGTTCATTTCCCGCTCGACTGACGGATCATCTGGTTGACTCATTCGTTCGCGTCATATGGGCGGGCCGAGGATTTTGTAACCAGCTACAGGCCAAAGATCGCGATCATTTATGTGTTCATCGATACCGCCGGACTGCCAGCACGATCGGCATGCCAGGGATCAGCATCCCCAGCCTTGGAGAGCGGATAGCGCTCTCAGCAGCCCGTGGGGAAAACGAAACAGCGGCAAGCCTGTGCGCAGGCAGGCGATAGTCCATCGCAGATGTGAGCTGACCGCCGTCAGCGGCAGCCATAACAGCGCCGCCCGAATGGCGAATGCAATGAGATGCATCCATCCATTCGGGCGGCAAACTCTGAGGAGGTTAGAGACTGCTCAAAAGTAACTCTAGCTTCGGTCTGCCGGCTTTCGCACCGATCTACGGTAATCCCATGCGAACCCTGGTGGCATAGAATAGAAACCGGCTCAAGACTTCCGATACCAGCACGATCGAGAAACCAGCAATTGTCAGGGTCGCCAGGCGGGTCTGCCAAACGCGTTTCTCGGCGAAGCGGTAGATCAGTGCGCCCAGGACTCCTGCGCCGATGAAGACCAACAGCAAACGCAGCAGCAGGATCAAGCCGTAACTTGTCAGCAGTTCCTGCAGGCTGCTTCCAGCCGCCGCAGCCGCATCGCCTATCTCCGCCATGTAAACCGGCAAGGCGACGAACTCCACCCCGACCAGCACAACTGCCAAGATCCCATACACGCCGAGTGTTTGGCTCAGGAGCCTGCCACGTTCACTTCCTTCACCGTGTACACCCTGCTGCAGCACGCGATGCCGTATGACCAGACCCGATCCCGTGAGAAAAATACCCAGCAGGAAGGCGGCTGTAAAGAAGGAGATCAGCGTTTCAAAGCTGTCCCAGGCAGGCTCTGTGGGAATCATATAGATGCGCGACATCGAGTAGATCATCCCCAGTGCGAGCAGGCCGGAGAGTGTGGCGAGCACATTCCTCAAGCCGGAGGAAGCCCAGCGCCCCCACTGCATCAGGCTGTAGATGGAGCCGAATACGAAGAACCCCGAGGCGAAGGTGATCTCCCGGCTGAGCCACGATGAACCAAAATTGGAAACGGCACGATAAGCCCGCAGTGGTGAACCCAAATGGATCAGGGAAGCCAGCATGCCCACGGCGAGAATCCCCATGATGGCAACTCCGAGAAGATCCGTCAGACGGCTCGTTTCATCCTTCAGCCGGCCGACTAGCAGTGCCCGAGTAATCTGAAGCACAATGAACCCGCCCGCCGCCATTTGAGCCAGCAGCGTAAAGATAATCAATGCCCATTCACGTGGATTCATCTTAAAACTCCTCCGCTAGATCTGTAATCTTCCCGATCCGGCTTCCAGTCGCTTGTGACGCCCGGTACGGGGTCAACACGAAAGATGGACCGGTGACCTTTGCCTCCGGCAGAGGCGCCATTTCGGCCAGATCGCCGTATTTCGCCTGGAGCTCACCCAATTCACCAAAATCGAGCGCCCGCATGACGCACGCGTCAACGCATGCGGGGTTTTCACCAGCCGCCAGCAGATCTTCACAGAACGTACATTTCGACATCACGCCCAGGTCCGCCCGGTACGCGGGCGCGCCATAGGGGCAAGCCCATTCGCAGTAGCGGCACCCCAGGCAGATATCTTCATCAACCAGGACGATTCCATCCTCACGTTTGGTCATCGCGCCCGAAGGACAAACTTTCGTGCAGATCGGATCCTGGCAG
>JARRJK010000225.1:0-2073 GCA_037379555.1 Anaerolineales bacterium | reverse complement strand
GCCGGCGAGGACCCGTCTGAAGCCTTTGAAGCGCTGTTTGAATACGTGGGCCATGTGCATATCGAAGACATTGCCGCGACCAGGGTTCACAATCATCTCATTGCCGGGCATGGCGTAATTCGGTTTCTCGACATCTTCAAGACTATGGCAACGCTGAAATACCAGGGCGACATCAGCCTGGAACTCTACCCCTATGTGGACACACCGGAATCGGCAGGCCGGGAAAGCCTCGAATATCTTCGCCCCATTTTTAAAAAGGCCGATTTAAATATTACATAAATTTTATTTATCGTACGACCAGCACCGGGATCTTCACCTGGTGACGCACCGGAGCGACGGTTTGTCCCCATAGAAGGTCTCCCAGCAAGCGGTGCCCGTGAGATCCCATGACCAACATATCTACTTTGTGCGATGCAGCATATTTGATAAGTTCCTTGGAGGGATCGCCATGCGGGAGTGCGATTTCCACCACAACCCCCGAAGAGCGTATCTCATCCGCAATTTCCAGCAGGTATTGTTCATCTTCACGCGTGTGTTCGTCATATACATCGTTGCTATAGACTTGTGCTGGAGCGGAATCGACCACATGGATCAGGGTCAGCATCGCTTTTTCTGCCTTTGCCAAAGATAGGGCCCGACTGACAACTGCAGCATCGCCGTCATCCCGCCCCAGGGCTGCTGCAATATGCTTCAAGTGTTGTGTTTCAATCTTTTCGATAGTTATCGAGGTTTTGGTGAGTTTCTCTTCTTTCCAGCTCTTTTCCCCGCGAATCAACGGAAGTATTAATATGTAAGCGAGGAACAATGAAATCGCAGCCGCGATGCCAATGGCCAGAATCGATACAATCATTGGAGCCCCCCCGTAGACCCATTCCATGATCTGGTCATACACCAGTTTGCCGTTCAACACGATGATGATGGCAGAGGCAATCCAAGCCAGCACCTTCACCCACAATCTGCTGGCAAAGGAACCCATCTTCAGCTTATCATTCGTAAAATGTACCAGCGGAACGATGGCAAACGGCAACTGTAAGCTGAGAATCACCTGACTGAGAATCAATAGTTTGTAGGTGCCCTGATCCCCTGAGATCGAAATAACCACGACTGCCGGCAGCAGCGCGATAGAGCGCGTGATCAGTCTTCGAATATAGGGTCTTAGCCGAATCCTGACAAACCCTTCCATCACGATTTGCCCGGCCAGCGTGCCTGTCAACGTGGAGCTTTGACCGGCTGCAAGCAGTGCCAGTCCGAAAGCGATGGGAGCAACCTGGGTACCAAGAAGTTGTTCGAGCAACTTATGGGCCTGCTGAATCTCGGTTACGACAATCCCGTGTCGATAAAACACGGCCGCTGCAAGGACGAGGATCGCGGCGTTGACAAAAAAGGCCGCATTCAACGCGATGGCGGAATCGAGGAGATTATACTTGCAAGCCTGCGCTTTCGAATCAGCCATCCGCGATACCTGGCGCGTCTGCACCAGGGAAGAGTGCAGGTAAAGATTGTGCGGCATCACGGTAGCTCCAATGATCCCGATAATGATATATAGCGACCCTACCGGAAGGGAAGGGACCAGCCCGGCTGCAGCAGCGCCCCAATCCGGCTTCGCCAGAAACAGGTCGACAATGAAACCACCGGCAATGACGCTGATCAGCGACAGAATGAAGGCTTCCATTTTACGAATCCCTAATTTCTGGATCGCAAGCAGCAGGAACGTATCGAACAGGGTGACGAGCGCGCCCCAGAGCAGGGGAAGGCCGAAGAGAAGATTCAACCCGAGGATGGTACCCAACACCTCCGCGAGATCGCAGGCAGCAATTGCGATTTCGCACAGGATCCAAAGCACAAAGGATGCCGCTTTTGAATATTCTGATCGGCAGGCTTGCGCAAGGTCCTTGCCGGTGACAATTCCGAGCCGAGCCGCCAAGGTTTGCACGAGTATCGCCATCATGTTCGACATCAGGATCACCCAGATCAGCGCATAACCGAAGCGTGAGCCTCCTTCCAGATCGGTCGCCCAGTTGCCCGGGTCCATGTAGCCCACACTAACGAGGTAGGCCGGGCCTGCAAAAGCAA
>JARRJK010000224.1:1050-4565 GCA_037379555.1 Anaerolineales bacterium | reverse complement strand
GGGTCTGCCATGTCTCCCCGCCATCCAGCGTCATAAAAACGCCTGAAGCCTTCGAGGCGGCATAGATCAGGCCGGGATGGACCGGATCGGGCAGCAGCTTCACGATCAGCTCGTTGGGGTCCATGCCATCCGAGGCCTGCACCCAGCTCGCGCCCCCATCGCGGCTTCGCCAGACGGCGCCGTGCTGGGTGGCCGCATAAAGCACCTGATCGTCGAAGGGATCGAAGACGACCTCGGTGACGATCAGGACATTGCTTTGGGACAGCGGGTTGTCCAGGTCCATGATCGGCACCTGACGGGCAGCCTGGTCGAACGACTCGACCTCCGACCAGGAATCGCCGCCGTCGGTGCTGCGGTACAGCCCGGTGACCGTCGCCGCGTACAGCTGGCGGGGGTCTCCCGGGTGCACGGCCAGGCTCAAGACGGACTGGCGCGCAAAGGGTGCATTCGTCAGTTCTTGCCAGGTGTGCCCGCCGTCGGCCGAACGATACATGTTCGGCATGGGGGGCGTGCAGGAATCGGCCAGGCCGTTCACGCAGATGGCGTCATTAAAGCCGAGGTACAGCACCTGGGGGTCGGAGGGCGCGCTCGTCAGGGGGCGCATGGAAGCCACGTCGTTCTGCATGCGCCCGGCCATGGTCTCGGCCAGCAGATCGACCACCTCGGTCCGGGTCCAGGTCAGCCCCTGGTCCTGGCTGTGCCAGACCCCCCCGCCGCCGTCGCCGGCGATCAGGCCCTCCGGTGTGCCCAGGATCTGGGTGGCGGAGGGCAAGCTCGTGCCGGGCCAGGTCTCCCCGGCGTCGGTGCTGCGGAAGCCGCCAGTGTTCGCCCCGACCAGGATCGTGCTTGGATCGTTCGGCAAGACCAGCATGCCGGCGATCGTGGCCCCGGTGTAGCCCTTGCTGGCATCCACCCAGGTTTCCCCGCCGTCCGTGCTCAGGAAGTTCCCTCCACCGTAGTTGTTGTCGAAGATCCGGTAGGGGTCACGCGGGTCGACCTGCAGATCGATCGGCATCCCGGCCGTGCGGTCCGGTGTGGCCAGGGTGAAATTCTGCCAGGTCCGGCCGGCGTCATCGGAACGCGAGACGAGGCCTTCCGTCGCCGAATACCAGACGTCCGGATCGCTCATGGCGATCTCGACCGCATCGGAGGCACCCGGTCCCTCCTGCATGCGGGTCCAGGTGTCGCCGCCATCATAGGTCACGAACACGCCGCCGATCCCGGGATTGCTCACGGCTGCGACGAGGAGATCGGGGTTTACGGGGTGCATGAACAGGCTGGGGATGATCAAACCGCTCAAGCCGTTCGATTCGTTCAGAACGGTCCAGGACTGGCCGCCGTCCTGGCTGCGCAGGATGCCCACGCCGCCACGGTTCTCCGGCGTGCTGTTGGCCGGAACGCGGTCGAAAATACCGGTCGAGACATAGATGCGGTTGCTGTCACGGGGATCGACCCAGACGTAGCGGGCGATGTTCTCGCCCGACCAGATGCGGGTCCAATTCCGGCCGCCATCGGTCGATTTATAGACCTCCCCGCCGTACCCATGCGACCCAACCTGATGCGTCTCGTCCTCCCAGGCAGATACGTCGACCTCGCTGGCCGCGTACACCACGCCGGGGTCGTTGGGGTCGATCGTGATGCCGCGAATGCTGCGCCCGCGTTCGGTGATGCCGCTGTCCATTTCCACCCAGTTGTCGCCGTTGTCGCTGCTGCGGTAGACATGCCCGCTCAGCTGCGTCCCGGCCCAGATCACGTCATAATTGTGGGGATCGATCGTCAGGCAGAAGATGGGGATATCGCTTCCGATGCTCGATGCAATTCCCTCGTTGCTCGGGAACCAGGTCTGACCGCCGTCCGTGCTCTTGTTGACTCCGGCATGGGCATCCGTCACGAACATGACCTGCGGATCATCGGGCCGCATGCGGATGTCGTACCCCAGGCCGCCCGGAGGGCCGCCGGTGGATACCCAGGACTCGGCCTGATACGCGGGCTGGACTCCGGCATGGGCATCCGTCACGAACATCACCTGCGGATCATCGGGCCGCATGCGGATGTCGTAGCCCAGGCCGCCCGGCGGGCCTCCGGTAGATACCCACGACTCGGCCTGATACGCGGGCTGCCCGGGTTCGACCGGCTCGGATGGAGTGGTCTCACCGCTGACGGTGATCTCAACCATGCGCGTATCGATGCGGGTGCCCCGATCGACGGCCAGCTCGTAGACTTGCGTCTCCGGCGGGCACACTTCCATTTGACCGACCATGGGAACCGGCTCGCCGTTAAGGGAAGCGCTGAAGCCCTCCACCACTTCCCAGTGCAGAACCGTGCATTCCCCGGGCTGCAAGTCGAAATGTTCGGCTGTAATGAAGATCCCGTTCGCTTCGCCGGGTTCGGCAGGTTCCGCCGCAGTGGCGATCTCCTTCGTTTCGGTGGGCTGCGGGGCTGCCTGGTTACCGCAGGCAGCGAGGATGCATGCCAGGATCCCAAAGGATAGAGCGCGCAGGGGCGAGGGTTTCACGGAGGTCTCCTTCTTGGCCGGTCGCTGACCGGAGGGTTGTGTCTATAGGGGCTGCTACCGACAGAGAGGCTTCATACCAGGAGGCGCGCAATCAAGGTCCAACTATAGTCCTGATGCTGGACAGGGACAACATAAAGTGTTACGAGCCTTCGGATAGACAGGAAACGGCTGGGGTGAAGAAATGGGGGCTGATAATGGCAGCGGGCCTGCAGGAAATCGATTCGCATTGTGCGGATCAAATAAACGAGGCGGTGCTCTTGCGAAATTCGGCGGGACCAGGTGCCTGAAGCTGGGTGTTTCAAGGATTCCGGCCTTACGAATCCCTCGAACGGATCGCGCAGGACATCAAGAATGAGCTTGAGAACGCGCAGGGCCCTCTTTCGATCATGCTGAATCCAGAATTTCAAATCCTCGATGAACTCGTACTGAAAGACAGCCTCACGCGGTTCGCTCTTCAAGTCCGACCTCAGCTATGAGTTCGCCCACAGTCATCAGCTCGCCTTCCCCCTTCAACGCACGGGCGAGCGCTTCGAGCAGGCGAGCAGCATTCGCTGGCGAACGAAGCAAATGAGTGGTCTCGGTCCGGCCGGCCAGTTCATCCGCCGCGATCAAGGCCGCGGGTTCACCACTACGGCGCTTGATGATGACGATTTCCTTAGCTTCGGATACATCGCTCAGAAGCGAGCTTCCTTCTTGCTTCCGAATAGCTCACCTCGACGGTCATACACCTTTCCCTCTACTTGTACAGCTTCATTGTGCAAGTACTTTGAAGCCTGCCATGGATGCATCGGCGGCAATTGAACATCTTAAATTCATGAAAATGGCAGAACGCCTGCGATTGTGCCCTCCAAACCTGGCTGCCTCGCCCTGATGTGAGCATCTATTAACATTTCATCGGACGGGTAGGAGGGGCACCTCCTGCTGTGCGATAAAAGCACTGCTGCATCATCCCCCTCACTGCCCGCAGGGCACTTCCAGCGTGTAGGTCGTCCTGGCGTTC
>JARRJK010000224.1:0-1040 GCA_037379555.1 Anaerolineales bacterium | reverse complement strand
CTGGCGTTCACCGTGGGCGCGCTCAGGGGCCACGACATCGTCTCGCCATCCTTCAGTGGCATCTCGATTTCTCCGGGCTCAAGCGTGAGCGGCGTCGGCATACCACCCCCTCCCCCACAGGCTTGAACCTGAAGCTGCATCGTATGAGTGATGGACAGGTGCAGGGTCGGAGGTGCATCTCCCTCCCCAATCGTGACCGTTCCGCGAAGGACAACTTTGTCAAACCCCGAATTCTGGGCAGGACAGTCGCCGAATGTGCCGGTCCCCGTCACCGGCAGCGTCCCCTCGCCTTCCAAGGTGGGCGGGTCTTTGGAGAGATCGATGGTCACCTCGACGGGACCCTTGATGAAGATGTTGTTTGTCACTTGTGGAGCCTGCTGGTGCAGTTCCTCATCAAATATCAAAGTGAAACGATCGCAGAACTCGTGCCAGCTGACCACGGCCGGCTGACCCTCCACCGGGACCCTTTCGGGAACGAACTGCAGCAAGCGCGGGTCCGAGATGCCCGCCGAGATAAAACCCGTGCGCAGATTCAGCCACGCCGAGACCTCGCCCGATTGTTCAAGGAAGAGCCCGATGCCGTGGGCTTCTTCCTCCTGCGCCCGAAAGCTCAGCCTGGCTTCACCGGCTGCGTCCGTCGATGGTTCTTCGTCCTCGACCATCCCGTGAGCGTAAAAAACATCCGGGATGACCCAATCCACGAGCACGTTCGAAAGCCCGCCCAGCAGAACACGGAAGTCCATATTCGCAAGGGCGCCGCAGGAGATCCCGGCGACCGGGATGGACTGCCAGGGCTGGTAGTTCACATCAACCCGGACGGTGTACTCCAATGTATCCCCCTTGCCCTCATGACCCTCGTGCGCCGAGGCACCCGAAGCTGTCAGATGGTAGCTCGCCGCCTGCGCGATCAGCGGCCCGTGAATGGCGTAATATACCTCCCGGGCCTGGAACAGCGCTGCAAGGTCGCTCTCGCTCCGCACGAGGCCCCAGTACGGGATCAGGTTCCCGCCCTGGATCGCACCGCATACGGTCTGCCGGGC
>JARRJK010000223.1:0-2126 GCA_037379555.1 Anaerolineales bacterium | reverse complement strand
GTTGGCCCAGACCGGTTCGGCTGTAATCCGTCCAAGCGCCTGTGTGAGGTCGACATACTCCGGATCGGCTGGGCCGCCGAGACCAGCCGCGTGGAGAGCACGGTCAAATTGGTCAAGCGCCTGGTCGAGCGGGATGTCGTGCAGGTAACGCGATCGTTGAGTGTGACCGGACACGTGCGAAACTCCCTGACTGTCTAGAAGAGGTGAACCATCACCTGAGCGCCCTTATCCAATCCGGTCGCGGCGGGCGGAATGCGGATCAAGCCATCAGCACGGACGAGGGTGAAGATCAGGTTGGAACGACCGTAGACGGGCTCTGCAAGCCATGCCTCGCCTTCCTGCTGGAGCCGGACCGGCACGAAATCTTCACGGCCGGCGAGTGAGGCGATATTCACCGTCAGGCTGGCGGCGACGACGGCCTGCGGCGTGTTTTGCGCGCCACCAAGCAAAAGTTGGAGCAGTGGTGGCAAAAAGATGCCGGCGATGATGAAAGCGCTGACCGGATTCCCGGGCAGCCCAAGGACGGGCGTTCCTTCGGCGGAAGCGAGGATAGTTGGTTTGCCGGGCTTGATTTGGATTCCATGCACAAGCACGCCGGGTTTGCCGAGGGCGGCAATCGTATCTGCCGTCAGATCGCGTTCGCTGACGGAGGAACCGGCGGTTACGACGATGACATCGTCCTCGGCCTGGGCCAGCTTGAGAGCCGGTTGGAGCTGCTGACGGTCATCTGGCAGAAGCAGCTGCCTTGAGACCTCACCACCCAGGCGGTTGATGAGCGCAGCGAGCGAATACGAATTGACGTCACGTACCTGGCCCGGTTCGAGCTGCTGGTCGGGAGAGATCAATTCGTCCCCCGTCGAAATGATGCCCACACGCGGCCGCTTCCGAACCAGGACGCTTGTCACGCCGAGAGCCATCAACCCGCCGATCTCCTGCGGACGCAGGCGCTTACCGGCTGGGAGCACAAGCTGGCCGGCTTTGACGTCCTCGCCTGCCTGGAGGATATTCTCGCCGGATGCAACGGCTTTCAGGACTTCGATCTGGCCTTCGTGGGCACGCTGGGTATCCTCAATCATCACCACCGCATCGGCGCCATCCGGGATCATCCCGCCGGTGTGGATCAGGGCTGCCTGGGCAGGTTCAAGCGCCAGCGTAGCCTCCTGTCCCATGCGAACCTCACCTTGCAGGTCGAGGTAGGCTGGCAGGCTCGGGGTGGCGCCGAACGTACTGGCGGCATGTACGGCATAGCCATCCACAGTTGAGCGTGGAAATGGGGGGAGTGCCTCTGGAGCTGTGATATCTTCGCCCAGCACACGGTTCAGTGCTTGAGCTGTATCCAACCGCTCGCAGTTGAATTCAACCGGTTGTGGGAGCGCTGTCAGCCAGGTCTTGAGCGCTTCATCAGGGGGTAGCAGGTGGAGGAATTCAGGCATCTCAGCTCAGCACATAGCCGATCAGTTCCAGATACGCGGTGAGAGCGAAAAGGCCGGTCGCGCTGATCGTCAGGAGCTGCCAGCGAGGCGGGTACCCCTGGCGAATGCGGCCAAGCTGCCATACCTGGGCCAAGGCCAGGGGGAGGGCGATAAGCCCGCCAAGCGAAACCCGGTGCGGAAGTCCGGTCAGATACGCAAGGATGTACGCAAGCACGGCGAAGAGGATTGCGAAGTCATGAAATCTCATCCCACGCTCCCAGCCAATGCGGACCATGAGCGTGCGTTTATCGAACTTGGCGTCGGTTGCGTAATCGGGAAGCTCAAAGACCATGACCATCGCAAAGTGCAAGGCGATCAACGGGGTCGTGCTCATGATTAACAGCCGATGCAGATCGCCGGTCTGCAAGGCGAAGGAGAACGCCGGAACGATTCCGGCGACGATCACTGAGGCTGCGATCTCTCCATAGCCAGTTTCGATCAACCGCAAAGGCGGTGCATTATAAAAATAGGAGCCCAGAAATCCGAGCACGAGCAGCAACCATGCGAGCAGTGGAACACCCCCTTGCAGGAGCAGCAAGCTGCAGCCAGTCGCGGTGATCGTCAGTGTGACGACGACTGCATACAGCGCGACATTACGGGGCAGGCTTTCTTCATCCAATGCGCCGCTGCCTCCACTCATCAGGGTCCGGTTAG
>JARRJK010000222.1:0-2130 GCA_037379555.1 Anaerolineales bacterium | reverse complement strand
CGGATACCGATCTTGGGGTGGCGGAGTAAGTGCTGGACGAAGTCGATCTTCGGAGTTCCTACATTAACTACTGCGACCATCTCCCCCCACCAGCTTGTCTTGCTGAAGACGGATCTCGCGATCGACCTGCCCAGCGGAATCGTCATCAGCGCCAGTAACCAGCACAAGATGATGACGAACCGTGAAAGGAGTTCTGTCGTACGAAGAATGAATGATAGGCTGACCACGAACATGAATATCATGCTGGTAGCGCTGGCAATCGTCTGAAGCTCGTACACGGGTCCATGGTTAATGGGATCATAAAGCCCACGCAGGGCGAAGACAAGAATGATCAGTATGATGAGCGGTATTGCAAATTGTGATTCCACGGTGCCGGAGAATCGATATTCGCGCAGGATCGAAAGCCCACGAGGCTCAAGTATCCTGCCAAGGACAGTTCTGATCCCAACAGCAATCGCTCCGGCAAGAAACAACGAAAGGGTATCGGCCAGCACCAACGTTGTTCCGGTAAGCAACCGCCGCAGAGCACTTGGAAGACTCAATTGCTGGAGATTCATTGCGATAGCTTCCATCGTTTGAAGATACAGATTGGTTGGCCGCATGCTGTACAGGTTCAACTTCCCCCGATGGGGGAAACCGTACCTCAATTGTAGGCGGCCATGCAAATACTATCACAACACCAGAGTAATCGAATCAGCATGCAAATCGATGGAGAGACCATTAATTCTATCGGGATCAGGAGAAACCAGAGGGTTAGAGATGGATCAAATTCGTGAGGCCATGTAAGCGTCGTTTGCCAATGGCTTCGATTTACGAAAGCAACGCTGCTACGAATATCAGGACTCAGGCAGACGGATGGTTGAAGTCCGAACTGTATGGCGGGAAAAAATCGCCTTTGGAGAGTTTACTCAATCGGGAACTGCTTCAGTCCGAGCAGCTGGAGCAAGACCAGCCAGGCGAAATGCGGGTACTGGCGATACCTCGGCCAAAGCCGTCTCGGCTCACTCGCCAGACGGAAAAGCCATTCCAGGCCGATTTGCTGCATCCAACTCGGAGCGCGGGGCTTGTTTCCCGACACGAAGTCAAAAGCCGCGCCAACGCCGATCATGACTGGTGCATGGATCCTTCCCAGGTGTTCAATCATCCAGCGTTCCTGCTTGGGTGAGCTGAGCCCAATCCAAACGATATCCGCGTCCGAATTGTTAATCGCCTCGATGATCGATTCGTCCTCTTCGGTTGTCAGTGCCCGGAAGGGTGGCGTGTAGGTACCACCCACGCGTAAATCCGGGTATGTGGCGATCAATCGGTTCGCCAGTTGTTCGGCTACGCCGGCGCCTCCACCATAGAAGAAGTGGCGCCAGTGGTGCTGTAAACCAAATTGGCAGGTGTTGAGCATAAGAGCTGAGCCAGGGACTCTCTCAACATTCTTGTATCCATGGAATCGCAATATCCAGGCCACCGACATCCCATCCGGCGTTGTCAGCCCACTGGAGTTCAGGATTCGCCGGAACTCTGTATCATGATAAGCATCCATGATCGAGTGGGCGGGAGTTACGCAAACGTAGGTGGGATGGTGCGAACGAATCCAGATGGACAGGGCTTGTAGTGCATCATTCATGGAGATTGGATTGATGCCAACACCAAGCACGTTGACTTTGTTGTGATCTGTCATTGACTATCAGAAATCCCGGCGAACCTTAAAATCAGTATCCTTCGGTTGCCTTCCTATAAGTCGTTCTCCACGACACACCCCGAGGACAAGTTCCGTGTTTCTCCTTGACGATGTGGCCCCCGTCGTAAATCACAATGATGACGAATCACGCCTCTCAATGGCAACCTGATAAATCTCCATCAAGCGTGCGTAGTTGACTTCCTTCGTAAATTTGGCTTCATAAGCTTTGCGCGCTTTCGCCCTCATCGATCGAAGCCTGACGGGGTTGGAAGCCAATCGATGGATCGAATCACGCAAAGCCAGGGGATCATTGGCCGGGAAATGCAAGCCGTTCTCATCGTGTTTCACAATGGTCGATAAGCTGCCCAAATTGCTCGCCACAACAGGTAGGCCAACACTGAAGGCTTCGACAATCACCCGTGGGAAACCTTCGTACCAGAGCGAGGGCACCAGCAAAA
>JARRJK010000221.1:0-3157 GCA_037379555.1 Anaerolineales bacterium | reverse complement strand
CGCCCATGAAACCAGCATCGCCCCTACCGCCACGATATGGCTCAGGCGGTTATTGCGGTTGACGCCGAGGACAATCGCGAAGAACGCGATGATGGGCGGGATCGGGATGAGCCAGATCAGAGTCTCAATATGCATGTTTTCTCGCCTACCACTTCAGCATGTCGATCTCTTCCACCGCAACCGTTTTGCGCTTGCGATAGAGGGAGATGATCAAGGCCAGGCCGACGGCCGCTTCCGAGGCGGCCACGGCGAAGACGATAAGCGCAAAAGCCTGGCCTGAAACGTACTCCGGGGTGATATAGCGCCAGAATGCCACCAGGGTTATGTTGACAGCATTGAGCATGATCTCAATCGCCATCAGGATGGCCAGCGCGTTGCGCCGTGCAAGAGCTCCATAGAGCCCGATGCAGAACAGCAAGGCCGCGAAGATGATGTACCAGGAGAGCGGGATCATCCTTCACCCCCTTCGCTTTCGGGCTTGCGCAGCGGCCAGGCGATGATAATCGAGCCGATCAGGGCTGCCAGAAGCAGAACGGAAGCGACCTCGAACGGGAGGATGTAGTGATTCACATCGACCAGCGCCTGGCCGAGATCCTTCAGCATGGCTTCCTGGGATTGAAGCAAAGGAGGTGCGGTGGTTGCAAGAGCCGGGGTCTGATTGAAGATCATCAGCAGGCCGACGAACAACAGAATGGCGGCGACTGCGGCGCCCCACCAAGCTCTGCTGACCTGTTGCAATTGCCTGCGGACGGCGCCCTGGGTGAGCATCACGACGATGATGATCATGATCGCGATGGCATCGATGTAAACCGCCACCTGGACGACAGCCAGGAAACCGGCGTTCAGCAGCAGGAAGAGCACGGCGATCCCTCCCAGCGTCAGGATCAGCCACAGCGCACTGTGCACCATCGACGGGCTGCTGACAGTCATTAGCGCTGCCACCAGCGTCAGGAAAGCCGCGACCAGAAAAGCGATTTGATATAGCGTCATAATGCGTACACCCTCATTCTCTGCAGGGGCATCTCACGCGCTCGTCAGCGATTCGCTGGCAGTCGGCATCTGCTCGCTGCGTCTGCGGGTAGTGCGGGCGTAGATGCCGAGCGCCACCAAGGTGATCAGGACGATGAACCCGCTGGCAGCCAGGTGAACCAGCAGCCGGCTCCAGCCCAGCTCGACGGCGAGTTTTTCGGCCACAGCGGACATGCTCAGCGAGAGCAACGCGACGGGCGTGATGAATTTCCAGTTGAAGGCGTTCATCTGATCGATGCGGATGCGAGGGAACGAGCCCCGGATCCAGATCACGACGAAGTACACGATCGATGTCTTGATCAAGAAGTAGATCAATCCCAAGAAGGGATACTGCTCCGCCCAGGGTCCTTGCCACCCGCCCAGGAAGAGCGTTGCTGTGATGGCTGAAATCGTGAACGCGTGCAGGAATTCCGCCACGAAGAACATGCCGAACTTAAGGCCTGAGTATTCGATGTGAAAACCGGCGACGATCTCCGATTCCGCCTCCAGCAGGTCAAAAGGCGCCCGGCCAACTTCCGCCAGCGAGCTGATGAAGAACACGAACGCTGCGACCGGCGTGAGCAGTAGGAACGGCAATGGAGATTGCGCGTCGACGATGGTCTGCATGTCCATCGAGCCGGCCAGCAACACAGGCACAAGCAGGGCCAGCACCATCGGCACGGCGTAGGAAACCATCAAGGCCACGGTGCGGAACGCGCCGAGCAGGGCGTATTTGTTGTTGGAGGACATCCCGGCCAGCATAATGCCTAGCGTCCCGATCGCTCCGATCGAGATGATGTAGAGCACGCCGACGTTGATGTTTGCCCCCAGCAGCGTCGGTGCGAGCGGGATCACCGCCCACAATCCAACGACCGACATCACCGCCAGCAGCGGCGCCAGGTTGTAGGGGATCAGGTCCGCGCCGGTCGGCGTAATCAGCTCCTTCGTCACCAGTTTGAGCAGGTCGGCCACGGTCTGGAAGACGCCGAAGGGGCCAACCCGGTTCGGGCCGAGGATCAGCAGGAAGGTCAGCAGCAGCATCACGGTGGCCAGCACCAACGCGCCGAGTAGCTGGAGCAGGAAGGTGACAAAGTCAGATGCCAGCCCCAGGCCCGTCAGCCAGGTCCTCAGCAACTCAGCGATCCAGGTGAAAGGATCTTGCAGAAACGCTGTCATTCGTCACTCCCAGCACGCGTAAACAAACGGCTGATGTGCGGTGACATCAGCCTGTTGATTCGATTTCGTCGAAGTTATACCCACTCAAGGACTCCCTTGCGCCAGGCGTAAAGCAGTCCGGCGGCAAGGATGGCGATGAACAGCACGCCTTCCAGCACCATGTAGAGCTGCAGCTTGTCGTAAGCGACCGCCCATGGGAAGAGAAAGACGGCTTCGATATCGAACACGACAAAAATCAGAGCGTATATGTAATAAGAGCCTTTGAGCTGAACGTAGGTCTCGCCCACGGTCTCAATGCCGCATTCATATATTGATTCCTTAATGGCATTGGGTTTTTTTGGGCTCAGCAGCCAGTTGGCTGTGATGGCGACGCCCGGGAGGAGCATCCCGGCCCCGAGCAAGAGTGCGATGAAAATCCAAGGCTCCAGCATTGGCGCTCCTTGCAGGACAAACTGGGTGAACTAGGACAGAATGGTCGAAGTTTACCATGGCAGTTTATACGCGTCAAAGGCTGAGGGCTAAAACGGACGCGGAATGCGGCGTGCTGCTGAAGCGGGTCGAACCCGCTGTTCGTTCAGGCAACACGCCGCTCCGCCCCCTTACTCAATCGGGCCGAGGGAGTCGTCACATGGCCTGGGCTTGGACAGCTCAAGCCGTGCACTGGCCCGATCGAATCAGTGTGGTACGAACGCAAACGTCGCGACAGGGTCAGCCGCGACGCTCCGTTCGCCTCTTCTCATCTCACCCCCTGTGGTGAATGACACGTCCAATAGTACCAGGATACTAGTTAGAATAATGTAGCATGTCTTGAAGTGCCCTGTCAACATCAAAACATCAACTGTTCTCACCTTGCACTAGGAGGCTGGTTCATCGGATCATGCATGGTATAGTACAACACTGTGAACGCATGGGAAGCCTCCACAGGCTGGGACGCATTTCTCAAGGATCACCCCGAAGCTCATCTGCTCCAGAC
>JARRJK010000220.1:0-2208 GCA_037379555.1 Anaerolineales bacterium | reverse complement strand
CCGGCATGCTCGCGTTGGCCGAGGGGCGGTTGGAGCGGGCGGGGCTCAGCGGCAGGGTCAAGCTGCAGGTAGGCGACGGCGCAGCACTGCCGTATGACGATATGCGTTTCGATGCCCTCTTTATGAGCTTCACGCTCGAGCTGTTCGACACGCCTGAAATACCGGCCGTGCTGACCGAATGCAGGCGGGTGCTGCGGCCGGGCGGCCGGCTCGGCGTTGTCGCCATGCAGATGAGCGGGGATCAAAACCTGATGCTGCGCTTATATGAATGGGCGCATGAGCGCTTCGAGCGCTTCGTCGACTGCCGCCCGATCTACCTCGAACGCGAGATCCGCTCAGCCGGATTTGAAGTGCAGGATGTGATCAAGATGCGCATGTGGGGCTTGCCGGTTTCATCTGTGCTCGCTCGTTCGCCGTGAGACTGGATCCTTCCACGGCGAACCACGTACGCGAGCAGATTCTGTACCATTCATCTGAGGAGGCGTCTGGTGAAGACCATCAATGCTGAGTTGGCACCGCAGGCGATCGGACCCTACAGCCATGCGATCCGGAGCGGGGACCTGCTTTTCTGCTCCGGCCAGACGCCGCTCGAACCGGAGACGATGCAGCTAGCGGGCGAGACGATCGAGGCGCAGACCCAGGCGGCGCTTAGTAACCTCGAGCGCGTCCTGCAAGCAGCCGGTTTGCAGCTGTCGGATGTTGTCAAGGCATCCGTCTTCTTGCTTGACATGGACGATTTCGCCGGCATGAACGCTGCCTACGCTGCCGTATTCGGCGATCATAAGCCGGCCCGCACAACGGTCGCAGTACGCGCCAACCCGCTCGGCGCGCGGGTCGAGATCGAGTGCATCGCCGAATTTCATGACGGATGAGCGCGACTGGCATCTCCGATGACGGATACCGTGAAGCGGAGCAGGGGATACAAGGTCAAGCAGGCTTTTCGAAGGATGCTGATGGCGGTCGCGCGCAGCCATGTGGCAGGTTGGTTGGTTCGTACTGCGTTTGCAGGCTTTCCTGCATGGCTTCCGTTAGACCGGCTGTATGAGACTCGCACGCTGGTCGCATTCCACCACCCCACGCCTTCGTACCCGCTGCACATCCTGATCGTACCGAAACGCAAGTACGCTTCTCTACTGGAGGTTCGAAGCGATGACCTCGAGTTCATGCAGGATCTGTTCGAGACCGTTTCCAAGCTGGTGTGGGACTTTAAGCTGGAAGAGGATTCCTACCGCTTGATGGTTAATGGCGGTTCGGCGCAGGAAGTTGGCGTGCTGCATTTCCACTTGATCTCTGATCGCGGGAGTGGATAACCGCAGGCAGTGAGAAGGTCCCTGGCAGGCAACTGGCCATGCAGTGTGGATTCAGAATCCCATGTTTATGAGGTATCGATGGCAGATGTTATTCTGTATATCGCTTCCAGTCTGGATGGTTACATCGCCGATCACACCGGTGGCGTGGAATGGCTGGATCGGTTCAACCAGGTGGGTGAAGATTACGGCTACGGGGTCTTCCTCGAGGGTGTCGGCACGCTGTTGATGGGGGCAAGGACGTATCGTCAGGTGCGCGGTTTCGGCGATTGGCCGTACCGGGGGAAGCGCACGATCGTCTTCACGCACGGCGATGTGGGATCGGATGCACCGAATGGCGCCGTGGCTTACAGTGGCGACCTGGCGAGCCTGCTCGAAAGACTCAGGGCAAATACCTCACAGGATATTTGGCTTGTCGGCGGGAGCGAGTTGATCGCCCAGGCAATGGCGATCAATGCCATCGACGAGTACCGCATCTTTACCATGCCCATCTTGCTGAAGGATGGGGTGCCGCTTTTCGGACCCGGGATTACAGCGGTCAACCTGGACCTCAAGGAGGTCAACTCTTTCCGCAGCGGCGCCGTCGAGCTGCGCTACCGGTCCGTCCGACAAGCGGGGCGTTCCGCCAAGAGTGGGGAAAGCGCAGGTTGAACGTTGCCTGCCAAATGATTGATACAGGTGTTAGGGCATGCAAGGATGGACACGAAAGACGTAGCCTTCAATTGAAACAGCCAACCCCTTGATCTTCCGGTCATCGGGTCAACGTTCCGGGACTTCAACGACACCGTTTCAGCTTGTAAGAGCTTCTGGGTCCCGGCTCTCATCCTGACGAAACCCCTGGTGGGTTTCGTTTTGTGTTTGGGCCGGCGTTCCAGCCCATATCGGGGATCGAATGACCAAC
>JARRJK010000219.1:0-2231 GCA_037379555.1 Anaerolineales bacterium | reverse complement strand
ATCACCGAAGCACTTTCGCACCGATAAAAAATAGGCTATGGATTGAAAGGATATTGCCATACTTCCAGTTCGGGTTTGGGTCTACTCATCACCCGGTTCACCATGTAGTTTCCACAGAGTATTCTCTCTGCCTGCTGATGGTGCATCCTGCAACGGAGATAATTGACCCACGAAGTTCGAAGCATAAGGCGGATTTTCAAGCAGCAGAACCTCAGAACCCATTACATACTGAACATTGATCGAGCGCAGGTATTCAGCTGCCTGATCATGCTGTAGAGCTCTTAAATACTCGAAACCGTTAATCAAGCCGTCGAGGTTAACGATTGTTCGACCTTGCGTAAAATAGGCTGCTGAGCCGGAGGCAACAATCCCGATAATCGACCCTGGTTCCGTTTCGTCCTGCAGGAATCGTGCAGTCGCCAGGTACTCGTGAAGCCCTCGATCAACGTCTACGAAGTTCCTCCAGAAGTAGCGCATTTGAGCAATTCCTACAACGATCAGGATTATTGCCGTTGTGATGTTCGCAAGATATTTGCCTATATGGTGCCGTTCGAGAAGCCGCAGTACGATCCCTAACACCACCCCGGCGAGCAGTAAAAAGAGAAGGACTTCCTGTACCCAATACCAGGACCGTGTCGCGACTGACCCCCCAATCTTATAGTAGCCGACTTGAAACGCACTTCCCAGAAGTAACGGGAGCAGAGACAATCTATCAATCGCCCGAATCAAGGACGGGATTTCCAGCAAAGCGACCAATCCCAGAGCGATCACGATCCAAAGTGTTTTGACGACAGGTGGGAGACCCATCGAAGCGAGGAAATGATTGAGGGGTTGAGCGATCGATTGACCGAACTTGTAAGGAAGCCAGAAAGGCACGATATTGCGATTCGTGCTCGCGAAGGTCTCAAGATAAAGTTGGCGAAGCGAGTCTGGTGGGTTTCCGTAGGGGTCGCCTGAAATCTCACCCCACCAGTGCTTTACCGCACCACTAACGGGAATGATGGATCCGAAATGGATCTGATTCCAGGACAGGTACGCTCCTACAAGTATGATGATGGGAAGGCCGAACCAAATCAGTGGTTGGATATCGACCAGCGAGAACTTCTTCGTTACTTGGTCATTGAAGTGTTCTCTCAGTAAGTTTATTCCAACCCAAATACCTATAAAGCCAATCAGAAAGACGTTGTCCAGACGGGCGAGGATTGTAAGCCCTGCAAGCGTTCCGAGAACTGCATACCTTAAATTCAGATCAGGAGAGGACAGAGCTGTCTTTCGCAGTTTATCGATGCCATAAAGCACCGCGAGGATCAACAAACCATTGACCGTGCTTTCAACGCCTCCGACCATTAAGGTGGATTGAATCGCCGGGAGGAATAACCAGAGGAAAGCGATAATGCAGGCAGCTTTTTGCGAAATGTAACTTCGGGTAAGTTTGTATAGCAGGATGCTAGAAATGGCGGTCAAAGCATATTGGAGCAGAATGATCAATCGAAGCGGTAGGTAGAGGTTGACTCGGCTGAGGGCGAAAATGGGAACACAGATAAGAAGCCACAAGGGATGATATCCATTGGTAAGCGCGATCCCATCAAATGTTGAGCCCAAACCCAAGGAGATGTTTTTCGCGGTGACGAAGTAGTAAAAAGCATCGTCGGTCGTGAACCATGATAGAACAGAATTCTGGGGCAGGAAAAGAAATAATACTCCGCCAAGCAATGAGGCTCCGAGAATGAATAACTCAAATCGATCCAGCCCTCGAAGTAATTTCCTCATTGCATAACCGAGTCCTGCGACGCCAGGTATCTGATCTCCCATATGTGTTCAGTGAAAGAGCGTGCTCAAGTGGATTCTCGGTCTCAGGACGGTGGCATCTGCCAGGTCCAGTCCGGCCAATACCGGGTGAAGAACTCCCGCTTGATTGTACCCAACTTACGGCGGACGCCAACATCGAGGGGACCGGGTATGTAGATCCTGCGGGGAGGATTGGCTTCGTTCTCGGGGACTGCGAGGGCTGTGATGTATAGCTTGAGGATCGGCGAGCGAAAGCTGCCGTGCGTTCTCAGCCAGCACGCCCTGTATCCAGCCCGCCGTAGGATCTCCCGCAAGGAACGAGGAGAAAAAGCGAAGAGGTGAGCGAGTTCGAAGCTGGCATGTTCGTAGAGATTGGGCACTTCGATGAGCAGATGCCCGTCCTTTGTGAGGATATTCTGGCGAAGTTGATCCAGCGCGGCGAT
>JARRJK010000218.1:0-2253 GCA_037379555.1 Anaerolineales bacterium | reverse complement strand
GATATAGTTCCTTGCACGTTCTGCAGAGTCCTGAGGATCGCCGGCGGCCAGCTCGAATACATATTGACCATTGTATTCATAGCCGGCAAGCTCTGCGAATATCGCCGGCCAATCGATAGTGCCCAGACCGGGCACAAGATGATCGTCCTCTAAACCTTGATTGTCATGCAGGTGTAGATGTACCAGATGGTCTCGAAAGCTGCGAATATACTCGAGAGTCGGAGATTCGTAGAGTCCGCTGTGCATATGCGCATGGCCGGTGTCGATACAGATTCCAAGGTGATCGAAAGTGGGATGATCGGCCGTCACTTCCAGCACCTGTGTCAGCACATTGAGCGGCCCGTTTTCCAGGGCTACCCGCAGCGATCGATCACAGGCTTGTTTGAGAATAACGCCAATGCGGCTTCTGTCTTCCGCGGTGAGCTTCCGCTTTCCTTTAGGCGCCCAGGTGCTCACGTCGATGCCGAAGGATCGGGGGTGGCAGACCAGCGGATCTGCTCCGAGGTATGCGCAGAGGTTCATTTCTTCACAAAGCGTTTCCAAGGAGAAGTACTTTATCAGACGGGTATGGGCGCTCAGAGCGGGCAGGCCTGAGCAGAGCTTCCTGATCTCCGGCCACCTTGGGCGTTCAAAAACCTGCGGCGCCGCGGTCCAGTCCAACCAGAGCTCTGCGCCGAATCCAGATTCTCGGATTTCATCCAAGACGGTTGCAAGATCAGCGGCAGCCGCGAGCGGTTTGAGATAGTTCCACGTGCTCAAGCTGAAACACACCTGACTACCCCTTAAGCGTGACGTGGGTCAAGCTGGATATGAATTGTTTCCTACCGATCAGAAAAGCAATCACCAGCGGGGTAATAATAACTACCGCTGCAGCCATCACCACGCTCCATTGAGTGCCAGCCTCGACGTCGGTGAAATACACGATCCCGGCGGGAGGAGTGTACATTTTCGAGGTTTGGACAATAACCAGCGGCCAGAAGAAATCGTTCCAGTGGGTGACGACGCTGAAAATGGCGAATGCGCCGATCGCCGGACGGATTAGATGCACCATAACTCGCACCAGCATTTGCACTAGATTGCAACCGTCCAGTCTGGCGGCATCGAAGTACTCCCAGGGAATCTGCAGGAAATACTGGCGCATCAGGAAAATTCCGAAGGGAGACCCGATGAACGGTAGTATCAGTGCAACGTAGGTATTGATCAATTTGAGCTTGGAGAACAACAGGAAATTGGGGACCGCGGCGATGTAGCGGGGAAAAACCAATGCGGCCAGTATCAGGACGAATAGGAATCGTTTTCCCGGAAAAGACAACTTGGCGAAGGCATATGAAGCGGGAATGATCACAAGCAGTTGTCCTGCCAGGGTGAATACAGTAACGATGACTCCGTTGAGCAGATAGCGCAGAATCATCGATTCCGTGAACACTTTTACGTAGTTGCTCAGGATCGGCTGACGCGGGAGCAGGTGCGTGCTGACCAGAAAAACCTCTTTGATCGGTTTAAAGGAGGTGCTTAACATCAGGAAGAACGGGAACAACGCTACGATTCCACAGATGAGCAGGAATACGAATACGACAATGCTCAGAGTCGGGAAAGCGCGCCGCTGAAGCCGTCTTCTTAGTAATAGTGAACCCATTTTTCAACTTTCATCTGCAGTAGGGCTAGGAAAAGGACAAGGCAAAAGAAAACAACGGCGATTCCCGATGCGTAGCCGGTGTCGAAGAACTGAAACGCCTCCTGGTACAGGAGATGGGAGAGCACCTGTGTTGAATCGAGAGGTCCGCCATCGGTCAAGACTTTGACGATATCGAAAGATGCCAGAGCCCGCACGGTCATGATGATGACGACGAATAGTGTAGTTGGGGACAGAAGGGGCCAGGTTATGGAGAGGAATCGCCGTACTCCGTTGGCGCCGTCGATAGAAGCAGCTTCGTGCAAGGTCTTGGGGATGTTGGACAATCCTGCAATGAAGAAAACCATGGCGTACCCCGCGTTGCTCCAGACTCCGACAAGGATCACCGCTCCCATTGCGGTCGTCCCGTGAATTAGCCATTCTACCGGTCCCAAGTTCAGTGCTGCAAGGAAGGCATTTAGGATCCCGATATGAGTGTCGAAGATGAAGCGCCAGACTACAGCCATTGCCGCCATCGTGGCGGCTACGGGCAGGAAGAACATAGCCTGCCACATGGATGTTAATCTCGTGGTGCTGACCACGGCCAGACTCAGCCCCAACCCCAGGGCGATGCTCAAACC
>JARRJK010000217.1:0-2255 GCA_037379555.1 Anaerolineales bacterium | reverse complement strand
TACCTACTGGCACGCCAGGATCTCAATCGGACACGCCAGCAGCTACTGCGCTCTCCTCCACAGCTACGGGATCATCGCTGTCTGGAGCTACGGCCACCCTGGTGCCTTCGGTGGGGCCGGCAGGGTTTACCACCACCCCGACAATAAATCCGACGGTTGGGTCCTCGGGCTCATTGCCCACTCCCACTGCAGTTCCAAATCCAACACCGACCGCAACTGCGCCCTCCGGCAATCTGGCTCCTATCACCGAAGCCATGTTCACCTTCCTGATCCCGGTTTTGATGATCGTCATGCCCCTGCTGATTAATTTGGTTGCACGCCTGCGATATCCAAAGCCCCGTTAATCTGCAGACCTGCCAGTTAATCGTCGTGAAAAAAAGAGAGCGGCGCCAGAACCTGGCGCCGCAATATTTCATCGCGAACTCGATGGGATCTTTATGCCGTCGCTGACCGCCTGCGGAACCAGGTCTTCCACTCTTGGTTCTCCCACACCACCAGGATCGGCGCGGCGTTGAAGATCGAGGAGTATGTTCCGCTGAACACGCCCACCATCAACACAGTGATGAAGTGGCGGGTCGTCACCCCACCGAAGATAAGCAGCGCGAGCAGGGTCAGCATCACGGTCAGCTGTGTGTTGATCGAGCGCGCCATGGTCTGGTTGATCGAGTGGTTGACCAGCGTCTCGAACTCTGCCCTACGCATCGAGCGCCGGTTTTCGCGGATGCGGTCAAACACCACGATCGTGTCATGGACCGAGAATCCGATCACCGTCAGCAGGGCGGTGAGGAACAGCGAGTCGGCCTCCCAGCCAAGAAAGTGCCCGAGGAAAGCTTCCACGCCGATCACGACAGCGACGTCGTGCAGCATGGCGATGATGGCGGCTACGCCGTAGCGGTGGGCGTGAGGCATGCCCCAGAACGCATAGGTGATAAAAGCCAGGATCCCCAGCGCCGCCATAGCGACCGCTCCGCCAGCGCGCTCGGCTGCCTCGATACCGATCGAGGGACCGACTGAGTCGAAGCGCAGGACAGTGATGGGCTCATCGAGTCGATCCTCGAGGGCTGCGATCACCTCAGCTTTCTGTGCATCGTCGATCGTCTTGCTGCGAGCGGCGATGTCGGTGGTGCCGACGCTCTGTACCTGCGGATCCTGAATGCCGAGCTCGTCGTAGACTGCGACCACTTCTGCGGGCTGCGGGCGCCGTCCGGTTTCAAAGCGCATTTCCAGCAGGCTGCCGCCGGTGAAATCGATCGCAAGTGGAAGGCCCCAGATCGCCAGGCCGATCATGCCCGGGATGATCACCAGGACGGAAAGGGCGAAAAACCAGTATCGTTTGCCGACGATGTTCATCGGGATTCACTCCTGGAGGACACGCCAAACAGGCGAGGATGTTCTGCCTGCTGGATGGTATCGAGCACGGTGTGCAGGAAAGTGCGCGTGACGGTGATTGCTGTGAACAAGCTTACCAGGACGCCAAGTGCAAGGGTGAGTGAAAAGCCCTTGACGATGCTGGCGCCGAATGCATTGCCGAACCAGTAGAGAATCGCACACGTGATCAGGGTGGAGAAATTCGAGTCGCGGATCGATGGCCATGCCCGGGAAAAACCCAGGTCGATGGCGCGGTAGAGCGGCTGGCCCGAGCGCAGCTCCTCTTTCATGCGCTCGAAGATCAGAATATTGGCATCAACTGCAACCCCGATCGACAGGACGAAACCGGCGATACCGGGCAGGGTGAGTGTGATCGGGATGAGCTTGAAGAGGGCGAAAGTTACGGTCGCATACACGAGCAATGCGAGATCCGCCACCAGCCCGGGCAGCCGGTAGTACAGGATCATGAAAGCGACAACGAGCAGCAAGCCGATCAAGCCTGCCGTTGTGCTCCGCTGCAGCGAATCCTGGCCCAGCGTCGGCCCCTCCGTCTTGCTTTCGATGATCTTCAGCGGCACCGGAAGCGAACCATAGCGCAGCTGGACGGCGAGGTTGTTCGCCTCATCGAGTGTGTAACTGCCTTCGATCACCGCCTTGCCCTGGGTGATGGCCGAATTGATGATCGGGGCTGAGACAAGGTGTTTATCGAAGACGATGCCGAGTGGTTCTCCCACGTGAAGCGCGGTGTACTGGGTGAAGATGTCGCCGCCTTCCTTATAGAACTCTATCGCGACCTGGATCGCCCCGAGGTTATCCCGGACTACGCTGACGTTGGTCAGATTCGCCCCCGTGAGGACCGTATGGAACACCTTCCCGCCGGCTGCTTC
>JARRJK010000216.1:0-2281 GCA_037379555.1 Anaerolineales bacterium | reverse complement strand
TGTCGCTGATCCCGATTTCCATGCTCGATGTTACCAGCTAGCCCACGGACCCTCTATTCAAACATTTTAATGACTGCTGGATATGCGACTTATCCAATCAGACTGCAGGTAGAAGTTCGGAGATTCTTAAACGCCTCGGAAACCAAACACCGATCCGATCGTGCGCAGGATAATCCAGAAATCCAGGGTCGTACTGCGGTGCTTGATATAGTACAGGTCATATTCGAGCTTTTCGGCTGAACCCTGGATGGACGCGCCTTTGCCGTAGTTGACCTGAGCCCAGCCCGTGATCCCGGGTTTGGTCAGCAGCCGTGCCCGGTAGAAAGGGATGTTCTTTTCGAGTTCAGCCACCAGTTCCGGGCGTTCGGGCCTTGGACCTACCAGGCTCATCTGGCCCCGTAACACGTTCCAGAATTGAGGGAATTCATCCAGATGCATCTTGCGCAGGATTTTCCCAACCCTTGTCGTTCGTGGGTCACCTTCACGCGCCCAGTGCGCCTCGCCGTCGGCTTCAGCGTCCTGCTGCATGGTGCGGAATTTGACCACATTGAACGGGCGTCCCCCTTGCCCGAGCCTTGGCTGGAGATAGAGCACCGGGCGCCCCGATTCAAGCAGGATGGCCAGCGCGACCCATGGAAAGATCAGCAGATAGCAGGCAAACCCTACAGCTCCACCGAAAAAGTCGATAATCCGCTTCTCAATTCGGTAGAGCGTGGAGACGCGAAGCTCATCAACGAATGACCGCAGAAGCCAGTCCGATTCGAGGTGGTTGATCGGGACCCGGCCCATGATCTCCTCGTAGGCGACCGGCATGCGGATGATATTGGTCCCGCGCTCCTGAGCATCCAGGATCGCCTGAAACATTTCGCCCTGCATCGGCCCCAGGATCGCGACGATTAAGTCGGTTATTGATTCCTTTTCGAGCAGTTCCAGCAGGCGATCGTTCCCCCCCAAAACGGGGTATCCCGCGAGTTCGGTTCCGATCTTGGCAGGATCATCATCGACGCAGCCGACTAGGATAAATGGTGGCGGATTGATGCTATGGTAGACCTCCAGCATCGTGCGGCCGCTTTCGGCGGCGCCGATCACCAGCACCCGCCGCATGAAGTTCGGCGCGGTGAAGATCTTGATATACAGCCAGCGCCAGACGAGATTTAGCACTGCCGCCAAGACCAAGAAGTAAAGCACACCGCGCCGCGGAAGGGAACCCGGCGGCGAGGTGAAGTACACGAGGAAGTACAGGAAGAGCGCGCCCAGGGCGCTGATCAGGATTCCCCTGAGCGTCTCACGCCACGAGGCTGCACGGGGCACATCGTAGTTGTTGATCATCAGCAGCAGCCAGACGATCGGCAGTGTGAAGAACCAGCCGGCGCGAAATCGCACAAAGACCGCCGAGAATCCCAGCCAGTCCAGCTGGCCCCACAGGTAGAGGGCGAGAAACGTGGCTGCGCCGGCGGCGATGAAATCGCCCAGCAGCAGGATCAGGCGCCGTTCGCCGTCCTGCATTCGCCAACGTCGGCGGGTGGACTTTTCTTTACTCATCCCCTTGTCCAAGTCTTGAGCCTGGCAAGCTTAGCAAAAAGCCCGCCCCCCAGCTGAGATGCATGGTCAGGATTGCTAAGGGCAGACCGATAATGAACCATGGGGTTTTGTTCCGGATCGAGCTTACCAATCCTGCCGAAAGCAGTATAGACGCATAGACGAACCATTGTACACCGAGAAGTAGGAGCGCTACTTTGCTGAAAACTCCCACTGCTACAAGGAGCAGCGTGCTGAGCACGAAAAGCGGTGGCAGGGCCTGCCGCCAACGGAGTGAGCGTGGGTAGACTGCCAGCATGCGGGCCTTCCAGTAACCGTAGCGCCAGTACTGCCGGGCCAGGTCGGCCAGCGATGAGCGAGCGAAGTAGACCGAACGGATCGATGGATCGAACCAGATCGTACCGCCCGCCTCCCGAATGCGGGTGTTGTATTCATAGTCCTCGTTCGTGAGCATCCTTTCGTTGAAAGGACCGACGCGCTCGATCCACTCCCTGCGAAAAGCGCCGAATGGTACCGTTTCTACCGGTCCCGCCTCCCCGCCAATGCGGTAGCGAGCATCGCCGGCACCGAGCGGGTGGGAAGCCGCCTCAGCGATAGCCCGCGCCATTCCGGTATCGACACGTGGTTCGATTTCCCAGATACCGCCAACGTTGCTTGCGCCGGTTTCTTCCAGCACCTCGACGCAACGCCGCAGGTAATCGGGGTAGGGAATGCTGTGCGCATCGAGCCGGACAAATGTATC
>JARRJK010000215.1:0-2723 GCA_037379555.1 Anaerolineales bacterium | reverse complement strand
CGGATGGAAAGAGATGGCTGGATTGCACACAGGGGCGAATCAACTGGGGATCGAGTACGCAAGGTATATTCGGTCACCAAAGACGGAGAGAGAGCTTTCTTTCGGCTGCTGAAAAAGCAGTTGATGACGTATCTGCCCAATGAATCACCGGCCATAGTGAGCATTGGTTTCCTGGATGAGCTGCAAAAGACAGAGGCGCTGCAGCTACTGTGCAGTCGGCGAGATGCCGCAGCCGCCTGTCGAAAGTCACTTGGAACGGGCTCAGAAGATCAACATGAACATCTCGGTAGCGCCCAGCTCTCGATTGAGTACGCCCGGCGACTCGCAGATCTCGATATTGCATTCCTGGATAAAATCATTGATCGGATGGATCGCTCGGTACATCCGAAGCAAGGACGCACAAGATGAGTGGCTATGGGGTGAAGGACCTTTCCAAGACGTACAGTAATGGTGTACAAGCCGTAGATGGACTGAATCTGGTCGTCGAGAAGAACACCATCTATGAGCTTCTTGGACCGAATGGCGCGGGCAAGACGACAACGATCTCTATTCTCACGACCCTGGCGTCTCCTTCTGCAGGAACAGCCAAGGTTAACGGATACGACGTGGTTGAAGAGGAAAAGGCCGTGCGCGGATCAATTGGCGTTACGTTCCAGGAGATGGTGCTCGACGAAGCCCTCACCGGGCGCCAGGTTCTAATGTATCACGGTCGTCTCTACGGTCTTTCCTCGACTGAGTGCCGGAGAAGGTCCAACGAACTTCTGCCGTTGGTTGATCTGTCTGACTCGGCGGACCGGAAGTGCAGATCCTACTCCGGCGGTATGAGAAGGCGACTGGAATTAGCACGGGCGCTTGTGACTGTGCCAAATGTCCTATTTCTTGACGAGCCGACCCTCGGGCTGGATCCAAACGGCCGCTCGAGGATCTGGACCTACATTAAGGATCTCATGCAACGCACAGATCTTTCTGTTCTGCTCACGACACACTACCTCGACGAGGCAGAGCAGCTATCGGATAGAGTGGGCATCATGGACCGGGGCAAGCTTGTTGCCGAGGGCAGTCCGAGTGAGCTTATAGAGGCGCTGGGAGCCGACACTGTGACGCTCCGGGGAGGGGGATCAACACGGGCGCTGATACAGCGGCTCCGCGGGCTTGATGACGTACAGGAGGTCACTGCGGTGGATGGCGGCGTGCTGATTGGCGTGAGTTCGTCGTCCCGCCGGATCGCCGAGATTGTCGCAGCTGCGGGCGAGGTCGATTTCACAATAAGGGATGTGTCCATTACTAAACCCAACCTTGGCGGCGTGTTCTTCAAGCAAACCGGTCACGAAATGAAAAACGGAGAGAATTTATGACGTTGGCAATTGACTCAACAGCAACAATCTGGCGAAAGCATATGCGAAAGTTCCTGAGCAATGCTGAGGAGCTCTTTGGAACCATGATCCAACCCATCCTGTGGGTAGTCTTGTTCGGCGTCGGCATGGCCCGAACCGTGGTCAGCGCACAGACATCCGGGACAGGCAGCTATGTAGGGTTCATGTTGCCTGGAATCGTTGCCCTGAGCGCGATGGGTGGGGCGATCGGTGGAGGAATGACGTGGCTCGATGAGCGGGTCCGCGGCATCCTCAAGGAATACCTCGTTGCACCCATTCCACGTGTGAGCATTCTACTGGGGACTATAGGCAGTACCGTGTCCAAGGCGATGATACAGGCGATAGTCATATTCGCGGTCGGAGCGCTTATCGGGGCTCAGTCCGGAGGAAGCGTTTTGGGGTGGATCACAGCAATAATCCTGGCAATCGGCTATTCAATCGGATTCTCAGGGCTTGCGCTTGCTGTGGCATCGCAGACCGACGACCTGATGGCCTACCACGCCATGATCATGTTACTGAACCTTCCGGTGCTCTTCTTGAGCAACGCCCTTTATCAGCTGCGATCACTCCCCGGCTGGATGCGAATTGGCGCCATGGCGAATCCCACGAGCTATCTGGTCGACGGGATCCGACAGGGGGTTCTGCGTGGTCAGGAGGGTGAGTTTCCTCTTTGGCTCTGTTTAGTCGTTGTCGGTGGCTTCGCGATTGCAGGGCTCCTGCTGGCTACCCGGGCGATCAACTCCATGACAAGGAGGAAATAACAGTGGAAGGAAAGACATGTGTAATCACCGGTGCAAATGGTGGAATCGGACTCGAGACGGCTCTGAGCCTGGGCCGAATGGGTGCACGGATAGTCAATGTCTCATCGCCGGCTCACAAAGCCGGCAAGCTTGATTTCGGGAATCTGCAGCTTGCGACGGGATTCTCCCGCATGAAGGCATACGCCAACTCAAAGCTCGGTTTAAACCTGGTGACATTCGAGTTGGCGCGACGCTTGGAGGGAACCGGAGTGACATGCAACGCCGTAAATCCCGGGTTCGTGAATACGCGCCCAAGCTACGCGACACGCGGCGAAGCGCTGATCGGAAAGCTCATGAGTCCTTTCGGTAAATCACCCGAGAAGGGAGCGATACCATCGGTCTACGCAGCGAGCGCTGATGAGCTGGACGGCGTGAGCGGGAAGTACCTCGATCCTAAGCTGCGGATAGTGCAGGCATCTCCGGAGAGCTACGACCGAGAAATGGCAAAACGGCTGTGGGACGAGCTCACGCGAATTGTCGAACGGCAAAGATGCGGATAGGCAGGGAGTGAATGCTGGCAAGCGGATCGATAATTTGTGAGAATATTTAC
>JARRJK010000214.1:0-6256 GCA_037379555.1 Anaerolineales bacterium | reverse complement strand
CACGAACTTCGCCTTGGTGTTCTTGGCCACTGCCGCGGCCACGTACGGGCAGAAATGATCCCCGTGGATGTGGGTGGCGAACAGCGCATCCATATGAGAGATGGCAAACGGATCCAGGACGTGTGGACTGCAGCGCAGATACGGCGGCAGCACCCGGGCCCCGGTCATGCGGGTCATCTGGTCGTCTTTGATCTCCTCATAGGGCTTCTCTTTCTTGGTGTGCCGGCCCCGCTGGGCCCAATAGTCGATGGCCAGGCTCGCCTCTGCGGTCTTTACCCAGATGCCGGTACAGGCCAGCCACCACATGGTACACTTGCCCTTGGGCACCTTCTCCTGTTCGATCTCCTCGTTGAGCCAGGTCCCCCACTCGGGGAAGTTGTCCTGCAACCAGCGGTTGCGGTCGATGTCGTTGATGTTCAGCTCAGCCATGTTTATCCTCCAAACTGATATTGCATTGTATTTGTTTTTTATCCTTTAACAAAGGAGTTTTACTTTCCATGCTCCTGCAACGCTTCCCACATTGCCGTATAGTTTTCAGGCGGAACATCGTATTGGATATTATGCACCTGACAAAACACAAATCCGCCGCCGGGAGCAAGATCATCTATGCGCCGTTTTACCTCGTCTTTTATTTCTTGTACGCTCCCTTGGGGAAGTATTTTCTGCGTGTCGATACCGCCTCCCCAGAAAGTGAGGTCGCTGCCGAATTCTTTCTTGAGTCTGGCGGTATCCATATTGACGGTGTTGTATTGGATCGGATTCAGGATATCCACCCCCGCCTCAATCAGATCGGGTATCAAATCGTAAATCGATCCGTCAGAGTGCAGAAATATATATACATTTCCTCCACCTATCTTCTTAACAGATCTGAACAGCTTCTCATGCCTCGGCTTTACGTAATTCCTGTACATCTCAGGAGATATTCTGGTGTTTGCCTGTTCTCCGAGATCATCTCCGATTCGAGCAATCAGAATATCTTCTTTTAACTCCGGTAGTACGTTGTTCCAGTACTGCAGCTGCAACTCGAGCATTTTATCCATGAGGTAGCAGGCCTCAGTGGGATTAATTGCCAAATCGATGTAGAAGTTCTCAAAACCTCTCAAGAAAAAGCAGCCATCAAACATCTCTCCGCCAAGGACACTCTCCAATACCAGTGCGCATTTGCTGCGTTTCCTCAATTCTATTGCTTTCTCTTTGAGCCCTTCTTTTATTTTGGCATTTTTAAAATCGGGCCACGGATATCCGTCGATATCGGCCTGCGAAATATCCCCCCGCATAGGCGATTCATAAAGATCAAAGTACAGCCCGCCTTCCTTCGGGCGGCGCCATTTGACTCCCCACTCATCGACGTAATAGTCGTACTCCTCATCTTCGCTGTAGGTTTTCGTAAGCTCGTTGGGAAAGATTGGCCGAACATCCACGCTGAGCCTCTGCAAAACATCCTCATGGATGTCTGCGATTCCAAGCCTTTCTCTCAGAACCGGAAAATCAGACTTTTCGATTCCTAGATGAGCCACCAGTCTCTTGTACGCTTTGACATGAATCCCCGTGATCAACGTGCCCCCTAGATCGTAGGGCACACGATCGGGCTCTGAATGCGCAAGGGCGGTTTTCACCCGTTCCTCAGAAATCAACCGCTGCTCCTTTTTTCAACCTTTCACCGCGCTACCGGTAGCGTGCGGGTATAGCGGTTTGTAAGCACCAGGGACATGATGAACTCGTTCCAAGCAATGCGAAACACAAAGATGCTGGTCACCGCGATGCCTGGGCTGATCAGCGGGATGATCATGCGGAAGAAAATTCCCACCTCCGTACATCCGTCTATTACGGCGCTTTCCTCGATTTCTATCGGGATCTCCATCATGAATGAGCGGAGGACCCAGATCGTGAAGGAGACATTTAGTGCGATGTAGGCAAAAATCAGGCCTGCTCGGGTGCTCACAATGCCTATGCGCGTCCACAGAATGAAAAGGGGGATAATCATCACCGCAGGCGGCACCATACGAAAGAGCAGCGTTGCAGTAGTCATCACACGTTTTCCGAAAAATGTGAACCGGACCAGCGCGTAGGCCGCCAATGCACCGATGAACACGGAAAGCAGGGCCGTGGAAGTGGCCACGATCGCGCTGTTCATCAGATATCTTAAGAAGTTCTCCTCAAAGATGATCGACTTGTAGTGTTCGAGGGTGGGTCTAAAGATCCACACAGGGGGCATGCTGAACGTCTGCACCCGAGTCTTCAAAGAAGTGGTGATCATCACGTAAACCGGAAACAGGATCACGACTGAAGTAACGATGAGGATCAAGTATCGGAAAAAACTCGAAACGTTGAATCTCGATGTTCGTTCCATAGCTACGATTTCCTCCTTTCGGTCCGGAAAAGTCCCAATAAAATGAGGGCTATCACCAGCATGTAGAGGATCAGCACTACTGCATTTGCCGATGCCCGACCTAATCTCTGTCCAATAAAGGCAGTCTTGTAGATGTGCAGGGACAGTACTTCCGTTGAGAGACCTGGGCCTCCAAACGTCATGATGTACATCACCACCAGGCCGCGCATGGCGTCGACCAGCCTCAGAACGATAGTTATGCCGATGATAGGCTTCATGATCGGCAATACCACGTGCAACAGTCTCTGCATGTAGGTCGCGCCATCCACCACTGCGGCTTCTATGTTCTCATCCGGGACCGTTTGCAACCCCGCCAAAAGGAGAAGGTACACAAAGGGAGTCCATTGCCAAATGTCAGTGATAATAATAGAGGCCAAAGCTGTTGCCGGTTGCGCCAGCCACATCACAGGATCAGCCCCGAATAAACTTAGGAAATAGTTGATCAAACCGTAGTTCGCGTTGTACAGGTATCGCCATATGACCCCGACTACCACCGGGGCGATCATGATCGGCAGGATGAAGATCGTCCGGAATATGGTGAGGCCTTTGGTCTTCCGCTCCGTCAGCAGAGCTAGAGCCAAACCAACGAGCAACTCGGATACCATGGTGGCAAAGATGAAAACGGTGGTCACCCTGAGACTCGTTAGGAACTGGGGATTCTTGAACTCTTCAATGTAGTTCTTTAATCCGACGAACTTCGGGGCTTGGGCGTAGATATCCCGAAACGACCACTGGAAAAAGCTCAGCCTGATGCCGTAGAACACCGGGTAGAACAAAGCTACGCCAAACACAAATATCGCAGGCAGCAGGAACATGTATGGACCCGATTTCTTCAGAATTCTGTTCGCATCCATTGCAGAATCTCTCCTTAAGCGGATGGGCTAAAGGAGATGGCAGGTACGAGCTACAACAAGACGACCTGCCATCTCCCGTCAGCTAACGTCTATCTAAGACTTGTCAGTCGTAGTATCCGCCCTCCTCCATTATCTTCCGGATTGGCTCAACTACAGACTGCATGGCCTCCTCAGGTGTCTTTGCCCCGGTCATTACATCGTTTACAGCCACACCGAAGTACTGTGTTTCGATCTCCGGAAATTCCTTGATCGACGGTCGCCAGTTGGGATCCGGTTCCTGCTTGGCTAGCACTTCATACTCGTCGTATTTTGCCTGGAGTGCTGGATCCATGAGAATCGACATACGGTCGGTAAGCTGCAAGCCATTCATGGCCAGTCTCTTTTCCACCTCTTTGCTGGTCATCCAGGTGATGAACATCCAGGCGGCTTCCTTGTTTTTTGAGTTGGATGGAATGGCAACACCAAAACCTCCAGTCTCGGAAAGCCGGTTTTTCTTCTTAGGAGTGATGGTATATCCTACTTTTCCGCCAACCACCGACTGGTTCGGATCGCGTACCAGACTGGCGATCCGGCTGTGGTCAAAGTACAGAGCGGCCTGACCCTGCAGGAAAGCGTTGTCCGCCATCCCCACGTCGTAGCTGGGAATTCCTTTGGGCCCCCAGTCAACCATCTGCTTGATGAAATACAGAACGTCGATCGATTCAGGGCTGGTGAAGGCGATGTTCCACTCGTCGTCGAAGATCTTGGCCCCCCAGGGATCGGCGAAGTTCAGCGTTCAGCCAGGCGGCTCCAGCTTGATGTCCAGCCTGGCCGCGCATGGACAATCCGTAGACGCCGTCTACGTTGTTGTAGAAATACTCGGCCTGATCGTAGACATCATCCCAGGTATCCGGAGCTTCGAATCCGGCGTCCGCGAAGAGATCTTTTCGATAGGCGAACAGTGATGTCTCGGAACTCGCCGGCACAGCGAATTGATGAGTGTCGGAACCAGGACCGCCGCCCAGATAGATGTCCGTGCCTTTGCAGTCCAGGCATACTTTCCCCTGAACGTCGGAAAGTGCCTTGATGAAGTCATCGAAATCGTAGCCTTCAAAAGTCAGGTTGGGATTGTCGATGAAGTCCTCGAGGGGCTCCAGGTGTCCCGCTACAGCGTACTCTGTTTTCTGCAGGGGGCCGACCATGGCGATCACATCATAGTCACCTGTCGGCTTGCTGAACTCCAGCAGTTGCTTGTCCCTCATGCGCATATACTGCATTTTGTCCACTTCGACCTTCATCCCGGTTTTCGCTTCAAACTCTGAAATGAGTTCGATCCACTTGTCGTAGGCCAGGTGTGCAGGAAAGTTGGCAACAAGGGTTGTACCCTCGAATCGGGTCCAACTGAATCCCTCCATCTCTTTCCCTGCCCCGGGTTCTTTCGCTTCCTGGCCGCCGCCTGCAAGCAGAGCTGCAGCTCCTACCAATCCCATAGTAGCTATGAGAATCAGTACAAGAAGCTTTTTACTCATCGGTCTCATCCTAATACCTCCTGTTAATTAGGATATTTTTTATCCGGGCTGACAGCCCGTTTTTTCCTGTGCCGTTTCATTTTGTTGGCCGCGACTCACCTTTTAGAATCAGTTGTCGATACTCATTTGAGCGCTGGAAGTGCAAGCGCATGCTTTCTGCCGCAGCTTGCGGATTCCGTTCACGAATCGCGTCGATGACCGATTTGTGCTCTTGTATGGCCTGGAGCAGGCGCTGGAGCACCCGCTCTCCACCGATTGACTGCTCGAAGTCTTTGAACTGTTGGATGACCTCGGAAACCAGAAGAGTGAGGATCGATTTCAGCACGGGGTTTTTTGAAAACTCCGCTATTTTCAGGTGAAACACCATATCCTCGTCGAAACTGTTAACCCCGTCCTTGATTTTCGCGGCGATACTCTTCTGCAATTCCTCCAGCTCCCGGATTTCCTCATCACTGGCGCGTTGGGCGACCAGCTCGACAGCGTACACCTCGAGAACTCGACGGGTATCGACCAGAGCCTGAAAATCCTGATCTTCGAGCTTGAGCACATTAGCCAGCAAACCCTCCAAGGCATCCACCCCGATGTGTGCAACATAGGTTCCGCTTTGGGGAACGGTTTTCAGGATTCCGTAAGTCTCCAAACGCCGGAATGCCCGATTGATCGGTCCCCGTGAAATTCCCAGCTTCTCTTCGATCTTCCTCTCTGAGGGCAGCCGGTCACCGGGTTTCAATGTTCCGCTGTGAATAAGATCTTTGATCTGCTGGATCACGACATCGACTGGATCGGGAAGGTTGATTTTCTCGAAATGATCGATCAGATCTCGTGCAGACATCGGTATTACCAATAGCTTTAGACAATTAACAGTTAAAAACTAACTGTTAGTAGGTAGTTTAGCAGATACTGAATCTATGTCAAGGGTTGAAATGTAATTTTCTTATGGGTTAGTGACTTTTTATTTGAAGACTCCGCCCAAAGACGGGAAAACCGGCAGGGAGCTACTTCCGGCTCAATTCACCCTCTACCATTTTTCGAAACTCGCGCGAAATCTCGAAATGGCGCCGCATGGCCTGGGCGGCTCGAACCGGATCACGCTGCCTTACGGCATCGGCAACTTCTCGGTGTTCATCCGCCGCACTGATGAGACGGGCTCGGACTTTCGTTTTGCCGGTCTTTCGCTCAAACTCTTTGAAGTACTGAAGGATGTCTGAGACCAGCATCGTGATGATTGACTTCAGGATCGGATTCCCGCAGATGTCTGCGATCTTCAGGTGGAAAACCATATCCTCATCGAAACTACCTGTTCCGGCCTCGATTTTTCGAGCAACCTCCTCCTGGACTCTGCGCAATTCATCTATCTGCTGCTCGGTTGCGTGCTCGGCGACCAGTTCGGCGGCGTAGATCTCCAGGACATAACGGGTGTCATCCAACGCTTCGAGTTCCCGATCCTCGAGTTTTAGAACATTCGTCAGCAGGCCCTCGAGAGCGTCCACGCCGATGCTGGCAAC
>JARRJK010000213.1:0-2403 GCA_037379555.1 Anaerolineales bacterium | reverse complement strand
CCTATTCATGCAGCGATTGGCGTATGAAAGAGTCCATTGCAATGTGATAGCCATGAATGGTTGCAGAGATTTGCGCGCGGAGGTAGAGGATTGCCGCTAAGCACCGCTGGTGTATCTCCTGTCGTTCCCGAAAATGCGTACAGCTTGATTCTCTTGACCATTTTTTGAGACGCCGTCAATCTGGATTTCCCGCCATCCTGGCTGCCGAAGGGAATCCAGAAGCATGAAAACGGTTATCAGTACGCTGTTCGCATTTCTGTCGACCCTGTTTCGGTCTCGGGTTGTGTTGCAGCTCGAGATCGTCGCACTACGGCATCAGCTCACTATCTATCAGCGAACTACACTGCGTCCCCGCATTCACCCGGCAGACCGCCTGTTCTGGTCCTGGCTTTCGCGTTGCTGGTCAGGTTGGCAGAGCGCACTGGTGTTTGTTCAGCCCAGGACCGTGATCGCCTGGCAGCGCAAGCGCTTTCGGGATCATTGGGCCAAATTGAGCAAGCAGGGCAGACCGGGTAGACCGCCGGTATCCAAAGAAATCAAGGCGCTGATCCGCAAGATATCGGTAGCCAATCCCAGCTGGGGTTCGCCCCGGATTGTCGGGGAGCTGCGGAAAGTCGGCATTGATGTTGCCAAATCCACGGTAGATAAATACCGGGTACGGTCCAAACAACCACCGTCGCCGACGTGGAAGACTTTTCTGAGAACGCATGTCACGGATCTGGCATCGATCGATTTCTTTGTGGTGCCGACGGTTAGATTCAAGGTGTTGTTCGTTCTGGTGATCCTTGCCCATCATCGCCGCAAGGTAGTGCACTTCAATGTCACCGAGCATCCGACCGCTCAGTGGACCGGGCAACAGATCATTGAAGCCTTCCCGTGGGATACGGCACCAAAGTATCTGCTGCGGGATCGAGATAGTGTTTATGGATCCGAATTCCAGAGGCGCGTTAGAAGCATGGGAATCGAAGAGATGCTCACGGCACCGCGAAGTCCTTGGCAGAATGCGTTTGTGGAACGCGTGATCGGTACCATTCGGCATGATTGCCTGGATCATGTCGTCGTGCTGAACGAACGTCACCTAAAACGGATGCTGAGCAGCTACTTCAACTACTATCACCGCTGGCGGACGCATCTGTCACTGGAGATGGATAGCCCAGAATCGCGAGCGCTGCAGCCGCCGTGTTTGGGAAAGGTCGTAGCCTTCCCGGAAGTCGGTGGCTTGCATCATCATTATGAACGATTGGCGGCGTGATGAGCGTGATACGAATTATCGGGAACGACAAGTTCCAGCTTTAAAGGTCCGGCGGCCTTTTACAGCCAAACCATGAGGCCGCATTCGAAACGGTGCGCGAGCAGTGGATGGAAGGGGTAGACGCGGACGCGAATTTGTCGGACGCCTTCCAGGGGTAGAGTGCTGCACCCCCGCAGGTCGGTCGCGAAAATGCTCTCGCCCCCCACCGCCTGGCCTTTGGGTTCCAGGGTGATGGAACTCAAGGGGACGAAACCATCCAGATCTTTATCCTCGCCTACCAGGCATTCCACCACCACATCAGACGCATCGAGCCCGTTGAGCCGTACTGCGACTTCCAACAGCAAGGGATCGCCCGCGTGGATCGCGGGTGGTGGTTCACTGGCAAGTTGCAGGTGCACCCCGTCCCATGACGCCGCAACACGCTTTTTCCACGCCGCCAGCTCGCTTGCGCCCGTAGCACCTCCACGTGATATCGCATCACAATGCCGTATGGCAGGTGCATACAACTCCCGCAGGTAATCCATGCACATGCGGATGCCGTTGTAACGTGGGAGGATCGTCTTCATCGAGGCTTTGGATTTTTTCACCCAGGCCTCGGGTTCTCCGGCGGCGTTGCGGGCATAGAACAGTGGGGCGACCTGATGCTCGATCAGGTCAAGCAGTTCGCCGGCTTCCCGTTCATCGCGCACGTGCGCTGGCAATTCCGGATGAGGCGTGATGGCCCAGCCGTTCTCGCCGTCATAGGCCTCCGCCCACCAGCCATCGAGTACGCTCAGGTTTACGCCACCGTTAATCGCGGCTTTCATACCTGACGTGCCGCACGCCTCAAGCGGGTATTGCGGGTTGTTGAGCCACACGTCCACGCCTGGCAGCAGGATCCGCGCCATGGCCAGGCTGTAATCCTCGAGCATCAGCACCCGGCCCTGGAACTCGGGGCGCATACTGATCTCATAGATCTCACGCACGAGTTCCTGGCCGGGCTGGTCGGCGGGATGCGCCTTGCCGGCGAAAACGAAAATGACCGGCCGCTCGGGATTGCTGACAATGCGCTCCAGACGCGGCAGGTCGCGCAGCAGCAGGTTGGCGCGCTTGTAGGTGGCAAACCGGCGGGCGAAGCCGATGAACAGCGTGTTGATCGATGCGCTGGTCAG
>JARRJK010000212.1:0-2444 GCA_037379555.1 Anaerolineales bacterium | reverse complement strand
TGGGAGGCGTCTGGATCAAAGTCGGCCAATTCCTCTCCTCCCGCCTCGATGTGCTGCCTGAGTCGATCACCGCTGAGCTGGCCAACCTGCAGGACGAGGTTGCGCCGGAGCCCTTCGAGGCCATGCAGCGGGAGATCGAGCACGCGCTGGGGTCTACTGTCGGGACCAGCTTCGCCTGGATCGACGAAACACCGCTCGCCTCGGCATCGCTGGGGCAGGTCCACCGCGCCCGCCTCCCTGAGGGCGATCGCGTGGTCGTCAAGGTCCAGCGCCCGCATATTCACGACCTCATCCGGGTCGACCTGGCCTCGCTCCAGCGCGTGCTGGGCTGGTTGAAGCGCTACCGCCCGATCTCGCGGCGGGTGGATCTTGATGCACTCTTCCACGAGTTCAGCCAAACACTCTGGGAGGAGGTCGATTACCTCGCCGAGGCGGAGAACGCCCGCCGCTTTGCGAAGATGTTCGCCGAGGATCCCGGCATACGCATCCCCCGGGTCTACGCCAGTCATACAACCAGGAGTGTGCTTACTCTCGAAGACGTTTACTTCATCAAGATCACGGATTTCGACGCAATCGAGGCGGCGGACGTGGACCGGGGCGCGGTTGCCGAGCGCCTGTTCCAGACCTACCTGCAGCAGATCTTCGTCGAGGGCTTCTTCCATGCCGACCCCCATCCCGGCAACCTGTTCGTGGAGCCGCTCGAGGGTGGCGCATGGCGGCTGGTCTTCGTCGACTTCGGCATGGTCGGTCACGTTACGCCCGATATGAAACAGGGCTTGCGGGATCTCGCCATCGCCATCGGCACGCGTGATCTGGACCGGCTGATGCAGGCCTACCGGCAAATGGGGGTGATCCTGCCGGGCGCCGATCTCGAGCGCATCCGCCTTGCGGAAGCCACAATGCTCGAGCGCGTGTGGGGCAAAAGCATGACCGAGTTGATTCGCACCCACCCCGAAGAAATGCGCCGCTTTGCCAATGAGTTCCGCGATCTGCTCTACGAGATGCCGTTTCAGCTTCCGGCCGACCTGCTCTTTCTGGGCCGCTGTGTGGCGATTCTCTCGGGGATGTGCACCGGCCTCAATCCGGAATTCAATCTCTTCGAAGGTCTGCAGCCATTCGCCGAGCAGCTGCTGGCGGGAGAAGGAGAGGCATGGTTTTCGGAGCTGCTTGAGGCGCTTGTAGAACAGGGGCGGGTTTTGATGACCTTGCCCTCAAGACTGGACGCCATGCTCGCTCGCGTGGAGCGCGGCGAGCTGACGGTCACGGCGCGTGCGGCTCCCGAGTTGAATGATCAGCTCAGGAAGCTGACGCTGGCGGTTCAACGCCTGGTTGGAGCGGGGATCTTCGCGGCTTTGATCATCGCCGGAAGCCTGCTGTACACAAGCGACAAACTGGTTGAGGGTTGGATTGGTTTCGGGCTTGCGGCTCTCACGCTGCTCTGGACGCTGCTTTCCGGTCGTATGAGGTAAGTCTGGCAAACTGAACGCTGAAGTATCAAAATCCATCCGCCCTGCAGCGTGAAGACTGCAGGGCGGAGTTCATTTACTTTACGGGGCTATCCAGCCGATGGCCTTGGACTATGCCTCGGTCCGTTCGATCGCGCGGTCAATCAGCGCACGAACCGCGAGCAGCATTTCCCTTCGGGCCGCGCGCCGGTGCTCCACGAATTCGGGCGGGACAAGCGTTTCGATGCTCTTGCGCATCTCCGCCCGTGCCGATCGCACATGCTCTCGAACGTCCTCCGGCGGCCAGGCCCGGTGCTCGCGCGCTTCCTTTTTCTCTGCCATGCCTACCTCCCATGTTGAGAGCTCATTCCCTTTAATTATATCCTCTCTTCAACTGGATCTGATACCGTTCATGGCGCCCATGCTTTTTTCCGAGCTTTACCAGTGAACCCGACGGTGCTTCATACCTAAGGTGAATGTCTCGCCGAAAGTATCCAGCAGTTACGATCGGGGGCACGCCCTCTGATCTACCCTCTGACGTCTCCCTCCAAGTTCTCTTAGCCCCCTGCAATTCCCCACAGGCGACGGTGGAGGGAAATGAGCGAAGCATCGCAAGCGCAGCGAGGGATCTCCTGATCAACAGCTAATTCCATTCGATCTCCTCAAGAACTCATTACGCTAAAAAAACATCGAAACCCTCAGATCCCTGATGATCTCGAGCATCGTGGACCATGATCAGGAACTGCTCAGCGATTGCCAAAAGGAATCTCGTTGCCGATGGTGGAACCTGATGCCAATAAGAGTTCATTCATAGAAGGTGCGGTAGACGGGAGCAAAGGAGCCGCTCTCCCTCGCGTCACCTCAGCGAATCTGCTCTGCTCTGAAATCAAACTTCATGTAAGATTTGCGGATGACCAACACAGCACCATCGCTCCCGGACCGCTTCCTGCCGCTTGATTCCCCCCGTGTCGGGCTGGAGGACGTAGGCGGCAAGGCTCT
>JARRJK010000211.1:0-4302 GCA_037379555.1 Anaerolineales bacterium | reverse complement strand
CGGCCTGAACGTGTTCTCTTTCCGGGCGATGAATGAGGGCGATCCGAGGCACTGCGATTACACGCTCGGGCTGTTCCAACCTCCGCTGCTGACTGGCACGGGCAGCGAGTGATGCGCGGCGCATCCCCAGTTTCGGACCCCTCGTTCAGGAAATGCGTGATGTCCTGACGCGGGGCGGAGGCACGGCCGTTTCCAGGCACAGGCGTCGCTACGAATACAAGACCTGGATCGCGCGGGAATCTTCCGTGGTGCTGCGTCGAGAGGAGTGTGCCAGGGACGCGGCATCCGGTCTCGACCCCACTCGATGCCGTGGCAAGGGGCATTCAAGGATGAGGCCAGGAGAGATCCTGGCCTTTCTCTTCTACTAGACAATCGGCAGTGGGCAACCTGACCGGAACCATTCCCCTCTTGCGCTCTGCCCGCCCCAGGGACGAGCCCTTCAATCTGCCCGGCAGGTCGCCGCCGCTGCCCGCCTCACGGCGATGCAAAAATGGACTGCAGCAGCTGCTGGATGAGCCAGATCGTGGTGGGGAAGAGCAGCGCGGCCGCCACCGTCCTCATCGATCCCGCCGGCCAGGGCCAGGTCGGCGCCGAATGGATGATGTCCCTCTCCAGCTTGAGGATTTCGAGCGAGGTCCTGATGCCTGATGCACCCTCATAGCTATTCGAACCGACCTCTTTCCGGAAACGGGCCAGCAGAGCATCAGTCAGGTTTGAATTGAGATTCTGGCGTTTAACTTTTTCGTCATCCAGCACCAGATGGACACGGTAAATCGGCGCGATCACAATCACAATGGTGAAGGTCAGTGTCGTTATCAGCATGCTGATGCTCACGGGATCGTTCGGCAGCCTGGGCAGCACCATGAGAATGAGCGATACGGGTATCACGAGGCTCAGCGCGGTATAAACCGGGATCCGGGCAAGCTCGTATAGGGGCGTCTGATTGAGCAGATCGATACGCACGTGGCGGGCATAGATCCGGTTAATGATCGCCAATTGCCGGATCGTGTGATACGTGATGACGCCAATTAGTGGATAGAGCACCGCACCTTCCGATAACCGGATCCAGCGCGTGATCTGCGTCGTTCCTGATAGCACGGGGTCTCCCGTGATACCCTCCATTGACCGGAGACCGAGGAAGAACACAAAACCGGCGAGCGAGGCGAGAATCGTCGGTAGGGAAGGCATGTTGGAAAGGGTGAAGCTCAGTGGATCCAGTTTCCTTTCTTCATCCAGCAGGGGACGCAGGCGCAGGATCGCAATGCGAGCTCTTTCGTCGACAAAGTATAGAAACCCGAACACGTAGAACGGAAACATGGCGTAAATGACCATCAGACCCAGTGGGATCGGCCAGGTAAGCGCCTCGGGTCCCGACTCCTGGAAGAGCAGGACCGTTTCGAGAACGATGAGTACGATGGGGAAGAAGATTAACGGAAGCCACCAGGGGAAGCTCGCCCTACCGAGCGCATCCTGAACCTGGTCCACCCAGCTCACCTTCCATGGCGGGAGAGTTGCTGCCGCCCCTTCCCGATTCATCTCCTGGACCGCTGCATTCCGTTTAGATTCAGATTTCATAGAAGACCTCACAATCCCAGGATCCGCCTGACCCCCTCAAGCCGTGAGTGATTTCGTTCTTGGTGGGAAAGTCCCACGTACTTGGTGGGAAAGTCCCACGTTCTTGGTGGGAAAATCCCACGTTCTTGGTGGGAAAGTCCGGGTTCTGATTTAGAAAGCCGGGGGATGCCCATGCGTCTGGGTATCCTGGTTCTGACACCAGCTTCATCGATTACCAATCGCGCCGCATCTTCACCTAGCACCCGCGAAGCGATCCTGTGGATACGCTTAAGGCTAAGCGATCCTGTGGACACGCTTGAGTACCGCGCAGACCTGCGTTCTGTGCAGGGCCGCGCGACGTTAAGCAACGGCGAATTGTACATGGTCTGTGGAGATCGTGGGCAGTTCCTCAGACTTGCACCCGAAGGTTACCGGAGTCGAATGTCTACTGGATCGCCGGGTCCCAGATGCCGTCGACATACGTGGCCTCCGCATCGCCCGGCCATGGCGGCATGGCGATGCAGATAAACTTCAACTCCTGATCCGATACGTTTCGATATTGGAACGCCGTTCCAACTGGAATGTCGATTGAGATGCCTGGAACCAGTTCTGTGATCGCCGTATGAACACCATCGTCTCGCCAGATCTCCCCTCGGCCCTCCAGAACAAACCAGAATTCATTTACGGTCGCATGAACGGTCGCGCGGTTCGTCTGGAATGGCGGCACCGTGCTGTGAATCATATTGCCCTTCTCGCCGTCCACAAGGTATCGAATGTCGGCTCCGGCTGGAGACTTCGAATCAGGTTTGTCGGGCAGGATTACCGTTTTCATCAATCCCAGTCCTTTCAGAAAAGCGCCGTTAAGTCCCGCTGTCCTTGCATATGATCATCTGGCAATCGTCCACCCAACTTGCCTTACAGGATTGATCTATAGAAACCCTCTGGCCTTCAAGCTGATCCCCCACTAGTGCGTCGACCCAGACGGAATCGAGATACCGATTTTTGAATTAACTGCGATTCGATGCTTGTCTCGGGTTGTGATCACAGAGTGTATCAGGGTTCATTCATTCGGGTTTGCTCGTAAGAGGCCATGCTGCGTCGTCCTGCGACCCGGGCTGCAGGTGGAAGAGCAGCTGCGGACGCTGGATACCGGGCGACGGGGCGGTGATCCAGAACTGATCACCCGTGCCTGGGCACGACTGGAACATCTCGAGGTGCTGGAAAACCGGCAGGGATTCAGGATGTCGCAGCCAAGCTACTTCAACACCTGCTTCTGCTGTTTCGCCGACGGGGTTATGCCGCGCGCCTGCAGCTCGCCCACCGCCCCCATCTCGGCCAGGAAGGTATACCCGGAAGCAACAGTGCATTCACCACGATCAAGCGGATGAGGATCTTTTATTCCAACCCCAGACGGCGGCCCTTCTCCTCTCCGCTTACTGTATGGTCATTAAAAAGGCGGTTCGCCAATGACCAAATTGAATGTTATGGGCGCTTCAAAGGAGGCAAGCAGATTTCCGGTTTCGAAATTTCCGTCACGCAGCTCACACGTCAGCATTTCTGTATAGCTGCCCAGGTCAGGATAGAAACCGAGCGAGTTCACCGTCTCGGACCAAATCCCGCTCTCTTCAAGGGTGTTCCCCCGTCTATCGATATTGGCGTAGTAATCGACCTTTTGGATGTAGCAGATGAGTCTTGCCGGCGGAAAATTCGTGTTGTAGGCGATATCCCAGCGCACCTGGTAGCCGCATTGATAGTTCTCCCCGTGCTCGGATTTGGGAAAGCACCAGGCGTACGGCACCTCCAGCCTGACCAGCTGCAGGCCGCCCTGCGCTGTGCTCTCGCCGATCTCGGACGCTTCCCCACCCACAACCACCTCGGCGGCGATCTTCTCCAGGTCGAGCTCGGAACACAGGCTGAGCGTGCTGGTATAGCCTTCGCCGCTCCCCTGGTCACCGCTGTAGAGCGCGTTGATCTCATCCCGCAGGAGCCGCCCCATCCGGGCACAGCGGGCGACGAAGTTCGCGATCAACGCCTGCCGCGCCCGGCTGCGGAAGGTGCCGTCCTTCCCCGCCCGTCCCAGAAGCAGGTCGACGATCTGCGCGATTTCCGGATCGGCATCCTCTCCCGTCACCAACGTGATGAGCACCTCACGCGTGGCCTCGCTGGGTGTGAGCGTCACGCCGCGCGCTTTCAAATCCTCGACCAGCGCGTTCAGGTCTCCGAGTTCGCCGTAGACCTGTTCGATCCCGGCCGAGATCTCATCGCGCGGCTTGTTCGCCAGGCCGGCGACCTTATCGCCGAAGGCCTTGATCCGGGCGCCGGCTTCCCCGCCGATCACGCCGCCGACCATGCTCACGCGGCCGGCGATTTCACTCACGCGCTGGACATCCGCCATGAACCCACCCCCACCCCCGGAGAGTTCGTTCAACGCCCGATCGAGGAAATTCTGCGAGGATTGGATGCCGTTGGTGAGCGCACCCAGGACCCTTGTCACAGCGGTTGAAGCGAGGATGCGGTCGATGATGATTTTCTCGATTTTATCGTTGAACTGCTGCCGCGCGCCGCGCTTCTCTGATTCGGCATAGTCCTCCATCGCTGTCCGCTCGCCTTCGATCAATCCGATCACCTTGGTGAAAGCTGCAGCCTGGCTGTCCCGCAAACCGCGCAGCTGCCGCTCCCGCAGCATCTCGATCGCCTTGGCATGATAGCGATCATACAGGTCGTTCTTCTCATCGATGTAGGCGTTGG
>JARRJK010000210.1:0-2456 GCA_037379555.1 Anaerolineales bacterium | reverse complement strand
CGCTCCGAAAGATCTTCCCCCTCGACCAGTTCCATGACCAGGACCCGCGTCCCGTTCGATTCCTCCAGCCCGTAGATGGACGCGATGTTGGGGTGATTGAGGGAGGCGAGCACCTGGGCTTCCCGCTCGAAACGCCTCATGCGCTGCTCGTCCTGCGCAAAGACCGGGGGCAGGACCTTGAGCGCCACCTGGCGATGCAGCCGGGTATCGGTGGCCCGATAGACTTCGCCCATGCCTCCGGCACCGAGCTTGTCGGTGATCTCGTAATGGGCGACCGATTGTCCAATCATGGGAACGAATCTGATCGGTATGATAATTCGCGGAGGCAGCTTAATTCAAATGTTAAGGGATGATCCGGAGACTCGTGGACGCGATCGGCCCACCTGGACGCCCGGCTCGTGCCTGAATACGATGCTGAATCAGGAGCCCTCAGGCCGCACATCGTACTCCTCGATGTAGGCTGAGAATCGTTCCCTGATCTCTTCGTAGCGCAGCCCGAACGTTTCGGCCGTGTAGGCGTGACGGCCGTTTTTGCCCTTCGGGTTCTCCGCCAGATATCGTGAAATGGCCTCAGGCATGCCTTCCGGCAGCTCGACCCCAAACGCCTCATAGATCCGGCCAACCGTGCCCTGCGGATCTCGCACGAGGTCGTGGTAGTGAACATCCACTATTCTGCCTTCGGTTAGGCCGTTGCGATACTTCATCGCAGACGAGACGCCACCTGTCAGGATTTCCAGCCAGTACTGCCCCAGATCCTCGTTATTGACAGAATCCGATCCTGCCGAGCGCAGGACTCGACACAGGCTCGCCATGGAGGGAACGAACTTGGCGGGGTCTCGGTGCGTCCAGATGACGAAAGCATTGGGGAATGTCTCCAGAAGTTGGGGGAGCATCCACAAATGCTGTGGGGTTTTCAGGACCCAACGTGATCCTGTTCGATGCTGACCGACGTAGGCGATGAAGCGCTTGAGTTCGCGGTAGGCGCCATTGAGGTCTCCCGACTCCATGACCCAGCTCCAATAGCCGGGTACCCGCGCGCGTAAAGGACCCAAAGCGCACAAGAAGGAATGGTCGATGAGAAAGATCTCCTCATCGGGCATCCTGGGGTCCATCTCGTGGATCTTCTGCAGGGCGGGCACAAGTGCCTGTATCTGAGCCAACTGTTGAGAAACGTGTTCAATCTTCGCCTCGTCTTCGTCCGTTCCAGGGCGGGTTGCCGGTACAGGCGCCGCAACGTCACAGTACCGTAGCGCCTGCGAATCAGGGTCAAGGGCAAGCAGCCTCTGCAGCAACGTCGTCCCGGTCCGTGGAGGACCGGCAATCACGAAGGCCGGCCGCTCCGCAATCGCTGCTGGAAGTCGATCGTATCCCTCACGCTGTAACAGGAGACGCTGAGAGAGACGCCCAACGATGGCCGACCAGCGGATGAATCTTCCGGCTGTGTTCAAACGAGCTTCCGCTTCCAGAGAAGCGAGGAACTGATCGAGCGCCGGCTCGAAGACACTCGTGTCTCCCCAGTCCGTGCAGCCCGTCCGCTCCTCGGCTGCCGCGAAAATTGCCGGCTTCGTCAGTTCGACTTCTGGAAATGAGGTCTGTTCAGTCATTTCAAAAACCTTCGCCAATCAATAGGGCGGCACCCGCTCACTACGCTATCGGGAGGCCACCTCTCCCTAAACCAGAGGCGGAGGTCTTCACGCCGGAGGAGCTACCCTCCGACACCGATACCTGGACTTGGGTCGGCCTTTGCCTGGACGTCCGCGGCGTTGCGCATGGATATTGCAGCCATGGTCTTTACGATCCCAATGACCCCGGCTATGAAGATGCCCCCGCCGATAAGCTCGATGCCCATCCAGGCATAGACGTTGGATTCGGGGCTCAGCTTGGCGATGGCGGCGCTGACCGTCAGATAGATAAAGGCGTAGTTGTTGCAGACGACCGGCGCTATTTCTCCACAGGCGACAATGGCGTAGACCACGACCGCCACAAAGACCAGGGTGGCGATCTCGACGCCCAGCATCGGCGCCAGCGCTCCGACCATGATCTGGGCGAGGATGAGGCACGCAAGGCCAGCGCACCCCCCCACGAGGATCTCGGGAGCCTTCTTGATCTCCATGTGCTCCACAAAGAACAGAATCATCACCAGGAAGGCGGGCCAGGAGGGCAGGTCGAGGTGCGAGAGCACAACCTCGCCGGCAATGACCAAGACGAGCAGGTACAGTCCGAAGACCAGTCTCTCAGGGTTCAACTTCGCCAATGTAGCCTCCTACGCTGCTACCCGTTTCCCGAACCATCTCGGTCGCCGACGACCCGACCACGTTCCGATGGCGCGTTGCCGGCAAACGGAGATTGGGAATAGAAAAGGGAAATAGATGGCTCGATACTGATGCGAAGACTGACAGCCCATTCCCCCAAAGGGAATTGGTCATACCAGCGATCCGCTCCGAAAGATCCTCGCC
>JARRJK010000209.1:0-2603 GCA_037379555.1 Anaerolineales bacterium | reverse complement strand
CGGAGCCCCCACGAAAGACCTCCACAAAGACGTCCGGCCGCAGGTCATCCAGCACGTACTCATAATCCCATTTATTATGCCCCGGCCGGTAGTCAGTCCAGCCTGCCGTATCCGCCAGGGGTGAAGGCTGATGTGCGATGTACGGGTCGCTCTTCCCCAGAATATCGATAGCCTCCCGCTCCGCAAAATACGGCCCGGCTCCCGCGGCGACAAATGCGACGGTGGCATCCGGATCGGTGATCCCCTTGACGAAGAGCCCGATCTCGGTATTCCGCTGATTTCCAATCGTGAACACTGACGATTGTAAGAGAAAGAGGTATTTTAGGTCCGAGGGGTAGACCAGCGTGTTGAAATTGAGCAGACTGAATGACGAGAAAACTACAACGCCCATAACGGCGCCGGTGTGTAACCAGCGGGCTTCATAAACCTGCTTCAACCGCTCCAGGGACAGATCGTGCAGCTGCTTGACCCCAAGGGCGAAGAGCACAAAGAACAGCGGCATCACGATGGCGATGAAACGGTTTGCGCCGCCGCGATGTTCCCACGCGTCCCCGCCGATGTATAGGTTGTAAAGGATTTGGAGAATCACCATCGAGACCAGCAGCGCTGGACCCCGGCGCGGCCGGAGCAGGTAACCCACGAACGGGATCAAGAACAGGATCCAGTTCATCCGCCATATCAGGCGTGCCAATTCGAAGATCTACCGTACTACGCGCTTCAAGATGGGAAATCCTGTCATCTTCAGGTAGTACGTGTTCGGCAGCAGCTCACCGAAATATGCCAGGCGGAAGATGGTCTGGATCAGGATTGCTGCGGCAAGCCAGACCCCCCCGGCGAGTAACTGGGCTTTTCGATCATCATTGGTCTGCCAGACCGAATACCCCCAGATCGCCACGAAGGCGATCGCCGCGTCAAGCCGGATGAAGAGCAGCAGGCTGAGCAGGCCGTAAAATCTCCACGGGTGCTCCACGACATATTTTCGGGATAGCGCCAGCCAGGTGAAGAACGTCACCGCCAGAGCCAGCAACCCAACTTCATTCCCCAGCAGACTCCATTGAATCAACGGGTAGTAGAAAGCCGTCAGCAAGACAGCTATGAATGCAAACCACCTGGAATCTTCAAGCTCCAGGTCGGCGACTTTCTTTACATACACCAGATTCAACAGGAGAAATAAGGCGCCCAGGATTTGAACGACGACGCTGATCTTCGACGCCGGTAAGGGCAGGAAATGAACCAGCGCCAGGATCCCAACCCACAGCGGGCTCGAGAACCCCTCCACGTGCGGGCCACCAGGATTCCAAACCAATCCGTATCCCTGCTGTAGATTGCGGGCATACTGCATCGAGATCATGGCGTCGTCAAACAGGACGAAGTATCGTTCGCCATCGATCACGAAACTACTCTGCCAGATGAACACGGCCGAATAAGCCGCAAATGCCACCAGCAGTAAAAGAAAGACAAAGCGCCGTATCTGAGTCTGCTGCAAAGATCTCACTCCGCACTTCTCATTAATAAGAACTGTTTACCTTCACGCTCGTGTATATCGCCAGTTCCTCGCATGCCATGCCAGTCCCGTATTCACCCTACACGCTTGATTCGTGATGAGAGCTCCAGGACAGCGATCCCGTCCTCCAACGTGCATCTGGAATCGACTTTCCCATCGACAAGCTGGATGAAGTGCTCCATTTCAGCCAGGAACATCTGATTTCGCTCGAACTCTTCCTTGCGCGAGTCGCCGATCCAGCTCTTCATCTCTATGTCATAGAGATGTGATCTGCCGTCAGAGTTACTCCACCTGCACGACCCATCAGTCCCCTCGATAAGTAGATGATGATCGGGCGGGCGCTGCAAGTAGTCGAGATGAACGCTCGCCAACGTTTCATTCATAAAACGGATGCCTAGCTCGGCGGTATCCTCGACGTCCATCTCAAGCTCGCCCTGCTGTCCGATCCAGCCCCAGACTTGCGCCGGCTCACCGAACAGCCATCGCAGGTAGTCGAGCGGGTGCGACAATGTGAGCAGCACACCCCCACCCAGCTGGGATTGTGCCGCGTACGACGCCTGGTAATCCTCCCAGGGATGCCAATCCGGCAGGTACTCGCCCCAGTGCGCACGGGCGTACAGCGGTTTGCCGATGCGCCCTTCCTGCAACCATCGTTGGATAGCGATGAGGCCGGGGTGGAAGCGGAATTGATAGCCGACAAGCACCCGCACGCCCGATCGCGCAACCGCAGACTGCAGTCTATCGATTCCCTCCAGATTATGGGACACCGGTTTTTCGATCAGTAGATGACAGCCAACCTCGGCCGCCGGGATTGAGACGTCTAGATGGAAAGCCGTTGGATTGGCAACGATGACGGCGTCCGGCTTGTGATCCAGGGCGGCTGCTAAATCGGTCTCGGTCACGAACCCCTGCAGCTCATCATCCGGAAGCGTGCTTTTACCGGTCCGGTACAGCACGATATCGCGCTCGCCGAGCGCTAAAAGGTTGCGCAGATGCCTGCGGCCGATCGAACCCAGTCCCGCGATCAGGAATTTCATGTCCCGGTTTCCTTGATGAGCGAGAGCAGGTACTCACCCGTACGCCGGCCGGCGCTGCCGTC
>JARRJK010000208.1:0-2607 GCA_037379555.1 Anaerolineales bacterium | reverse complement strand
CTCTGCCCGGGACAATATGATAACCCTGGGATATTACCTGTATGAGTCGGCCTTTCTGTTCTTCAAGTTCGGTTACGGGGCATCGGTGGGTTTTATCATGACCGTGATAATTCTCCTTCTCACCGTCTTCCAGCTCATGTTGCTGGGCGTTTTTCGCAAGGAATAGGAGGAAACTCATGCACACCACGACGAGACAAAAGATTGGGATCATAGTGGCGGAGATATTCATGATAGTTCTCTGCCTTGTCATGGCGTTTCCCTTTTACTGGATGCTCGTATCCTCCTTCAAGCCCGTTGGCCGAATCTTCACGGACCCCATTGTTCTTCTGCCTACTCCTTTTACCACTGACAGCTATTTCAAGCTCCTTACCGAAACGGATTTTCCCAGGTGGTATCTCAACAGCCTGATCTTTGCCGTATTCTATCCTTGCCTGGCGATCTTCTTCAGCACCCTGGCAGGTTTCGGCTTTGCCAAATACTACTTCAAGGGGCGAAACGTTCTTATGATGATTGTGCTTTTTTCCATGATGATCCCCCTTCACGCGGTGATGATTCCCCTCTTCATGTTTTTGATAAAAATCAAGTGGGTGAACACCTACTGGGGTGTCATCATACCGTTTGCCGCTAACCCCTTCGGGATTTTCTTCGTTCGGCAGTACCTCGCCTCTGTGCCGACGGACCTGATCTATGCCGGACGAATCGATGGATGCTCGGAATTCGGTCTCTACGCCAGGATAATGCTGCCGCTCATGAAGCCTGCAATCGGTGTGTTGGTGATCTATTTCGCGATGATCAGCTGGAACTGGTTCCTCTGGCCTCTGGTGGTGATGAGAGAGGGATCCATGTTTCCGCTGAACGTCGGTATAGCTGCGTTTGTATCCGACTATAGAATTCTCTACGACCAGCTCATGGCGGCCGCCGTGCTCTGTACCGTGCCTTTGGTCATTCTCTTTCTGCTCATGCAGAGACAGTTTATCTCCGGTCTTACCGCAGGAGCCGTGAAACAGTAGGGATAGAACATTACCAATATTTAAAAACAAGACCATACAGACGCGTTTTTTTCATAGATATGTGCGTCGAGAAAGAAGGGTCGATATGGAAACTAAGGCGATAGTGATCCTGGATGAAAAAATTGGCAACGTGAATCCGAATGTATTCGGACATTTTGTTGAGCACTTAGGAAGATGCATCTACGAAGGTATCTATGTCGGTGAGCAGTCCCCCATCCCCAACACGAGGGGGCTTCGCAACGACGTTGTCGCCGCACTGAAAAAAATCAGTCCTTCGGTCCTCCGATGGCCGGGCGGCTGCTTCGCCGATGACTATCACTGGCGGGATGGTATCGGTCCCAAGAACGAAAGACCAAAGACTGTAAATACCCACTGGGGCGGTGTTGTCGAAACCAACCAATTCGGAACCCATGAGTTCATCGATTTCTGCCGCCTCATCGGTGCTCAACCCTATATCTGCATCAATGTGGGAAGTGGTTCGCCCAAAGAAGCCAGAGACTGGATAGAGTACTGCAACTTCAACGGGGCCAGCAGCTTGGCCGAAGAGCGAGGACGTAACGGGAATCCCGATCCCTTTAATGTTAAATACTGGGGCATTGGAAACGAACTATGGGGATGTGGCGGCCAGTGGCAGCCCGATACCTACGCCGCAGAGTTCAAAAGATACCATACATTTATTAACTCCTTTTCTCCCTTCACCGTCGCGTGCGGGCCCAGGGGAAACAATCCCTTCGAGCTCAGGAGGGACTGGGTGCTGAGATTTTTTAAGGAATTCGAGCAAAAACAGCATCCTCATTACAGGCAAGTTGACGGGTTTGCGCTGCATTTCTATACGCGCGGTCCGGAGGCAGGCGGTGATCTTGATTTCTCGGAAGATCAGTACTACTGGATGCTGAGAGAGACGCTCGGAATGGAGGAGAGGATCAAGCAGGTCCGAGCGGGTATGGACGCCTATGATCCTTCAAGGAACATCGGATTGATAATCGACGAGTGGGGCACTTGGCACCCACAGGCTCAGCACGACAACGGTCTGGAGCAGCAGAACACCATGAGGGATGCTCTGGTGGCGGCGCTGAATCTCGACATGTTTGTGAGAATGGCTGATCAGGTGGTCATGAGCAATATCGCTCAGACCATAAACGTACTTCAGGCAATGATTCTCACTAAAGAAGACCTGATGATATTAACCCCCACATACCACGTCTATGATATGTACAAGCACCATCAGGGAGCGGACTCGCTCCGGCTTCTCATCCACGGTCCTGAGATTGACTGCACTTCGAACGGAGAACAATATTCATTTCCGGCGGTTGCAGGTTCTGCCTCCCTAAAAGATCGTACAGTCTTTCTGAGCGTGACAAACGCGGATGCGCGAGATAAGGCGCTGTTGGATCTTTCGCTGCTGAGCTCGGAGAGCATCAAGATTAAAGAGGTGTCAGCATGCGAGCTGACGGGAAGCGACATTCACGATCACAATACCTTCGAAAATCCAGAGGTTCTAAAGCCTGAGCCCGTGAAAATCGGCGTAAAAGATATCGAGAAAGGGAAGATCACCCTTTCGGCTCATTCCGTCACAACGGTAAAAATCGATCTGGGC
>JARRJK010000207.1:7144-9205 GCA_037379555.1 Anaerolineales bacterium | reverse complement strand
CATCCACGCGCATTCACCGCGTCAGTTTAAATGCTGCGTACAGTATGCTGGCGAGCTGGATTCTGAGGGCGAAGGGTCAGCCCGTCCGGTATGTAGTCTGTGAGCACGGCATGCAGCAGTGCATCCTGGGCGCCAGGCCGAGCCGGCCGGAGGCAGCCCCTCCCTGCCGTGCATGCATCCGATTGAGCCACATGCTATTTCCCGAGCGGCTGGCCCTGCCATTCGAGTTGGAGCGAGAAACGGCTGCTGATGTCCTGGCCGAAGTCGAAGGAATGACGATCCCGGATATGACGGATTGGAGCCGGAACGGTGTCCCGTTTGGGCAGCTGGTGCTCCCCAGCTTGCGCTGGGTGCTCCGCCGCCATCATCTTGAGGATGATGAACCCACGCGGACGTTCTTCCGGCAGTTCCTTGCTTCCTCGGTAGGTCTGTACGACAGCTTCGAACGCATCATCGATCAAATCCAGCCGCAGGCCGTGGTCGTCTTCAACGGCATTTTCTTCCCTGAAGCGATCCTGCGCTTTGTCGCCCGTGAGCGTGAGATTCCAGCTGTAACACACGAGGTCGGCTTGCGGCCGTTTTCGGCTTTCTTCTCACACAACGAAGCCACCTTCAGGCAGGTAAATCTCGAGGGTAGGGCGAGGCTCGTTCCGGAAGAAGAGCAAGCCCTCGATCGCTATCTTGGAGACCGGTTCCGAGGGGACTTCAGCATGGCTGGCATCCGCTTCTGGGAGGGTATGCGAGATCCTGCGACGGACCTGAGACAGAAACTGGACCAGTATGCCAGCTACGTACCGGTGTTCACGAATGTGATCTTCGATACCAGCCAGATCCATGCCAATACGCTGTTCACAGATATGTTCGAATGGCTGGACGGGTTGAAGTCCATCATCCCGGAGCATGAGGACGTCCTTTTCATCCTGCGAAGGCGAGCAAAGAGAGTGTCGCTGCCTGGTATGAAAACTCGGGGTTGGCGCAAAGGAGCAACGTCTTCTTCATTCCACCGGGGGAGGAAGTCGACTCGTACAAGCTGATCGAGGGGGCGAAGTTTGTGCTCGTCTACAACTCATCGATCGGTCTAGAAGCTTCGATCCTGGGTAAGCCGGTGCTGTGTGCGGGACGTGCCCGCTATACCCAGGCCGATACCGTGACCTACCCAGATTCACGCCAGGAATATTGGGGTCAGCTGGAAACAATGCTCTACAGCGAGCAGATTGATGTTCCCGAAGGGTTCCAGCAGAACGCCCGGCACTTCCTGTACGAAGAACTCTATCACGCCTCGCTCGACCTCTCGGATTTCCTGCAGGAAGACCCGACGCTGCCCGGGATGGTGGTGTTCAAAGAGTTCGATCCGCAGGATCTGCTCGATTCACGGGCATTGCACGCGATCTATCGAGGGATCACTGGCGGAGCGCCGTTTCTGCTCGATTAGCTTCGACGGTACGGAATGCCGCTGCCAGGTGCCTTGCTGAGTTGGATCGCCTTCGTTGGTATAATGAGCCACCCGAGGAGACAAGCATGCCCATCGACTATCAAGAAACATCGAAGGATCTGAAAACACGCATCGACATCCATCAGAAGTACGGAGGGCGGGATATCGACGCCTGGATGCTGGAAACGCTACAGCCCGCCGTCAATATCAGCGTCCTGGATGTAGGTTGCGGTTCAGGGAAGCAATGCAAAGCGTTCTATCAATACCTGGATGGTGAAGTAGACATCACCGGCGTGGATGTTTCAAAAGAGCTGCTCGAGGACGCTCAGGCGTTGAATAAGTCGCTTGGATACCCCTTCCATATCCAGGAGATGGACTTCAACAAGCCGTTCCCATTTCCAGAGGATTCCTTCGACCTGGTTACCTGCTGCTTCGCGATTTACTATGCGGACGATATTCCCTTCACGATCGGCGAGATGTACCGGGTGCTGAAATCCGGTGGGCGGCTGTTCACGACCGGACCCATGCCGGAGAACAAGCAGCTGTTCTACGATGTCATCAGGCAGGCTACCGGAAAGCCGATTCCCCCGATGCCCGGCAGCTCCCGGTACGCAAGCGAGATCCAGAAT
>JARRJK010000207.1:0-7116 GCA_037379555.1 Anaerolineales bacterium | reverse complement strand
TACGATCAAGGAGAACTTCAAGACGACCGAACTGCACATCTTCGAAAATCCGCTTGCGTTTGACGCAGTCGAGCCCTTCATCAGCTATACCCGCGCTTCTCTGTCCGAGGACCGCAAGCTCTGGACAAACCTTTTCCAGGGTGAGGACGATTTTGAACACGTGATGAGCAAGATTGAAGACGTCGCCCGACGCAAGTTCGATAATAAGGGTGAGCTCGTCATGACGAAGGTCGTCGGCGGGATTGTCGCCGAGAAGTAGAGGTGGTGCAGCTGTGAATTTCTCCGGGAAACGACTTCTCTTCCTGGGCGCGCATCCCGATGATATTGAGCTTGGATGCGGCGCTCTGATCGCCAATGTCGTCGGGCAAGTTGATTTGCGCTGCGTCACGCTTTCTGACAACCAGAAGAATCCGGCCCTGAAGAATCTAGTCCAGGAACATTTTCAATCGATGTCGGTCCTCGGGGTGCCACGCGAGAAGATCATCTTGAAGGATTTCGAGACTCGAAATTTCCCCCGCGACCGGCAGCAAATCCTCGAATTCCTGTACGAACTCAACCGTGATTTCAAGCCTGACATCGTTTTCACACACACCGAAGACGATATCCACCAGGACCATGATGTTGTCCGGATGGAGGCTTTACGCACCTACCGGGGTGTCTCCGTCCTGGGTTACGATGTGCTGCGCAGCAGCTACGGCTTCTTCCCGCACTTCCTGGTTGAGGTTTCCGAAGGGGATGTGCAGAAGAAGATCGATGCGCTGGCGGAGTATAAGACCTACAGTTCGAAATACTACTTCAACCCTGAGATCATCCGCTCGACCTCCGTCCGGCATGGTGCGCTGGCTGAACGCCCCTATGCAGAAGGCTTCGATATCCTGCGCATCATTGGCAGTTTTCAGACCACGTAGCCGTTGCGAAAGCCCTGTCGTTGCCAATGATCACCATCAGCCAGGCTCACAGCCAAGTTCAGGAGCTTCAACGCATAGACTGCGCGATGAGGACTGTGGGACCTTGTGAGTTTGACACGGCGGCGTACATCCCATGAGCACAGCACCCGTCTGCTCGATCGTCATCCGTGCCTACAACGAAGAGGATCATATCGGTCGTCTGCTGACGGGAATCATGGAGCAGAACCTGAAAGACGTCGAGATCATCGTCGTCGATTCGGGTTCGAGCGATGCCACGGTAGCGATCGCGTCCCGCTTCCCGACGCGCATTCTCTCCATCGCGCCACATGAATTCACTTTCGGCAGGTCATTGAACATCGGTTGCTCAGCAGCTCAGGGAAAGTTCCTGGTGTTCGCCAGCGCACACGTCTATCCGTTGTACTCCGACTGGCTGGAGAAGCTGATCGAGCCCTTCACCGATACGACCATAGGCATGGTCTACGGTAAGCAGCGCGGTGACGGCGATACGCACTACAGCGAGCACCAGCAATTCCAGCGCATGTTTCCGGATCATTCGATCGTGCCCCAGACGCACCCGCTTTGCAACAACGCGAATGCCGCCATCCGCCGCTCCTTGTGGGAGGAGCGGCCGTTCGACGAGGCTTTATCAGGCCTGGAGGATCTGGAGTGGGCGACATGGCTCTTGGGCCAGGGCCATCTGCTCGCGTACAGCGCAGAGGCAGAAGTCGTGCACGTTCATAACGAGACGCCCCGGCAGGTCTACCGGCGCTACGAACGCGAGGCGATCGCTCTTTCGCGCATCCGGCCGGAGGAGAAATTCGGCTTCGGCAGCTTCCTGCGGCTGTACCTGTCGAACGTCTTCAGCGATTCGCTGCAGGCGATCCGCGACCGCCGTTTCACCCGAGCAATGTGGAGCATCCTGTGGTTCCGCTGGATGCAGTTCCTCGGCACCTTCGTCGGCTTCCGGCACGCTGGACCGGTGACGGATGAGGTAATTCAGGCGTTCTACTACCCCAACCGCAAGCCATCATCCGTCCGTCCGCAAGATCGCAAGCTGACACAAATCGACTACAGTGCGGCGGCGCGGCGAGGACTGAATACCGAGGTGGATGATTCCCGTGAGTGAGATGAGTGTTGTCGCGCTGGTGCCGATGCGGCACCATTCGCAGCGAGTGCCAGGGAAGAACTTCCGCCCGATCGCCGGCCGGCCACTGTACGCCTATATTCTGGAAATACTGAGCCGCTGCCCGGAGGTCACGAAGATCGTCGTGGACACCGATAGCCCTGTTCTCACGGAAGGCATTGGGGAGGCATTTCCCGTGGTTGAGATCATCCCGCGCCCGGCGGAGCTGTGCGGGGACGATGTGCCGATGAACGAGATCCTGCTGCATGATGTCCAGCAGGTGGAGGGCGAAGTCTTTCTGCAGACTCATTCGACGAACCCATTGCTACGGGCCGAAACGGTTTCCCGGGCAGTTCAAGAATATTTCGCAGGCCTCCCTGAGCACGATTCGCTCTTCGCGGTAACGCGTTTCCAGACACGCCTGTGGACGGCAGACGGTAAGCCGGTGAACCATGATCCTGCCACGCTGATCCCGACCCAGGACCTGGAGCCGCTCTTCCTCGAGAACTCCTGCTTGTATGTCTTCTCGCGGACGTCCGTGCTTGAACACCGCAACCGGCTCGGCAGGGGATTTCAAACTGGCGGAGTGCATGATCCGAATTCGGATAGATTAAACACGAACTCCTGGTTTCAAGGTACGCGATTTACACGTTGAAGAGCATAGGATAACCCTTGGGTAGCCAAATGCTGAGAATCCTGCTCTCTGCACCTTACATGATCCCGGTCTTCAACCGCTTCAAAGGATATTTCGGTGAATCGGGTATTGAGGTCGATATCCCCCCGGTGATCGAACGCCTTTCAGCGGAAGAACTCATGCCCTTCGCCGGGCAGGTGGACGGGGCGATCTGCGGTGATGACCGGTTTAATCCAGAGGTGCTGGAAGCGTTCTCGCCGCGCCTGAAGGTCATCTCGAAATGGGGAACCGGGGTCGATTCGATCGATCGGTCGGCTGCAGAGCGATTGGGCATCCAGGTGTTTAGAACGCCGGATGCGTTCACGGAAGCCGTCGCCGACAGCGTCATGGCCTATATGCTTGCCTTCGCGCGGCAGGTGCCCTGGATGGACAACCGGATGAAGGCCGGCGCCTGGGTGAAGATCCCCGCCGTCGCACTGCACGAGTGCACGCTGGGGGTGATCGGCGTAGGGCGCATCGGGAAATCCGTGCTGAAACGTGCGAATGCTTTCGGGATGAGACTGCTGGGGAACGACATCATCGAGATCGATGCGGACTTCCTCAAAACCTACCAGGTCGATATGCTGCCGCTCGAGGGGCTCGTACGCAGTTCGGATTTCGTGAGCGTGAACTGCGATCTGAATCCGACATCGCGGCATCTTCTGAATGAGGAAAGTCTGGGGATGATGAAATCATCGGCGGTTTTGATCAACACCGCCCGCGGTCCCATTGTCGACGAGCAAGCGCTGATCGCTTCGCTGCAGGCGGGAGAGATCGCTGGAGCCGGGCTGGATGTCTATGAGGATGAGCCGCTGTCGGATGACAGTCCGCTGCGGAGCATGGAGAACGTGCTGCTTGGCTCGCATAATGCCAACAGCAGCCCCTCAGCGTGGGAGAGGGTTCACCGCAATACCATCCGGAATCTCTTTCTGGGCCTGGGACTGGAACCACCTGAATTCTGAGCGATTTTAGATTGCATTAGAATCGGCGGTCGCCTGCTGTCTTTTCCTGACCGGAAAGTGTAAGACGGGGAGGAGGATCGATGGAACGGACCGTACTCATCACCGGCGCCATGGGCGGGATCGGTTTCGCCACAGCGGAAGCGTTTCTTGAAGACGGCTGGCTGGTGTTCGGCCTGGATGTGAACGCGCCTGCGAAGAGTCCGAAAGGGATGCGTCTTCTTCGCTGTGATCTATCGGTGCCGGAAGAGATCGAGAGGGCTTTTGCTGAGATCTCGAATGATACAGACCGCGTAGAAGCGATCGTCAACAATGCCGCAGTCCAGATCTGCAAACCACTGGTCGAGATGAGTGTCGATGAGTGGGATCTGACGATGGCGACGAATCTGCGCCCCGCTTTTCTCGCCCTGAAATACGGGTACAGCTTGCTCAAGAAAGCGAAGGGGGCGATCGTAAACGTCAGCTCGGTTCACGCCGTGGCCACATCGAAGAACATCGCTGCCTACGCAGCCAGCAAAGGCGGTATGGTAGCGCTGACGCGGGCGATGGCGATCGAACTGGCAGGAGATGGAATTCGCGTCAACGCGGTGCTGCCCGGAGCGGTAAACACTGGCATGCTGCGGGACGGACTGCGCCGGGGACATGTAGGCGATGGCACCGACGAAGAGCTGCTGCAAGCGCTGGGCGATAAAACGGTTATGGGGAGGGTCGGTGAGCCATCAGAGATCGCAAGGGCGATTCTCTTTCTGGCTGATTCAGAGCAATCAGCTTTCATGACCGGCCATGCGATGATTGTGGATGGCGGGGCGACGATCAGGCTGAGTACTGAGTAAGACAAAGTGTTCTGATGCGTATCTCGAATTGTCCATCGCCGCTTGTCGGCTTTGCTTGTCTCCATCTTCGATATTACCAACAAACCGATCATTGAAGGTTCCATGGCTCTCACTGCTTTGCTACCTATGCTGGTTTTTCTAGGCTTATTCCTCCGATTCGTGCCTTCAAAGGACACGGATCCTCCAACGGCTGGTGCCTTAGCCTATGCCTTCATCGTTAGTTCTATCACCTGGGGGGTTCTTGTTACACTCTCTACAGAAATCCTGAGCCTGTTTGATGGTCTCTCGAGAATTCCTATAGCTCTCTTCTGGCTTTTAGCGTTGCTGTTTGTTGCCAACCGATCAGATATCATCGATCGGATCAGGACTGTCGTTACGGTGGTCAAGGCTAGTCTGAAAAGTTACAAGCGCTTTGAGAAGCTCGGGTTACTTTGCCTGGTGTTAATCCTTGCGGTTACGTTGGCTATCGCCCTGGCGTCTCCTCCAAACAATGTCGATTCTCTGCTTTATCATATGGCTCGTGTCGTCCATTGGGCTCAGGATCACGATCTCAACCATTATGCAACGGCTTATGATCATCAGCTTTTCATGCCGATCTGGGCGGAAACCGCAATCCTTCACATAAGAATCCTCTTTGGAAGCGACAGCATCTCAAATTTGGAAGATCCAACTCCTCTCAGCGATGTTCGTTGCAACAATCCCGTTAGCGCTCCTGGAAGCTACCAGCACGCAGAACGATCTTGTTGTGGCATTCTGGCTCTCCTGCCTGGGTTTCCTCATTCTGTATGGGCAAAAGCATGGGTTTGATTGGCGGACGACGGTGGGGATCGGTGCGGTTACGGCGCTTGGCTTGCTAACCAAAGTCACATTCTATGTCTATGTCGTACCTGCCTGGGTCGCGATCCTTTTCATTTGGTTTGCGCACAATCCAAGGCGACAGGTTCTTGCGAGGATTGGTGTTTGCATGGGTATTGTGCTCTGTGTTAATGCCGGCTTCTGGATCCGTAACACGTACACATTTGGCAACCCGATTGGACCCAACGAGTTTGTCAGCTCCTCAACAGCGTTTACAGCACAGGCATACGACGTCGGCAGTCAAGCTGCAGAGAACCAGAGCGCTGACCTGGGAGAATCACTCGAGGGCGGTTACTTTTCTCGTTTGCTGTCTCGAGAGAAGCGAATGGTTGTTTGGAATCTGGCTGTACCACTCGCTCCTCTCCGGGATCGAATTCCTCCGGTCGATTCATTCCTCCAAGCAATCCTTGATCAAGAACAATACTCGGATCTGGATGGTGCAATCTGGAATCATGAGGATACGGCCGGTAATCCGGTTCATTTTATCCTCATCGGGATTGCCATGCTCGCTGTGATCGTGCTGGTGTTCCGCAGACAGGTCTCCGGGGAGATGCTTGTATATGGGATCATCGCGCTTGCCGCATATCTCTTGCTGCCGGTCGTGATCGCCAATGCTGACAATCTCTACAGCGTGCGTTTTCAAATACCCGTTTTTGTCCTGGCCGGACCCTTTGTAGCTGGAGTCTTCAACTCCTTCAGCACCATTGCATCCACGCGTATCCAGTATGTGATGCTGCTCAGCCTGTTTGCGTTTTCATTGCCCTGGCTTCTGTTGAATAACACACGTCCTGTCATTGGCTGGGTACCTTGGGTCACGAGGGTGGATAGCGTCTTTGCGGCGGAGGATGAAGAATTGCTATTCGCCATGAACCCTGGTGCCAGGGATGAATTCGAGGCGGTCGCCTCAAGCATTGAATCAAATCGTTGCACTCGAATTGGCCTGGATCTTGATTCGCATGACTACGAGTACTTGTTCTGGCATTTGCTCGATGCGCCCGAGGCAGGTGTACAAATCCGATCAATTACCGCTTCAGAGAGCTCGTCCCGTTATCTGGACACTAGCTTTTCGCCATGTGCCGTGATATGCACCCGCTGTGCAGGACTGCGTGATTACCTGGGGCTGAAACTCAATGAAGACTATGGAAAGATCCAGCTGTTCATGAACACAGACTAATCACAGTCACATAAACAAGCCGACTAGTTGATGGGTACCAAACTGGATACGTCGTAATGTCTGAAAACAAGTGGATTTATCACATCAAACCTTATATCCCAGCACCGATCTGGAGGAGCCTGACGGGGCCATACTGGTGGTGGTATAACCGCGCCCGTCACCAATTCGCCGCGATCTTCGATCGCCGGCTCGAGCAAAGTCAACAGGCTCTTGGGGCTTTCCATGACATCCATACAGGCGAACGCTGCTTCATCCTCGGCAATGGCCCGAGCCTCAATCGGACCGATCTAGGGTTGCTGAAAGATGAATACACCTTCGGCATGAATCGCATCTATCTGCTCTTCCCGCATATGGGTTTCGAGACGAGCTACTTTGTATCGGTGAACACCCTGGTCCTCGAGCAGTGCCGGGCAGAGATTGCCGCGCTCCACATGCCGCGCTTCATTACGTGGCGTGGCCGGCGCTGGTTCGACCAGCGTGGTATCTACTTCCTCGATACGGATTATCTGGACCCACCCGGGTTCGCACAGGATATTCGCGGCAGGGTCTATGAGGGATCAACGGTCACCTACGTCGCCCTTCAAATCGCCT
>JARRJK010000206.1:0-2657 GCA_037379555.1 Anaerolineales bacterium | reverse complement strand
AGCCGGATTGATGTGGGTCCATATGAGCGAAAAGACAGACGTCATCCCCATTGATTACTTGCGAACAGCAATTGCCGGCTGGAAAATCATGCTCTCGATCGCGATTTTCTTTTCTGTTCTCGGCATCGGCTTGAGCAGCCTTCTGCCGCCTCAATACCAGGCTTCTGCCATCCTGCAGGTGGATATCGATTATGTGCGTGCTGCGCCTTTGGATGATGTGACGGTAATGAAAGCCTATGAGAAAGTGCGCGGGGTGCTTTTAGCGGACGATGTGCTCTCTGGCGCGCTGCTTGCTGTCGAGAAGGTGGTGGGCTCAACCGGTGAACTGACCGGAATCGCGGCCATGAGGGATCGCATCCGTTTGAGCCAGCGGCCGGACGGGTGGGAGCTGGTTGTGTATTCGCGAGATCCTAGCTTTGCCGCCGGCCTGGCGGATGCCTGGGCGGAAGCCTCTATCCGGGCACTGGAAGAAGGGTTGCACCACTCCCTCCTGGCCTGGGAATGGCAGAACGCGCTCTATTCAGCGCACTGCAGCTTAAGCCCTGATCCGCAGGATGAGACCCGGGCTCTGTGGCAGTGTTCCACCCGTAGTGAAGGCCTGGATCCGGCTCAAATCCCCGAGGCGATCCTGGAGCAGGTCCGCTTGTCGCGTGGGATTCTACCGATGTTCAGCTTCTCCATTCTGCAGCACGCTGCCGTGCCCGACTCCCCGGTCCTGTGGGGGAGAGCCCCGATCATCCTGATAAGTTCGTTGCTGGGATTGCTGCTGGGCTTCATCTGGACGATAGGACGCCAGCGACAGGAAACGCAGGATCCTTAGATCATGCAGGCTCAGACTTTCCAGCTGCAGCAAGATTATTCAGAAGCTTCTGCCGGTTCAGATCGTCCTCACCGTACGCATACTGCGTCCAGGCTCGCCTGGTACCTGTGGCTGCTGATGCTGATCACATTGCCAGTGACCTCCTTTCCCCCGATCGCTGAAAGCCTGGGTGGCATTGTGCTGGTGAGCCCGCTTGCAATGCTGCCGATGTTCCTGCTGATTCTTGTAGGCGTGATTCCGTCCTTGGTACGAGGCGGACGGATCTCGGGGTTTGCAAAGCCCATGCTCTTCTTCGCGGTTTCGGCGCTGGTCTCTGCCCTGGTGGCCTTCCTCCTTCCGATTGTGCCGTACAAGGGCCAAACGATCCTCGATCGGGAATTGCGGGCAGGCATTACCATTGTCATCGGATTGGGTTTTTACCTCAGCGCCCTGATGATGCCCAGGACAAGGGAGCAAATGGTCGCAAGCCTGCGGGCGATCTACGTGGGTTTGTTCCTGTTGACCCTTTGGTCCGCGGTCCAGGCGTACACAATCTTTGACGGCCAGGGGATCATCCCGCATTGGATCTCTACGTTCCACCGCTGGTTTTCAGTTCGCGATCCATTCCCTGATCGGCTGACCGGACTGGCCTATGAGCCATCATGGTTTGGAGACCAATTGGTGCTGCTCTTCCTTCCGCTGCTTGTCTCCAGCGTTGTGTCAGGCATTTCCGTCGCCCGTAAGTTTAGGAATTGGCTCAGTATCGAGCACCTGCTGCTGGCATCCAGCCTGGCGCTCCTGGTCATGACAAAGTCAAGGATCAGCTTGCTGAGCCTGAGCGCAATGCTGGGCATTCTTGCCCTGGTCGCTGGATTCCGGATACTCCACAATTGGATGAAACGGCTGTTTTCTGCCTCCCGTGGTATAGGGCGGGTCAGGAGCATGCTTGCTTCAGGAATCAGCCTGGTTCTGTTGCTGGTGATCTGCGGCATTCTTGCCTTCGGGCTGTTATGGGGTATGACGAAGCTCGATCCGCGCCTGTCGGGCTTGTTCCAGGTTGGTGCCCGAGTGACCGAGCTGCGCTATTTCTATCCGCAAGATGTGATCTATGCCCTGGGAGGGCAGCTAACGCTGGCTGAGCGGTTCATCTATTGGACGACTGCATTTCGTATCTTCGGGACATATCCGATTTTGGGCGTCGGACCCGGGAATGCGGGTTTCCTGTTTGAGAGTTTCATGCCGGTGTACGGCTTCCAGTTGATTGAAATCCAAAACGTGCTCAACCAGCCGATCTATGGATTCCCGAATCCGAAGAGCTTGTGGTTGCGTATCCTGGCTGAACAGGGGATCATCGGGATAATCGCTTTTGTTAGCTGGCTGCTCCTGCTGGGCTTGAGCGCGTGGGCGCTGCTTAAATCCAGGGATCGAGTTGACCGTTTCATCGGCACGGCAGGCATGTTGTGGCTGGTTGCGCAGCTCTTTGAAGGCTTCAGCCTGGATACCTATGCCCTGCCGCAGCTCTGGATCGTGCCGGGATTGCTCTCCGCCTGGGCGACTCGGCGCTTGTTTCTGAGCGGGCTTCGTGCAGGTAAGCCTGGATGAATCATGATGCCAGAAAGTAGTGGATAGTGATGAGAGGCGCGGCGTGGTAACCAACCTGGTTCAGCTCTTTGAGGTCATTTTTATCGCTTTGATCATCGCGCTGCTGCTTGGGATTCCGATGCGAAGGCTGTCACTGCGTTTGGGCCTGGTCGATTATCCAGGGGCGGCAAGTCACAAGACGCATCACAACCCGACTCCCCTCTCAGGCGGGCTGGTGCTGCCATTCTCGCTTGTGCTCCCGTTGCTCATCCTTAAT
>JARRJK010000205.1:0-2657 GCA_037379555.1 Anaerolineales bacterium | reverse complement strand
CGTTCTCACTGCCGGCGATTTTCAAGATAGTTGTGTGTGCCGCAGCAATGCGGATCGGTTGGCAAGGAGCTAACTGAGCGTAAGCGTCCGGGCAACTGCAGGATTGACCCTACCGGTTCAGATCTTCCATTTTTAAATTCTGCGGCAGGAGGTCCAGCAGCGCCTGCTGCGATGTGGCAGCGGGAAGTTTTTCAAACAGGTAATTCAGATAGGCCCAGGGCTCCAGGTTATTCGCCTTGGCCGTCTCCACCAGCGTATAGAGGGTGGCACTGGCGTGGGCGCCTCGCGGACTGCCACTGAACAGCCACCCCTTTCTGCCGATCACAAACGGCCGAATGGCGTTTTCCACCTTGTTGTTGTCAATCTCAATGTGACCATCCTCAAGATAGGTGGTCAGTCTTGGCCAGAGTTTCACAGTATAGGCGACGGCTCCGCCCAACGGGCTCTTGGGCAGCACCTTGGCCGCTTTCTGATCCAGCCACATCTTGATCTTGTCCAGGATCGGGGCAGCCTGCTGCTGACGGAGGGCTTTTCGCTCTTGTGGGGTTTTATCCCGGGCGGCACGCTCGACCTGATACAGTTTGTGGATCAATGCCACCATCTGATGCGCCGCGGCAGTATTTTTGCGTCCGTGCGTCGCCTCGACAAAGCGTCTGCGCACATGCGCCCAGCAGGCGCCATGTCCCAGGATACCGGGCGACTTGGACAAGCCGTTATAGCCTTCGTAGCCATCGGTCACCAGATACATTGCCCCGTCAGAAGGATCTTCTTCTTCCGGGTAGAGAAAGGCCTCGGGCACCTCGCCGCTACGGCTGTGTGCATACTGATACCAGACCACCGGCTTGTCCGGCGGGCCACCTCCATAGACCCACATGTAGGATAATTGGGTATTTTCCCGCCCCGGTTCGTTCAGTACCTGCAAGCGGGTCTCATCGATATGCAGGACCCGGCCCTGGTACAGCAACCGCTTCATTACAGCCATCAAGGGCGAAAGCCGTTCATGCAGACCAATCACCCAGCTACTCATGGTCTGACGGCTCAAATCGATGCCTTCCCGGGCATAGATCGTCTCCTGCCGATAAAAAGGCAGGCCATCGACGAACTTACGGGTCACGACATCGGCAATCACCGAGCTGTGGGCGATGGATTTGGGGAGGATCTGTTGCGGGCGGGGAGAAATCCTCACACCTGGTTCGGCGCCGGCTACCTCGTCGTGCTTTGCAACATACTTGGCCCGCTTGTACACAATGACATAATGTTGCCGGGGAATGACGGCCAGCTGCTCTGAGGTGTCGTAGCCGATGAAGGTCCAGTCATCGCCCATCGCCGCCTTCTGTTCATCACCAAGGTCGATGATCTTCTCTATTCGATTGAAGTGGGCGGGCAGTGGCCGGCGCACGGGTTTCTTACGTTCGCTTTCCGCTTTCTTTCGCCATGCAGGTTTTGTTTCATCCTGCTGTGACGGCAGATTCAGTTCAGCCAGCAGTTGCTCCAGCTCTGCCTCATCAAACAGCGAGGCCTGATTCTTATTGGTTCGATCCGCGCTGGCGCCGAACTGGCGCTTCCTCAGCAGCAAGATGTAATCGAGCAACTGCTCTATGCGCTGTGCCTTCTCGTTTAGGGCACGCTCTTTTTCGGCAATCGCCTGCTCTTTTTCTTCGACGACACCGCGCAATTGAGCCACCTCTGCCTTGAGCTGATCAGACTCATTGGAACGCGAAGGTGCTGTTGAATTCATGCGCTGGATTATACGCAATGTGCAACGCACAGGCAGCAGAAAAAGACATTAAAACAACGAAAACTTCGCCACCTTATGCGCCTCGAGCCGGGTGATATCCAACCCTTCCAGTAACCAACCCAGCTCACGTGAGGTGATCGTCACGCAGGCCTGCTCGCCGGCCACAGGCCACCAGAATCGTTGCTTTTCAAGACGCCGGTAGAGAAGCCAGAATCCATTGTTGTGCCAGTAGAGGATTTTGATTTTATCGCGTAATCGATTGCAGAAAACGAACACATGGCTTGAGAACGGATCGGCCTCCAGGACATCCTGAACCAGCACCATCAGCCCATTGACTGCCTTCCTCATATCGGTGGCACCCGCCGCCAGATAGACCCTCGTGTTTGACCCGAAAGCGATCATGACGCCTGGAGCACCTGGACAACCTGCTTTAGTGTCACAGGATCGAAGCCGGCAGGGATCTCGATGCGCAGATTCTCATTGATCCGCAACGTTAGACTGCACGCATTGGGGGCTGCCACCTGGACGGGAAGGAAGCTTACCGGGGACAGTGCCTCTGTTTGCCCATCCGTCATGAATATCCGTCGCCACCGCTGGAAAGAGGCCAGCCCCAGGTGGTGGCGTTCGCAAAACGCTTTTTGGGTCAGGCCGCTCTGCCTCCAGTCGGCGATGCGCTCATACCAGCGCTGGCGATTGATCTCTCGTTTAGATAAGCTCGAACTCATGATGTACCCTCAGCATGTCGGTGGATGATGGAGGCATCATCATCGCCGCTATGCTGAGAGCCGGATAGATGTAATTCGCTAGACGCTTACGGCCGGGAGGTAGTCCAGCAAAAGGGTTTGTACGTTCATGTCAGGCCCCCCACTGAATGATGAAGTCATCGACGAGGGTCTGGATGTGATCCAGGGTGTTGTGC
>JARRJK010000204.1:0-3234 GCA_037379555.1 Anaerolineales bacterium | reverse complement strand
GCGAGCGTCAACAGCAGGATCCAGGGTACGATCCGTTCCGGTGTTCGGATTCGAAGGCGTGGGAGAAGGATGGCAAGGAACAGTAGGACAGCCAGAAGGATCTCGAGCGGTCTCATCTTGCGCCTTTCCTGGATGAGTCCTTAAACGGTTGTCTCATGGTTCCGACCCTCTGGATGCTCAATAGGAGGGACATAGCCAGCATACCAGTTTTTCGGCGAGGAGATTCAGCACGTTAATCTCAGTGGAGTTGCTATCTGAAGCTCGAGATAAATGCTTATCCTCCGAACTAGAATTGTTCCGTATTCAAAAGCTGTATAGTTTGTCGGGACACCCATCGAATTTGAACATGGCAAGAATTAGCTGCCCTATCTGTTTGCAGGCAGCATGGATATCGAACCTTGGGGCGGTTCAATTTTCCCCTGATCCGAAGGAAGGCAAACGGTCTTTCAAGCTTCGCCGATGAGACCATGAGGAGCATTCGTACCTGCACTTCGACATCACGAATCCTGTCTCCGTGACCGGGCGTATAATGAGGCTAAGTCAGACGTGATCGGCGATGTCTGAACCTTTTATCGGCCGTGAGCAAGAGCTCAACCAGTTGAATGCACTGCTGGACCTGGCGTTGTCTGGCCAGGGCCAGTTGGCATTCATTACGGGCGAAGCGGGCGCCGGGAAGACGGCGCTGCTGCGAGAGTTCACACGCCGCGCCCAGTTAGCACATCCTGAACTCCTCGCTGCCGGAGGGGAGTGCAACGATCTCGCCAGCCAGGCCGATCCTTACCTGCCGTTTCAAGAGGTTCTGGCTCAGTTGAGTGGTGATGTCGAGAAAGCCCTGGCACAGGGTACGCTGACTCCGGTCGGAGCCGATCGATTAAAGCAGACCTTCGCAAAGACCGGGCAGGTGTTAGTTGACATCGCCCCCGACTTGATCAACATCGTCATCCCCGGGACACGCCTGGTGGGCTTGTTCGGCAAGGCTGTGGCCTCGCGGACAGGCTGGTTGGCGAAGCTCAACGATCTCGCCCAGAAGAAACCTGTGACGACGAAGATCGGAGCACCTTCGCTCTCCTCCGACCGCGTTTACGAGGAATATACAGAGTTTCTGCGTCAGGCATCGCTGTCTCAGCCGCTGCTCATCTTCCTCGATGATCTGCAATGGACAGACGCCGCCTCGGCCGGGCTGCTTTTTCATCTGAGCCGGCGCATCAATGATCGTCCGATCCTGATCCTGGGCGCCTTCCGCCCGAACGATGTGTCACAGGGCCGCAGCGGAGCCCGCCATCCCCTGGAGCCGGTGATCCATGAGGTGGAGCGCTACAGCGGTCAAAGGTTGATCGATCTGGCGCCGTCCTCAATGGAGGCAGCGCGCGCCTTTATCGACGACATTCTTGACTCCGAACCGAATGTCCTTGATCAGCAATTTCGCCAGGACCTGTGTGACCGAACGGAGGGGCATCCAATCTTCGTCATCGAACTTCTGCGGGTCCTGCGGGAACGTGGCGACCTGATCAAGGACGACCAAGGGCGATGGGTCGCGAAGGCCGAGATCGATTGGTCCACCTTCCCTGAGCGTGTAGAGGGCATCCTCGCCGAGCGAGTGGCGAGGCTTAAATCGGAGGAGCTGACCCTGCTGCAGGCTGCCAGTGTTGAAGGGAACATCTTCATCGCGGAGGTGGTCGCTCGCTTGATCAACCAGGAAGCGCGCCAGGTGGTTGCCACTCTCAGCACCAGCATCGACCACGAACATGCGTTGATCTCCGGCGCTGGCGTACGGCGCATCGGTGCTCAGCGGCTATCGGAGTATACCTTCCGTCATAACATGGTGCAGGAGTACCTTTATCAATCGCTGGACGCAGCGCAGCGGGCCTATTTACACGAAGACGTAGCGGCTGCCCTGCTCTCCCTGTATGGGGATGTGGATGACCAGATCGTTGGCAAACTCGCATGGCACTACCGCCAGGCTGGCATCTCCGACCGGGCTTTCCATTTTGCCGTGCAGGCCGGCGATCGCGCAGCTGCAGCTTATGCCAATCTCGACGCCGTGACGCAGTACACGCAGGCAGCTGAAATGCTGGTCGATTTCGATGCAGACCCCCAGGAAGTGGTCCACCTGTATCGAGCGCGGGGACGAGCGTTGGAGCTATCCGGCGATCCGGGATCGGCACTGGCGAATTATGAGTCGATGAAAGCTCTCGGCCAAAAGCGCGGGAGTGTGGCGGTCGAGATGGTCGCATTGGCGGCCGAAGCCACCCTGCTTGCAGTTCCGACTGGTCAGCACAATCCTGAGCAAGCGCTTCGTTTGGCGAACAAAGCGTTGGGGATGGCTCAGGCTATAGGGGATCACGCCGTAGAAGCCCAGATTTTATGGACCTTGCTCCTGATCAATCAGTATTCTGGCAACCCGGCTGCGGGGGTACCGTATGGGGAGCAGTCGCAGGCTATCTCGCAGGAACTCGGACTCCGTGAACAGCTAGCCTTCACCTTGCACGACCTATCCAACGCGTATGCGAGCATGGGTGACCGCGAGAAAGCTCAGGCGGCAGCCGCAGAGGCACGCGGTTTGTGGGAAGAGCTGGGCAACCAACCAATGTTAGCCAATTCTCTAGGCAACCAGGCGCAGGAGCTGTTTCTCGCCGGCGAGCTAGACCGTGCAGCCTCGACGGCTGACGAAGTCATAAGGATCGGGCTTTCCATCGGAAACCAATCGGCGGTATCGTTTGGCCGGACCATCTCAGGGCTGACTTCGGTTGAGCGGGGCGATGTGCAAGCCGGCCTTGAAGCTTTACAAGCAGCAGTCGACGCTGGCCAGCAGGCGAGCAATGCCATCACAACCACAGGAATATGGGCTGAATTGGGCTGGGTCCTGGCGCGACTGGGGCGGCGAACAGAGGCTGTCAACATATGTCAGGAAGCCATTACAGAAGCCGAAAGCAAATACCATCCTGCCGTTGCGTGGACGGTGGCCTGCTTGGCCAGGATCCATCTGTTGTACGATGATCTCCAAGCCGCTGCTGCGGCGTTATCCCCGATAAGTACCGCTTCTGACGAGGTTCCACTGGATGATGCAGCGAAGTTCGGCGGCATCGCTCTTGGGCTTGCATCGGCCGAAATCAAGCTGGCAGAAGGAGATCCGGGTGCTTGCCTGGCAATCCTCGATAGCCTGATAGACCATTTAGAGCGGATCGGAGCACGGCTCTATATGCAGGACGTATGGCTGCTGCGTGCAAAGGCGCT
>JARRJK010000203.1:2748-3378 GCA_037379555.1 Anaerolineales bacterium | reverse complement strand
AGGGCCGCAATCAGGACAGCTTGTGGTATCACGAGGCGGAAGCTGGTTTGATCTGCCCACTAACGTGCGCAGCGTCAAGCGTGGCCAGAACACTCCCGACTTCTCAGCTTATAAACTCGGGATTCGGTGTGTCAAGGATTGAGATCGCCTTGACTCTCAAGCTGCTCAATATCCAAACGCCGCCCAACAGTGCATGCACCAGATCGCCTCAGTCGTGGGAATTCGCCGGCAATCTGTGGATTAGCAAATGACGTGGAATCGCAGGAGATGAAACACGGCGGCAGGCAGCGTGATTGGAAATTCGAGGAACAGGTACCGGACCGTAGAAATCCAGACCCATGTGGGATCCTCGGCGCCTCTGCTCGGAGCTGCAAGGCATCGAGCCCATCATATGAATGAAGTCGTTCATAAAGTAGCTGTATCTATAACGAATAGGAGGGTCAACGAATGGACCATAAAAATCCTGAGGTCGATGCATATCTCGGCCAGCTCGAAAAATGGCAGGATGAATCGCGGATGTTGCGAAGGATCGTCCTTGAATGCCAACTGACCGAAGAGGTGAAGTGGGGTAAGCCTTGCTACACGTTTCAGAAGAGCAACATCGTCATCATTCAGGGTTTCAAAGATTAT
>JARRJK010000203.1:0-2726 GCA_037379555.1 Anaerolineales bacterium | reverse complement strand
GTTGAGAGATGCGGATGGACTTTTAGTCAAACCCGGAAAGAGTACACAGGCGAGTCGTCAGATTCGGTTTACCGAAGTCCGAGAAATAATCGACATGAAAGCAACTTTGAAAGCCTACATCCGTGAGGCCATGGAGGTCGAAAAAGCCGGATTGATGGTGAACTTGAAGCAGACATCAGACTACATTGTGCCCGAAGAGTTTCAAACCAAGCTTGACGAAAACCCTTCCTTGAAGACGGCTTTCGATGCGTTGACGCCGGGACGCCAGAGAGCATACCTTCTATACTTTTCTGCAGCCAAGCGAGCCGAAACCCGGAAGTCGAGAGTTGAGAAGCATATTCCCCGTATTCTCAAAGGGAAGGGACTAAATGATAAGTGATCGCTATGCTTCCGCTCTCAGTGAGCCGCGGGCAATCAAGAATCGCACCACTGGTAACGTCGGTACAAATGGAGCGTCGGCCAGGGATCAAACGGACCAGACCGGAAGTCGGACCTCGGATTAAGAATGATAAGGGCGTCTGGGAGTCGAGGTAAATATGTTCCCATTCCAGCAAAATCACCAGTGAAGCGTGATCAAGACAGTTGTGCGTGAAATTACGCTGTCAGGAGTCGTATGACGGCGTCGGACAGCGAACCAAGACCGGAGCGTGTCATGACTCAGTTGAATATCGGTGTGCTGCATCCGGGTGCTATGGGCACCTCGCTCGCGGCGGCGGCCAGGAATTCAGGCCATCAGGTATATTGGGCTTCTGCCGGGCGAAGCGATCAGACGCATCAGCGGGCGGACGCTAATGGCCTACAGGATGCCGGAAGCGTTCGCCAGCTCGTTGAAAAATGCGAAGTCATCGTCAGCATCTGCCCGCCACACGCGGCCGAAGCTGTCGCAGACCAGGTCCTGGAATGCGGCTTCGCCGGCACATACCTCGATGCGAATGCCATCTCCCCTGAACGAGCCATGCACATCGGACAACGGATGGACGCGGCAGGGGTTTCTTTTGTTGATGGGGGCGTCATCGGGGGGCCTGCGTGGCAGCCTGGAGAGACGACGCTTTACCTATCGGGTGAGCTGGCCGGTAGCGTCGCGAGTTGTTTCTCCGCAGGGCCGGTAGCGACTCGCATCCTGGGAGCATCCGTCGGACGTGCGTCTGCGCTCAAGATGTGTTTCGCAGCCTATAGCAAGGGAACAACAGCTCTTCTGTGCGCGGTTCTCGCTGCGGCCGAATCTCTTGGTGTGAGGGGTGAACTCGAGCACGAATGGAACCGTGATGGAGCCGGTTTTTCCGATCAGGCGGAAGGACGAGCGAGAAGAGTCACCCGGAAGGCCTGGCGGTTTGCAGGAGAAATGGAGGAGATCGAAAGCACTTTCATCTCCGCCGGCTTGCCGGCAGGATTTCATTCAGCCGCAAATGATGTATATCAACGTATGTCCCACTTCAAAGGCCGGGAACCGCTTCCGTCTCTCGAAGAGGTCTTGCTCAGCCTCATCAACTGAAGCAGGCGGGCGCCTACCTGTCGCGTGGTGGTGAGCCTGCGGCTGGATGCGGGAATAACCCAGGCTTTGAGGTGCTTTCGTACGCTGGAGGATCGTTGAGAGCGTGAGCGGCAATGGCTGGAAGGAATTCCAGCGATCATTGGTTGTACCGTCGGACATCGCCGCGGGAAGCGGTTCGGCGGCGCATGATAGAATTGTGCGGTTCTGAATTCGGAGACCGTCGGAGTTGCAACCAGATTGGGTGTGAGGAGGTTTCGATGAGCCCTAAGAAAAGCGCGAAGAAGGCCGCAAAGGGATTTACGGACGACGAACGAGCCGCGATGAAGGAGCGCGCCAAGGAATTGAAGGCCGAAGCGCGCATGAATAAGGACCGCGCCGAAGGGGAGAAAGCCCTGTTTGAGAAGATCGCAGAAATGGACGATGCGGACCGGACCATGGCCAAGAAGCTCCATGACATCATCAGCGCCAGCGCGCCAGAACTCATGCCGCGAACCTGGTATGGGATGCCGGCGTACGCCAAGAACGGCAAGGTCGTCTGCTTCTTTCAAAGCGCGCAGAAATTCAATTCAAGGTACTCCACTTTCGGCTTCAGCGACAAGGCGAACCTCGACCAGGGCGCCATGTGGCCGACCTCATTCGCTTTGACAAAGCTGACCGCCAGCGTTGAGAAACGGATCGAAGCACTCGTAAAACAAGCGGTGAGCTGAGGGATCCCCACCAACGCTTCTCGAAGAAGCCAACAGATCGGTCCTCTTCCCTGGGTGCTGGGATGGTGCCAGGGCGTTTTGGATCCTGGATCTGCTTGTGTTCCCCGGAGGTATGCAACACGTGGTCTCAGCACCTCTTCCCGGGGGAGGGCGAATCGCTTCGGCTGGCGGCCGGAGCGCGGTGTAAAAAGGGCCTGTGCCGGGAAACTGTCGAGTGTGGTGTAGTGAAGTCCGCGTGAGCAATGCCGCTTGATCACCCGGTTCAACAATATGACAGTCCATTGTTGAATTCATACCTGTTGGAATACTTGTCCGGGCATTTGGCTGCGAGGTTCCTGGTTTTATGGATCCATTCTGTGCGCAAGATTCCATCGATGCGACTCAGGAGCCTCTGCATGCCTGGGACCGCTGTGATGATCGTACACCGTGGATCCCTTGATGCGTGGGTGTCCACACCGGGATCGCATTCGTGGGATCGTTTGGATCAGCATCGGGACCATCGGACATCACCGTCCCGTGATGTGTCC
>JARRJK010000202.1:0-2727 GCA_037379555.1 Anaerolineales bacterium | reverse complement strand
CGGAGCAGTCACCCCGCTCATCGAGACATTGATCATGAAAGCGATCGGGCTCGACCTGCAGGGTGAGCATGAACAAGGTACACAAACCATGGACCGTGCCCTGAACCTCGGTCAGCAGGAGGGTTTCATCGGCACCTTCCTGATGTTCTCCAGCCACCTCCGCAGAATGCTGGCCAGACAACCCGAGTCGGGCATCCCATCCCCATATCGCAGTACAATCCTCGCCGCCATCAACCCGACAGCAGTCAAGCTCCAGCCTGGATCCGGAAGTCCATCCGTGCTGATCGAGCCCCTGAGCGACCGCGAACTCGACGTCCTGCGCTATCTTAATTCCTCCCTGACATCCTCGGAGATTGCCGATGAACTGTACATAGCTGTCAGCACCGTACGTTCCCACATCAAGAGCATCTACCAGAAGCTAGGCGTCCACCGCCGGATGGAAGCGGTCGAACAGGCACGCGAGCTCGGTTTGCTCTGATCCCGCGCTCTATCATTCATTACGCTTTTGATCATCATGAAGATCCCCAAGGTGGGGGATGACCTCTCCCCTTTGTGACGTGTACATTTCAGACAGAAACACGCTGATCCTTCGCCTAACCTGGAAGGCGAAGAAGTGGAGGCCGAGCGATGATATCTTATGGTGCCATGGATCTGATCTCTGCGGCTATGCGCCGAGATCGTGAGCGCCAGGCTGTGCAAGATCGAACGATCAGGCAGTGCAACGCAACGCCTGGATTTCTCGAGCGGATCCTGCGCAAGTTTATGGTCAGTATTGGGCGTGCGCTCGAGGCAATCGGAGATTGGCTGCAGAAGCAGGCAGGCAGAAGAGAACATGACAGGTCAGGGGAATACTCGATGCGGGATGTGAATTATGGCTGACCGCGACCGACTCGACCGCCCGGCATTCTATCAGATTCGAGTTCGGGGCACGCTAATTCCTGATTGGTCTGATTGGTTCGACGGCCTCTCGCTGACTACAAGTGAAGATGAGACTGGACCGGTGGTGACGCTCAGCGGCTATCTTCCAGACCAGGGCGCACTGCAGGGGGTTCTCAACAAACTGGTCAGCCTTAATCTGCAACTGCTCGGCGTGGAATTGATAGACCCAGATAGCGAAGCCTAGCCAGTCGGCGGGAAACTTGAAACGTAAAATGACTTGGTGAGTACATACTAAAACACGATTTCGCACCACAAGCTCCTCGGTTCCCTGGAGCCGCTGATCATCACAACCTGCGATGCACCGATGCGCAGAAGGAATCCAAATGGCTGAGTCTGCAGGACAGATCCTGACTTCTACATCAAGCGGCGGACGCCAGCGTGCGCTCGATGCGCTGCGCGGCCTGATCATCGTGTTCATGGCTCTGGATCATGCCAACTACTTCATTGCCCAGCGGCACAGCAGCGGCGAATACTGGGGGGGCGCCTTCCCGGTTTATACCGATCTGCCATCCTTCCTGACACGCTTCGTCACCCATTTCTGTGCTCCCGGCTTCTTCCTGCTGATGGGCGCCGGTATGTCCTTCTTCGCCGCCTCCCGGCGGAACCGTGGGTGGTCATGGGGCGCCGTCTTGCGTCATTTCCTGCTGCGAGGCTTGCTCCTGGTCGCGCTCCAGCTGCTGCTCATCAACCTCGCCTGGCATTGGGGCCCCTATCCGTTCCCAAGCTTCTATATCGGTGTGCTGATCGCACTGGGCGGGACGATGATCCTTGGTAGTTTACTGCTGCCGCTTCGCGATCTCCCACTCGCAGGCCTCATCCTGATACTGTTCGTTGGAACAGAACTCCTGCACCCCGCCCCGGAGCTGTGGGGCAAGCTGAACATCGACGTGTTGAACCTGCTCTTGCTGCGCCCAGGCGGGGACGACCTCTTATGGTCGAACTACCCCATCCTGCCCTGGCTGGAGCTTGTGATCTTCGGCATGCTGCTTGGGCGCTGGATGCGCAGGGATCCACGCAAGACGCTATCCCGCACGTGGATTATTGGCGCCAGTTTCCTGATGCTGTTCCTCATTCTGAGAAGTCTGGATGGTTTCGGCAACATCCGCCCGCGCCCAGGAACCAATTGGATGGACTTCCTCAACCCGGTCAAGTACCCACCGAGCATGACCTTCACGCTGCTCACGACGGGCGTAAACTTGATCCTGCTCTCAGTACTCGGCTGGCTCAGCAGGAGAAAGGCAGCCTGGCTGAATATTCTAACGGCTTTCGGGAGAGCACCGCTGCTTGTTTACGTGCTGCATCTCTTCCTGTACCTCGCCCTCGGACGGCTGCTCACTCCGGGCGGCTCATCCCTGCTGCCGATGTATGCGTTGTGGCTGCTCGGGCTTGCCGTGCTGTATCCGTTGGCCGTGTGGTACTCGGGCTGGAAAGTTCGGCAACCTGCCGCTTCACCGGCGCATCTGTTCTAAGGCGAACGAAAGTACAGCAATCTTCTCTTCGACCACGAGGCGTCATTCCAAGCCCGCCTGGCAAGGAATACCGGGGACATCCGCTGCTTTTATCGCCCACGGTCACCATGTGCCAATCCTTCATATGAGTGCCCCAGGTATCCCTCGTCGCAAGCTCCTCGGGATGACATACACTCTCATCCAGCGCCCCCTCCCTCTGTCATTCCGCGCCCGCCTGGCGAGGAATACTCGGGACATCCGCTGCTTTTATCGCCCCCGGTCGCCATGGGTCAAGCCTTCATGTGGACGCCCTGGGTATCCTTCGTCGCAAGCTCCTCGG
>JARRJK010000201.1:0-2782 GCA_037379555.1 Anaerolineales bacterium | reverse complement strand
CATCACGGCTGGCTGGATCGAGGGCCAGCCCTTGACGCCGACGATGGTCGTGATCTCATTGATCGGCGGATTTACGGCGTTGTTCGCGGCCACGATCGCCGTTGCGCAGAACGACATCAAGCGCGTGCTGGCCTACTCGACCATCTCGCAGCTGGGCTACATGGTCGCCGCAGTTGGGATTGGCGCCTTCGTCGCGGCTGCCTTCCACTTGATCACGCACGCTTTCTTCAAGGGGCTGCTGTTCCTCGGTTCGGGTTCGGTCATTCACGGCATGGAGCATGGCGTGCATGAGACGCATGAGCACGTCGATGGCCAGGATATGCTCAACATGGGCGGTCTGCGGCGCAAGATGCCGGCCACCTTCTGGACATTCCTGATCGGTGGGTTTGCGCTGTCCGGCTTCCCGCTTTTCACGGCCGGTTTCTGGTCGAAGGATGAGATCCTCGGCCACGCGTTCCTCAACCGGCACTTCGATATCTTCCTGCTGCTGGCGCTGGCGGCGCTGCTGACAGCCTTCTACACCATGCGCCAGATCACGCTCACATTCCTGGGCGAGCCGCGCAGCAAGGCTGCCGGACACGCTCACGAATCCACCCGTACGATGACACTGCCGCTGGTCGTGCTGGCGGTCTTCGCCATCGCTGCGGGGTGGGCGGGTATCGCCGAAGAGTTCCCCCTGCTGGGCGGCATCATTCCTAACTGGTTCCATGAATTCGTCGGCGGCACGCTGATCGAACATCCCATCGCGCTCGCATTCCATCCGCTGCCGCTGCTCGTTTCCATTGTGGTTTCGCTGGGCGGGCTGACACTCGGCTGGCTTGTCTACCGCCGCATCCCGGCCGGGGCGCCGGATCCGCTGCGCAAGCCGCTCGGCGGGCTGTATACGCTGCTTGAGAACAAATATTACATCGACGAATTCTACAGCCGCTTCATTGTCCGGCCGGTCTACTGGCTGGCCGAGACCTTCACCTACCGCTGGATCGATCGCGGCTTGATCGATGGTTTTCTGCATTTGGTCGGCCGCACCAGCCTGCGGATCGGGTCGGCGCTGCGCGGCTATATCGACAAACCGATTGTGAACGGCGCTGGCGATCTGGTCGGCGAGGGAGTGAAGAAGATCGGGAACACGATCCGGGTTGTCCAGACAGGCCGGGTCCAGGAATATCTCATCGTCGGCATCATCTTTGCCGGCATCATCTTGTCTTACCTGCTGGTGTTCGCCCGCTGAGCGTGGCCAACGGGAATCGACGGAGAACGCGTGTATGAGCTTCTTGCATGAACACATCCTGACGCTGATCCTCTTCTCACCGGTGGTGAGCGCCCTGATCGTGCTGCTTATCCCGCGTGCGCAGGAGAAGGCCATCCGCTGGGCTGCTTTTCTCCTCAGCCTGATCCCATTTGGCCTGTCGGTCTATATGTGGGCGGCCTACGTCCCCGGGCAAGCGGGCTTCCAGTTCGTCGAACAGGCGGCCTGGTACGAGGCGATCAACTCAAGCTTCCACCTCGGCGTGGACGGCATTTCGGTGCCAATGGTGCTGCTCACAACGCTGCTGACGCCGCTCTCGGTCTTGATCTCATGGAGCATCAAAGAGAACCTGCGCGGCTTCATGGTGCTCTTCCTGCTGCTCGAGACGGGCATGCTGGGCGTATTCATGTCGCTCGACCTGCTGCTGTTCTTCGTTTTCTGGGAGGTCGGCCTGGTGCCGATGTACTTCCTGATCAACCAGTGGGGCAGCGCCAACCGGAACTACGCGTCTTTCAAGTTCCTGATCTACACCATGGCGGGTTCGCTGGGGCTGCTGCTTGCGATCCAGCTGATCGGCGTCGCCTCCGGCACCTTTGACCTGGTGAGCATCACCCAATCCTGGTCAACGCTGACCGAACCGCTCACGCTGCTCGGACTGCCGATCACGCTTTCGATCAGCACCGTCAAGACGGTCGCGTTCTGGGCATTTGTGATCGCCTTTGCGATCAAAGTCCCGGTCTGGCCTTTCCACACCTGGCTGCCGGACGCCCATACCGAAGCGCCCACAGCCGGCTCGATGATCCTGGCCGGCGTGCTGCTCAAGCTGGGAGCCTACGGTTTCCTGCGCCTGGTGCTGCCGCTCTATCCGGCCGAGGCGAAGGCTTTCGCCGGCGTGCTGGCACTGTTGGCGACACTGGCGATCGTGCTCGGCGCCTTCGCCTCCTGGGGTCAGGATGACTTCAAACGGCTGGTGGCCTACTCCTCCGTCAACCATAGGGGGTTTGTCGTGCTGGGGATCGCGGCCGCGGCCTACGCGCAGGGCACGCTGATGGCGCAGGATGCCGTGATCGCGGTAAACGGCGCCGTGCTGCAAATGTTCAACCACGGCCTATCGGCGGCCGGCATGTTCCTGCTGGTGGGCGTGATTTACGAGCGGGCGCACACACGCGATCTGAATGATTTCGGCGGGCTCTTCCCGCTGGCCCCGGTCTACGGTGGCATCCTGATCTTCACCGCCATGGCCTCACTCGGCCTGCCCGGCTTGAACGGATTTGTCTCCGAATTCATGGTCGTGCGGGGCGTGTGGCCGATCTTCACGCTGTTCACAGCCCTCTCGATGATCGGATTGCTGATCACCGGTGCCTATATCTTGAAGGGCGTTGCGAAGGTCCTGCACGGACCGTTGAATGAGAAGTGGCTCGGGCACCGGATGGAGATCAACCGCCGGGAAGTGATCGCCATCGCACCCTTGATGGCCCTGATGCTGTGGATCGGTGTCTGGCCGGCCTGGATTCTGAATGTGATCAACCTGACCGT
>JARRJK010000200.1:0-5315 GCA_037379555.1 Anaerolineales bacterium | reverse complement strand
CCGCCGCCAAACGGGATGACAGATACCCCGCTCGATTCGGCGAAAGCCAGTAACTCGCGAACCTGCTCCGCTCGATCTGGAAAAGCCACGCCGTCCGGGAAGGCTTCGATCGCCCCTGATCGCAACGCGATCCAATCCGGGAGGCTCTGGCCGCGCGCGTGCAGCAGCCGCGCCAGAGGTTCGTGCTCAACCAACGGATGCTCCCTCAGTCGGGATTCGGGGATGGTTTGCAGGACATCGTCCAGGGCGGCATCGGGAGACTGGTCTCCAGCAGGCAGTAAGCCCTGTAAGTAACCGACAGCCGCTTCGGGAAGTTCGTATGTGATTGAAGTGTCACCCCACCCATTCCAGCGCCGCATGCTTCAGGCCTCCGATCTCTCCTAAATCTCCTTACCATAGTATGCACCAGGCTCACCGGCAAAGGGCACGAATTAATGCATGGAAACCCTGGCTGATCCGCCGCTTTTCTAACTTAACACTCATCTTTCATTAGTCCGCTGCTCATCTTCAAGCACTATCTTACTTACGTTTAATCCAGCGCAAGCGCACAAATTTGCGCAAGTTTTCACCACCAACCACAGACATTTGAGGCGAGAATGACGGACGAGTCCTGGTTATCCATCACCGAGGCGTCGAAATTTCTGGGCGTTCACCCCAGCACGCTGCGGCGTTGGGCCAACGCCGAGCAGATCCCGTTCACCCGCACCCATGGTGGACACCGGCGTTTTTCACTGGCTGCCCTCCGCGGGCTGCAGGCTCAGCAGGGCCGCCTCAAACACCTGGGAGGCCTGGAACGGCGCTGGAGCGAGGTCGCCCGCCGCGGCACCCGCCGCGAACTTGAGGCGCTCTCCGGTTGGGGTGAAGAACTCAGCGAAAACGCCAGGGCACGTTTTCGCCAGCTCGGCCGGGAACTGCTTGAATTGACAACCGACGAAATCGGCACCGGCGAACGAGCGTCCTCCCTGCAGGATGCAGCCAGGATCGGCGCCGAGTATGTCCGCCTTGGGCGCCGCTTTGGCTTGACCCTGGAGCAGCTCACGCAAGCGGTTCTGCTGGCGCAGAGTTCATTGATTGAAGCCGCGCTTGAACTGCCGGAAGTTGAACACCTCCAGCGGAGCGCCGTGCAATCGGTGCTCGCCGCAATCCAGCGCATCATGCAAGCTGTACAAATGGCAATGGTTAAAACGTTCATGTCAAGCGAGTCCGGTCGTCCGAAGCGGAAGCCGGATCGGAGGCCCGATGGCGGAGAAAGGAAAGGCTCATGATGGACGACCGGAAGAATACGCCCTCGCGAGTACCGGAGAATTCAAGTTTCTACAATCGCGTCCTTCCGGTTGTACTGATCGCTTTAGCTGTTGTGATGGTGGTTTTAATCGTGGTCGCTCTGGGGGTGCTGCTGGGATATACGCCCTACCAGTAATCCGGCGCTGCGGGTCGTGATCACTGAAGTTCAATCTATCTTTTGCCAGGAGGAAGTCTGAATGTCGATTAATCAAATTCTACCGTTTGCTTCAACTCTTGTAATGCTGATCTTCACCGTATCGGTGTTTCAGCGCTATGCGGTCCGCCGTAAACCGCATTTCCTTTTCTGGGGGATTGGGCTGGCTATGTTCGGCGCCGGTAGTTTCGCCGAGGCCTACTTCTCGATCTTCGGCTGGAGCGCAGTCGTGTTTTTCCTGTGGTATTTCTTTGGAGCAGTCCTGAACGCAGGCTGGATCGGACACGGGACGCTGATGCTGCTGGTCCGAAAGCGCTGGCGCAATATCGTAACAGGGATCTTGATCGTCGGAAGTCTGGCCGCGGCCGTGCTCATGTTCCAGGCGATGGCCCGGCTTAATCCGGCGAATTTCCAGGCTGGAGTCCCTATAAGTGAGCAGTTTCGCGAAATCATGCCGGCGATCGATGCCGGAGGCGTGGTGCGCCTGACGACCCCATTTTTCAATGTGTACGGCATGGTCACCCTCGTGGGTGGAGCGCTCTGGTCAGCCTGGATCTTCTTGCGTAAGCGGGTGTTGCCCAACCGCGTGATTGGAAATGTGCTTATTGCGGCCGGCGCCCTGTCGATTGGCTTTGCGAGCACGCTGACCCGCATGGGCTATGGCCAGCTGCTGTATGTGGGTGAGCTGATCGCCGCAGTGCTCATGTACATCGGCTTTGTGATGGCCGGTCGACCGGAGCCGGTGGTTGAACGAAACCCCGTCGCCACCAGCGTGCCCGCGGCTGGAGCCTCTGACTGAATCCGCACAATACGAAGAGCGGCCTGGTTTTCAGACCGCTCTTTTTCTCTGGATTCAGCAGCGCAGGTTTCTTCGGGGGAATGCCCGTGATCGATCCTTCACGATAGCGTACCGTCACTCAGGATCTGCCGTCCTCTGGCAGATCCTGAGCGACACGCGCAGACTCACATCCGCCATCTGTGTAGTGACTCGCCGGCAGTCCTGTTCGGAAGGGATCCAGATCCAGAGGCGAAAGCCCGCCTCTACACTTGCCGCAGAGTGAAAGGCCGTGGCCTCCCCCTTGCTTGACACCGTTGAGCGCTGGTCCTGAGAGTTCGAACCCGCACTGCCCCTTCTCTCTACCAAGACCAATCCGCCAGGCTCGACCTTCCGGAGCCGTACAGGCGAGATCATCACCAATTCATCAGGTCAGAACGCAGCTCAGCGCCCTCTCCGTAATGGAGCGGGTTGGGCGATTCTCCCGGGGTAATCTGACGTTTGGCTGCGGGCCAGGGCAGGCAGCTAGTTGAGAGACGGCTTGCGGAGCCGAGGGGTGTACGCCATTCCAGATAGCTGGCCAGCTTCAGCGGGAGGCGGGGCAATGAACTTTTTCCAAAACCAGGAAAGGTAAAAAGCCTTATTCTCTCAGGTGATTTCACACGACTTATTGTTTATCTGAGCCAATGTAACCTGAAGGTCAAGCGGCGATCCATTGCGCAAGATATGCAGCGTCACCTGCTGGCCGACGCTGGTGTTCGTGCTTAGGTAGGACAGCAGATCGTCGAATTGATGCACCGTGACATTGTCAATGCCGACGATGATATCTCCGCCGATGGGCACAGTCACACCGTCGATCTGGGTTTCGGTCGAGCTGCCCTGCAGGCCAGCGGCCAATGAGGGCCCATTTTCGTCCACCGCTACGACGAGTACGCCGGTTTGCGACGGATCAAGCTTCATCGCCGTGCGGATGGCAGGTGTGAGATCCATTCCGGAGATCCCCAGCCACGGATGCGGGTAGCTGCCCTTATCGATCAGAACCGGGACCACGCGCGTTGCGATGCTCGAGGGCACGGCAAACCCGACGCCAGAGAACTGGCTCACGCTTGACTCGATCGCAGTGTTGACGCCGATAACGTCGCCCTGCAGGTCGAGCAGCGGGCCGCCCGAGTTACCGGGGTTGATGGCGGCATCGGTCTGGATGACGTCCGGGATGTTGAACGTGCCACCGTCAGTGGTTGTTGATTGAGAGGCGATGGTCCGGCCGAGGGCGCTCACGATACCGGTTGTCATCGTGCCCTCCTGACCGAAGGGATTGCCAATCGCGACAACGGAGTACCCGACTCGCATCGTGCTTGAGTCGGCGAATTGAAGCGCCTCTGTCCCGGCTGGCATACTGTCCACCTTGATCACGGCCAAATCGCTGTCGGGATCAATGCCGACGACTTCCGCCGGCTGGCTGGAGCCGTCGGAGAAGACTACGTTCACCTGATCGGCGTTTTCCACCACATGGTAGTTGGTGACGATATACCCCTCGGCATCATAGACAAACCCGGATCCCTGGGCGTACAGGAATCCGCCGTTCGGATTCTGTTGTTGACCGAAGGGCGAACCGGGAAGCTGTGTCCCCGTGGCTGCCGAGGCCGGCTGACGCACCTGGATGCTGACGACCGACGGATTAACACGGTCGTATAGATCCGCCAGGAGTGTATCGGTATTGGTGGCGGTGTTCGTGGTGAGTAGTTGAGTCTGTGTTTGGGGCTGTGTGGCTGTGTCGGGGTTGGCCGAGGCCGTCGCACATGCACCAAGCGAGGCTACCAGAAGCAGGCTGACTACGATCAAGCTTGCCTGTGTCGAACGTTGGGTTTTCATTAAAATTACCTCCACATGCATTTGCACTTTATTAATCAGGGAGTCAGCCCGCTAACCCGGATCGAGCCTCACTCTCTTGATCCGTGTGGCTTTATAATCCGCCGAGCTTAGAAATGTGTTAAAGAATTATGAAGATTCCGTCTACAGGGATGTGTGCAGCAGGTGGGCTGCCAGCCCGACCAGCAGCGGTATCGGCAGCCCGAGCGAGAGGCGCAGCAGGCTGAAGCGCCAGCCGAGAAAGGGAAGCTCGAAGGAGACCGAGAGCAGCGCGAGCGTCGACCAGGAGGTGATCATCGCCAGTGTAGGCCCCAGTCCGGCCCCTGAGAGGTAAATGGCTGAGATCAGGGGAAAGACGACATAAGGGCCTCCCGGGAGCAGCAAGCCGGCAATAGTTCCGATCAGCAGCCCCTTCAGTCCCGTACCCGGCCCGATCCAGGAACGCACCAGGCCCTGCGGCTCGAGCGCGTTCACGTAGCCCACGATGATGAATGCCACGATCAACAGCGGCAGGGTGCGGCGCAGGGTCTGCCATCCAAGGCGAATGGCACGGATGTGGCTGCCGTCTCCCCTGCGGTAGGCGATGACCAGCAGCAGCACCGCCAGCAGAGCGAGGATCAGCGTGGCTACGTCCACGGCGCCATCTCGCGAATGCGGTCGATGGATCCCCCGAACAGCGTTTCAGCGGCAAAGCCGAGCACCGGGGGGACGACGAACGTCAAACCGAAGCGCACCAGGGTGAGGTAAGGACCGAGCAGGGCGAATTCGTACGGCAGCCGCGTGACCGACCACAAGTTCTTGGCGGTCACGAAAGCCACCAGCACCCCCACGCCGGCGCCGGAGCCCAGCAGACTGCCGGCAATGGGGTAGTACACGTACGGCCCTCCGGGAATCAGTGCTCCGGCCAGACAGGCCAGCAGGAGGCCGCGCCAGCTGGCGCCCGAACCCAGCCACTGCTCGACCATCTGGCGCGAGACCAGCACCTGAGTCAATCCGGCGATCAAAAAGGCGGCGATGAGCAGCGGCGTCACGCCGAGCAGGGTTTCCCCGCCCAACCGGAGACCTTTCCATGCCAATTCGAAACCACCGCGCCGCCATGCGATATATGCCAGGGCCAGCGCAACGGTGGAGAGGAAGACGACTGTCCAATCGATCCTGCGCTTGCGCATGTGGGTATTCTGCTTTCAGACGAGGAGCGAGTCAAGCTGCCGGTGACACGAGCTCTTCGAGGTC
>JARRJK010000199.1:0-4449 GCA_037379555.1 Anaerolineales bacterium | reverse complement strand
TCTCACCCGATGGGCTGTCGTTTGTTTACTGCGCGAGCGATGGTGAGGATGAAGAACTGTACATTCACTTCTGGAAAACCGGAGAGACAATCCAGCTGACCGATGATGACAGCTACGACGGCGCACCGTCATGGGGCTGGAACTGGTAAAGCGGTTGCCAGTCTTGGCGTTAACTGACTGCCAAGCGGGTTAAAGAGATTTAATCGGAACCGGTATAACCGGATTGGCCCCTTGACAATTTCGAGAATGTCGATACATTAGAGACTAAGAAATCAGATACGGAAGGAATCGTAATACAGGGAGGCAGGGTCGGGGATTATGCGGTTTCATATACGCGGTTGTTTGATCGTGGCTGTATTAGGGCCAGGGAGGTGTGGGTCATGAGACCCCCGAGTTTTGAAGAGTTCATGAAGCTTCAGCGGGCAGGAGCGGAGAATCCCGAGGTGTCAGCTTCCGGTTCCATGACCGCAACAACCTCCTTCAGCACGAGGACGAGATCCACGGGAATCGCATCCACCTGTCCGGAGCTGAGCAGCGTTCGGATTTTCCGGATGATGCTGCCGGCGCGATCGGCTTCACCCTCCATCTCAGCCAACAGCTCGGCAAGCTTGCCCCCTTTCGGCAAACCGGCCGGGACATATCGTCTGGCGGCTTGCGCATAGTTCTTGATCGAGATCAACGGTTGATTGATCTCGTGGGCGATGCGCCCGGCCAGCGCACCGAGGGTGCTCTGCTTGTCGGCCGCGCCCAATCGCGTCTGCAGTCTTCGCGTCAGTTCCTCGGACTGCGCGCGGAGATTGCACTCCTCGGTCAGGGTCGTCTGCGCCAGCCGGAGCCTTTTGCGATTCCACAGCAGCGCAGCGATCAGCAGCGCTTGTAAGACGATAAGACCCGACGCGAGGATGATGGCATTGTGATGTTCCTGCCAGACCGAGGGCTCGCGATACAGAATACGGCTACCTTCGGGCAGGAGCCGTTCATCAATGTTCCAGCGCTTCAGCTGCCGGGCGTCCACGATGACCTCGTTCTGTTCCATTCTGACGACGGGAATTGATGCCGGGACCTCTCCCAAAAGGATGCGTCGGGCGATCTTCCCGACCTCAATGCCTTGTTGCTCGAATGAAATCAAACGGCCACCGACGATACCGGTGCCCATCAACGTGTCCCAGAGCCCGTAGACCGGCACGCTTGCAGCCGTGGATACTGCTTGCACGACATTCCGTGGTACGTAGGAGACGCCGTCGCGGTCCCCGAGTTGAACCACGTACAGAATCGCTGTGTGGGGCGGTAATGCCTTGACGGTTTCGGTCAACTCGCGAAGCGGCAGGCCCCGGAGCCAGATGAATTTGAACCGGGTCTCAAAGGGGCCGAGCGCCTTTCTAGCTTCGTGTTCCCTCTGCGCGTCAACCTTACTTGATCCGACGATCACCGCGGTCTGCCGCATGTCCGGGTGGAGCAGTGACATCAGCTCCACCGTTCCGGCGTAATCGAGCTTGGTCGTGACCCCGGTGGCGTTCGGCGGAAACTGCTTGAGATCTTCTGCCAAGAATTCCGTGACGCAGATGATGATCGGTATCCCCGGAAACAGATCGCCACGGTGATCCAAAAGGAATCGCACCGCGGGTCCGAAGATGGCAATTACCAGACTCGGCGGGCTGGCGCGGTATTTCACCCTGTAAAGTTCTATCAGGTTCCGGATGTATTTTTCGTCGTGGGCAGCTGCGAGATTGAGGGTGTCACTGTCGATTTCGACCGGCATGTCGGGGGGCAGGTCGAGTCCCTCGCGAATTCTTTCAGAAAATTCGCGATTAGCTGGCACGGCGCTGCGGTAGGAGTTCAACAAGAGGATTCGCTGCGGCTCAGACAGCACCGAAGCGCTGGCCGATGCCACGCCGAGCAGCAGAACAAGAACCCTCGTAATCATTGAAGTGATACCGAATAAATCCTATGTATACAAGTACTTCAGCTGCATCAGCCGCTCGGTGTATGGTATCCGCTCCCTCTACGACGCTCAAGGTTGGCCGCTTGCGGGATCGATCGTCCATGCGAACTACCGCGATTAGTACGCAGATCTACGTACGTGGCCACGTACGTGCTCTACGTGCGCGCACGTATATTAATTCTTTTCCGCTTCGCAGAGACTTCAAAGAGCCAAAGTAGTCGGCCTGACTTCCACGGCGCTTGTGGCCTGTTGAATTTGAATCGCAGGTATGAAGGGGGATTCTGTTGCTTTGGTGTCGATCGTGAGTGAGGATGCGCAGTTTCGCCAGTCGGTCAAGGCGCTGGTCGAGTCCGCGGGCCTGCAGGCGAACACCTTTCCCACGTTGCAGGCGATGCTCGACTCGGAAGAGGCGCAATCCCGTGGCTGCCTCGTGTTCCATTCAGAAGAGAACGCGTTGAACGATCCGGCACAGCAGGAACGATTGCGCGTGGCGTGTACCGGGTGGCCCACTATCTTGATTACCGAGCGAGACAACGTTCGCACGGCGGTTCAGGCGATGAAGGCAGGCGTCCGGAGTGTGGTACAGAAACCTTATCGGGACAGCGAATTGCTGGGGCATATCAAGAAGCTGGTGGACATCGGTGAGACGGTCTGACGCGGCTTTCGTTTCGAGTGCGTTGACAAAACTGGTCTCGGCGCAACGACCCAGGAGGAATGCATGATGCGAAAACCGTCGAATCTATGAGCGCCAGTTGGGATTGAGAGGAGACGGTTCCCTGTAAGATCCGCTGGATGTGCGCCATTAACTTGGAGTTTGATATGAAGACTAACAAATCTTTATTTGCGGAAATATTGGCCTTATTCGTAGTGGCTATGACCTCGCACTACGCACTAGCCGCCGAGCCGACCGGGCTCAAATTGCGCTTATGCCGGTTCAAAAGCCAATGACGAAGTTGACCTAATGCGCGGCTTCAAGGGCAAGATCGAGCTGGACGTTCGCGATTCCAAACCGGACTGGAAGCCCTTCGTTCCGCCAAAGGCGCCCGAAGGAGCTCCCAATATCCTCTTCATTCTGTACGACGACACGGGCCAGGCAGCCTGGTCACCGTACGGCGGCCGCCTCAGCATGCCGACGCTGGACAGCCTCGCCGCCGACGGGTTGACCTACACCAATTGGCATACCACCTCCTTGTGCTCGCCGACACGCTCCACGCTGCAGACCGGCCGCACCCACTGGATGAACGGGTATGCCAATGTCGCTGAAGGTGCGGAGGGATTCCCGGGCTACAGCACCCGCTTCCCCAAAGAGGTAACGACCATTTCCGAAGTGTTACAGGCCAATGGCTACGCGACCTTATGGCTCGGCAAGGACCACAATGTGCCGGAAGTTGACGTGGCGCCGGGCGGGTATCGTGGCGAGTGGCCGCTGCAGAAGGGATGGGACCGCTTCTACGGCTTTCTGGGTGGCGAGACCAACCAGTGGTATCCGTTCCTGGTCAAGGACAACGATTTCATCGCACAGCCGTACATGCCTGAGGACGGCTACCACCTGTCCAAGGACCTCGCTGACCAGGCCATAGAGATGCTTCGCAACAAGAACGCCTCCAACCCGAGCAAGCCCTTCTTCATGTGGTTCAATCCTGGAGCCAACCATGCGCCACACCAGGCTCCCAAGGAATGGATAGCGAAATACAAGGGCAAATTTGACGACGGTTACGACGCCTATCGTACATGGGTAACCAAGCGGATGAAGGAAAAAGGTATCATCCCCGAAAATACCGTCAATACCGCCGTCAATCCTTTCCCGAAAGATGATGCCAACCCGCTGGATTACGTACGCCCCTGGGATTCACTGAACGACCAGGAAAAGGAACTCTTTAACCGTATGGCAGAGGTCTGGGCCGCCTATTCCTCCTACACCGACCATGAGATCGGTCGCGTCATCGACTACCTGAAGGAAACAGGCCAGTACGAAAACACCCTGATCATCTACGCTGCGGACAACGGTACCTCCGGAGAGGGCTCGCCCAATGGTTCGGTGAACGAGAACAAGTTTTTCAACAGCTTTCCGGACAGTCTCGCCGACAACATGAAGTACATCGACAAGCTGGGCGGCCCCGATACCTACGAACATTTTCCTACCGGCTGGGCCGCGGCCTTCTCGGCGCCGTACAAAATGTTCAAGCGCTACTCGGAGTACGAGGGGGGTACTGCGGACCCACTGGTCATCAGCTGGCCCAAGGGCATCAAGGCACGCGGTGAGCTGCGCCACCAGTACCACCATTCAACGGATATCGTGCCGACCTTGCTTGAAATCACCGGCCTCAAAATGCCTGAGTTCAATCACGGCGTGAAGCAGTACCCGCTCTACGGTGTTTCCATGGCCTACACGTTTGATGCGAAACCAGACGACCCGACGCATAAGAAGGTCCAGATCTACGAGATGTTCGGCACGCGAGGCATCTGGAAGGACGGCTGGCAAGCATCCTCCGTGCACGTTCCGCTGG
>JARRJK010000198.1:0-7124 GCA_037379555.1 Anaerolineales bacterium | reverse complement strand
ATCATCAGTCGAGCAGCCCGGACTGCAGGCAAGCACACCGGGCAGAATCCCGCCGGATGTTACTCCCCCCGGCCCGCCGGCTGGGCCAACAGCTGTTCAGCCCCGCCAGATGAGCGGGTGGCGCTGGCTGCTGATTCTGGGCGCTGGTCTTGCGGGGATAGCCTTGATCGGGATCGTTGCGCTGATCTTTCTGGGCGGTGAAGAAGCAGGGCCAACGGCCGAACCGGCACAATCGACGGCGGCTTTCGATGCGCCGACGGCCGGTCCAACATGGACGCCGTTGGCTCCGGTACTTGCCGCAGCGACCGATGCCAGCGCACCTACAGAGACGGTGGAGCCGCAAATTCAACCCACGACTCAGCCCCTGCCGACCGTCACGATCACAGTGGAGCAGCCCACCGACTCGGCGGTGGCGGATCAAATCGCCTTTGTGTCCGATCGCTCCGGGCGGCCGCAAATCTACTTGCTCACGCTCGATAGCGCTGAGGTGGTGCAGCTGACTGACCTGGCGGCCGGAGCCTGCCAGCCGGCCTGGAACCCTGATGGCGGGCGGCTGGCTTTCACCTCGCCCTGCAGCGCAAACCGTGAGGAATACAACGGGAGCTCGATCTACTTGCTCCAGGTCGGTGCGCGGGAGGCGGTTTCCGAGCCGGCTCCGCTGATCAGTACTCTGACCGTCGGTGATTACGACCCGGCCTGGTCGCCCAACGGAAGCGAGATCGCTTTCACCTCGCTGCGCACGGGCCGTCCACAGATTTTCGTCGCTGCAGCAGATGGCACGGGCGAACGCAACCTCAATAATGATCTGGCCTACAACTGGTCCCCCAGTTGGTCACCGGATGGAAGCCAGATTGCATTTCTCTCCGGCCGAGGGGGCCAGGAGGAGATCTGGCTTGTACCAGCCGCAGGTGGGGAAGAGGAGCGCTTCACGCGCGGCGATGGCAAGAATGTGGCCCGGCCGGCCTGGTCACCGGATGGAAGCGCGATTGTCTTCGAGAAAGTCGTCGGAAATATCCCCCGCCTGATCGCAGCTCCGCTGGCGGATGGCGGCCTGCGGGAAGCGCAGATATGCCAGGAGGGTCCGCTTTCGCTGCAACCGATGGGAGAGCCGGCCTGGTCCGCCGATGGAAGCTGGCTGGTCTTCGCCACCTGGCCGGATGGTGTGTCGCATCGGATCGCGATCTTGCGGCCCGGATGCAGCGGTTACCAGGAGCTCACCCCGACAGGGGCGGTCGATTTCGATCCGGCCTGGCGCCCCGCATCCTGATCCCAGTGGGTGGATCGGGATTAACATTGCCTATATGAACTTGCTGCGTCTCCTTGCGCTGCTTCAGACCCCGTACTGCGAGCGTGTCGGGTCGGGGATCTTCGCTGAGCCGCTGAACGCGCTCAGCAACCTGGCCTTTCTGGTTGCAGCGATTCTGGCGATGAGAATGATGCGTGACCGGCCGGGCCTGAGCCGCCTCACCCGGGCGCTGCCATGGTCTTTGGCCGAGGTCTCGCTGGCAAGTGCGCTGTATCACTCCCTCCATGGCCCGATAACGTTCGCCCTCGATGCGCTCTCGCTGCTGCTGTTCGTCGTAATGGCGATCCTGGTCGTGCTGTGGAGGGCCAGTGTATCCCCTGCGTTGGCCTTTATAGCCCTGCTTGCCTTCGTTGCTCTGGAAGCAGCCGCGCTCTTCCTGCTGCCTCAGCATTTTCTGAACGGTTCAATAACCTACCTGCTCATGCTGCTTGTGTTGTTGCTGCTGATGGGTCTGGTTGCCAGGCATCAGCGCTCCCTGCTGCGGGAGATGACCCCCATCGCGGTTTTCTTTGCGGCGGCGATCTTCTTCCGGACGATTGACCCGAGCGTCTGCTCCTGGTTTCCGCTCGGTACCCATTTTCTCTGGCATCTCTCAGCTGCCGCGGCTGCTTTTTACGTGATTCGTTTCGCCCTCCACATGGAGCTGGACAAACCACCAGACCCTCAGTCTTGACCCCCGCGCCTCTAAGCGTGTAAGGACGGCCGCCAGACAGCAGCACAAGCGATCTCCAGCTGCCGTGCAGGGTTCACAATACATACAGCAGATGACGAAGATCGCCCCGGAAAAGCTTGCATCAAGCGCTGAAATTGGCGAGGATGTGGGAAGAGAAAGCCCGGCATATACCGATTAGGCTTGCCGAACGCCGGTTATTGGAGGTTGCCCATGATTTGTGAGCGCTGCGGTTCCACGATCCCTGAGGGAAACATGTTCTGCGGTCAGTGCGGCGCACCTGCCCCGGCTACAGACCGGCCAGCGCCGGAATATTCACCGCCGGCTCCCGCCGCACCCTCAGAAAAGCGGCCGGAAGCTCCAGCTGCATCAAGCTTCAATCTGCGCACCTGCCTGCTGGTTGGCGCCGGATGTTTGGCGGTCCTGGTGATCGGGGTCTGCCTGACTGCGGCATTCTTCATCCCCGTCGGCCGTGATCTCTATCAGAATGTTCGAGACCAGATCGTTGGCGTTGGAATCCCCGGGGGCAGCTCCACGTTCATCCCACCCGAGACCGAGGAGGGGGTACCGTCCGAGCTGGCAACGGTCACGCCGGAAGCAGCGCCTGATCTCTGCGTGACAGGTTTTTGCCTCAGCTACCCGCCCGGGTTGGGTTTCACGGCACAGGCAAACACAAAGCCGGCCCAGCTCGAGCCCGATGTCTGGGCCGAACCGGAGCACCTCGAACTGCTCTTCAATGGTTATCCGCTGGTGGACACCCGCCTTACGCCGCACCTTGGAGTGTACGATGCAGGCGACTTCCGGGCGGTCAATCCTAACGCGGGGGATATGCTTGACCAGCTGCAGGAATTGCTTGGAGAACAGCCGGCTACCGATGTTCAACGCAGCGCAGATGATCACCACGGATATTGAATATATCGAATTCGAGGGCGGCTCGGGCGTGCGCTTCGTCACGCAGTACGGCCAGGCGGTCTGGCCGATCAACAATTATGATCTGTTCTACGCCTTCACGGGGCTGAGCACGGATGGCTCAAGGCTGGTCACGGCGATCATGCCGGTAGCAAATCAAGCACTCCCCGACGATGCGGAAGAAGTGATCGCCGGCGATATGGACGAATTTATGCAGGGCTACGAGTCCTACATTGAATCGATCCAAGCGTTGCTGGATTCAGCTCCACCGGGAAGTTTCACACCGAATCTCGATCTGCTCGATGGCATGATGCGCTCGATTCAGCTCACACCGTAATCACGAGGCCGGCTGGATCCACGGCCGGTCGAAAGTCAAGGAGAGTGACGCATGTATTCGCAAAGGCTGACCGCGTTTGCCGTGCTCCTGTTCTTTCTTCAGGCGCTGCGGGTGCTCTTCTCGACCTTGTTCGGCATTATCTATGACCAGATCTTCGAAGGCCCACTCACGTATTGGCTCGCGCTGAGCGGGACCCTGGTTTTTTTGGCTTTGCTCGCGCCGCCGCTTCTCGTCCGCCGTAGCCGCGTCCGTTTATGGCCGGCGCTGGCGCTGCTCGCAGTTGCTGCGCGTCCGCTGATGACGATTAACGATGCCACCGTGCGTTACGCCGGGGCGCTCGTCGTTACTGCCGCGGGCGCCGGATATCTGGCACTGCTCCTGAACGACCGGATCCAATCCTGGCGAACGCTGATCTGGGCTCTCATGGCCGAGCAAGTGCTGCGCGCGCTGGGTGACACGTTTGACCTGAGCCTGATGGATGTCTTCCTGCCGGTGCAGATCGCCGTATCGCTTCTCCTGGCTCTACTCATCCTGCGCGAGACTGCCCGCGGGTTTCAGCAAGCGCCGGGAGCGGACGGCTTCTCCTGGCCGGCCGCGCTCGGTGTTGGCGCTTTTCTCTTTCTTGAGACCTCACTGCTAGCGCTACCCTCCGCGGCCGCCCGTTGGGCTGCTGTGCCGTACACATCTCTGGCGCTGCTGATTCTGGCTGCGACGTCCGCGCCCTTGCTGTTGCCTGCGGGAGCCCTGCGGGGCACGGTGACGAGACTGGTCTTGGGCATCCTGCTGGTGGGGGGCGTGATGTTGGGTTACGCCGCAAGCGGCTGGCTCGCCGGGCTGGCTTTGATCCTGGCGCAAGCGAGTGCGTGCCTGGGAGTGAAGCTCTCTGTCCTTGAAACGGCTGAGCGTGGGACAAGCGCTCCGCTGGCCGGCGGACTGCTGCTGTTCCTGCTCCTGAACTTCGCCACATCCTGCAGAGAGCCCCGCTGGACGAGACGCCTGCAGAAGGAGCGTTGGGCCGGCCCATGATCGCGACCCTCGCTGGGGCGCTGCTGCTCGTTGTATGGGCGGTGCGGCCGCTTACGGCTGCGCCATTGCCGCAGGGGGGGACCCTGCGCCTGGCGACCTGGAACATCCACTACGGCTATGATGATGTCTGGCATACCACGCTGCCCCAGATCGTTTCAGCCATTGAGAAAGCAGAGGTGGATGCGATCGCGCTGCAGGAGGTCGACGCCGGGCGCATGACGAGTTACAGCGCCGATGACGCCTACTTCCTCGGGCGGCGCCTGGGTATGCAGGTCGCCTATCTGCCGACAGTCGAGCATCTGACCGGCATCGCGCTGCTCTACAAGGGCGAGCCGGCGCGCGTCGAGACCATGCTGCTGCCCTCGCTGCAGGAGCAGACCGGGATCGTGCGTGTTCACCTTCCAGCCGCCGGTGGGGAGCTGCAGGCGCATGCCATCTGGCTCGGACTATCCGCAGAGGACACGCTGGCCCAGATCGAGGCTGCAGTGCAGTTCATCGGCACGGGGACGCGCGCCAGCTTCGGTGGTGATTTCAATTCTGAATTCGACGATGCGGAGGTCGCGCGTGTGCTGGCGGGCGGCTTTGCCGATCCATTCCAGCTGTTGGGGATCGAACCGGCGCCGCTCACCGATCCGGCCCTCTCGCCCACCAAGCGCATCGATTTCGTCTTCGTGCGCGACCTGGTGCCGGTGGGAGCCTGGGTGGCCGATTCGCTCGCTTCCGATCACCGCATGGTTGTGGTTGAAGTCGCCGTCGAATGATGCGCTGGTCTGGGCCGCACCGCACGGACGCCGCTATCAGGCAGCCGGGTTGAATATGGCCTGGGCGGAGAGCGGCGGGGTGCGGGTGTTCTACATGCACCATCCCGTTGAGCATACCCCGGGTCCAGCCGTCCTGCTGCTGCACGGACTCGGTTCCTGTGCCGAGGACTGGGCCCTGCAGGTGGCGGCGCTCGCTGGAAGGCGCGGCGTGATCATGCTCGATCTGCCAGGCCATGGCCGCTCCGGCCGCCTGCCCGGATGGCCGACGATCAGCGGGTACGCGGCCTGCGCGCTTGCCCCGCTGGATGCGCTCCAGCTCGAGCGCGTTGATGTGGTCGGCCTATCCCTGGGGGGTCTTGTCGCACTGCAGATCGGCCTCGATCATCCCGAGCGGGTTCGTTCGCTGACGCTGGTCAATTCCTTCGCACGAATGCGGGTGCCGCCGACCGGCATCCCGCGCATGCTTGTGAGGCTCATCCTGTTGGCTGCCGCTCCAATGCATGCACTGGGTGAATGGGTCGCAGCGGGGATCTTCCCGCATCCTGACCAGGCTCAGCTGCGCCGGATGGCAGCTGAGCGACTGGCGGCGAACAGCCGGCGCTCCTATCTGCAGGCGGCGCTGGCGGTGGCGCGCTTCGATCTGCACGAGCGCTTGCATGAGCTCCAGCTCCCAGTGCATGTGATCGCGGGCGAGGCGGACAACACGGTTTCGCTGCGGGCGAAGCGTGAACTGGCGCGTCGGATCGAGGGAGCCCGGCTGACGATCATCCCGGGTTCGGGACACGTCTCTCCGGTGGACGCGCCGGGCGCTTTCAATCAGGCGCTGCTGGATTTCCTCAACTCGCTGGATATCCTGGAGGGTCGGGGTTGATCAGTTGGCAAGTTCGGCGTCGATCACCTGCTGGAAAGCCTGCAGCGGTTGAGCTCCGACGAGCGGCACGCCGTTGATGAAGAAGGTCGGCGTCCCGGTGACTCCCAGCCCGGCGGCATAGCGCGCGTCGGCCTCGACTTCGGCAGCCATAGCGCCTGAATCGAGGCAGGCCAGCAGTATGTCGGCGTTAAGCCCCGCTTGCTCGGCGTACGCCCGGTACGTCTCACTCGTCCAATCCGAGTACTCGCCCGAGAAGAGCAGGTCGTGGAATGGCCAGAAACCGCCCTGCTCATCGGCGCATTCCGCAGCCTGAGCAGCCTCATATCCACCGACCACCGGGAAGTCGCGATAGACAAAGCGAATCTGGTCGGGATAAGCTGCCATCAAACTCGGGAAGGTCTCGGCCTGGAAGCGAACACAGTACGGGCAGTGGAAGTCGCTGAACTCAATGATCGTGATCGGCGCATCGGTTGGGCCGAGGGCCGGGTCGTCATCCACCTCGACGTCAAAGCGCATCTCCTGCGGTTCGAGCGGCGTCGGCTCCGTCGCGACGGCGGCAACCGGGGGTGAAGCCGGAGCGGTTGCGCTTGAGCCGCCCCAGAAAATGTAGCCGGCGGCCAGCCCGGTCACAAAGGCGAGCGGGATGAGCGCGGCGTAGAGCGGCCGGCGCGGGATCGATACGCGATCCGCGTGCTCCTGCAGTCCCGCCTCGGGCGGTGGCCCACCCGGCTCCGCCTGATCCTCTATCTGCGCGGTGTCCGCCTCCGTCTGGAGGACTTCTTCGTCGGCGATCTTCTCCTCAGTCATGGGCGGCATTATAGCACGCCAGGCTCGAGTCGGCTGGCTTGACAGCGACAGGAGATCGGGATATTCTGTAGTAGACTGACCGGTCAGTCTACTATGTCTGAGAAGCGATCACTCGAAGAAGAACGGCGGGCGCAGATCCTGGAAGCCGCCGAGCGCGTCTTCACCCGCAAGGGCTTCAGCAAGGCGCGCATGGACGACATCGTGGCCGAGGCCGGTCTCTCCAAGGGCGCCCTCTACTGGTATTACAAAAGCAAGGATGCGCTGATCAAGGCGCTGCTCGACCGCGTCTTCAGCGGGGACCTGCGCGCAGCCGAAACGCTGACCGGGGCGCCCGGTCCGGCGGAGGAAAAGCTGCGCAAGTTCTTCCGCACTTCCGTCGATGAGATCCGCAGCTTTGAACGGCTGATGCCGCTGGCCTACGAGTTTCTGGCGCTTGC
>JARRJK010000197.1:0-3498 GCA_037379555.1 Anaerolineales bacterium | reverse complement strand
TGGAAAACCCCAATCAATACTCTGCCCGTTTGGAGATCGATTACCCGGAAAAGCTGGACCGGTTCACAACCCTGTTCCGCGTGATCTGGATCATCCCCATCGCCATCATCCTCGCCCTCATTACGGGCGCGGGCGAGACGGTCACTTACACCGTGTTCGTAAATCAAGCTGGCGAGGTCATCCGCCGTACGCGCGATACCGCCGGGGGGCTGATCAGCGGCATCCTCCTGGCCACCGCGCTGATGATCGTGTTCCGCGAGCGCTACCCACGTTGGTGGTTCGACTTCTCGCGCGAGGTCGCCCGCTTCGAAGCCCGGGTAGGTGCATATGCCCTGCTACTAACAGACCAGTACCCCTCCACCGTGGAGGAGCAGGCGGTTCATCTCGAGATCGACTATCCGGACGTAGAAAAGGATCTCAACCGCTGGATGCCGCTGGTGAAATGGTTCCTGGCGATCCCGCACTACATCGTGCTGGCGTTTCTCAGCATCGCGGCGTTCTTCGCCGTAGTCATGGCCTGGTTCGCCATCCTCTTCACGGGCGAATACCCGCGCGCTCTCTTCGACTACGTCGTCGGCGTGGCGCGCTGGTGGCTGCGCGTGAGCGCATACGCTTTCCTGCTTGTGACGGACGAGTATCCGCCGTTCAGCCTCGACTGACCGAGCCTTAAGGCAAACGCAGGAGTTAGAGTGACGAGACCGGCTCTCTGTAGCGGAGGGTCGGTCTCCTCTTCGTGGCAACCTCGTTGCTGAATCTGGGCTGCTTCCGGTACGCTTAAGCGTCTACTTGGATGCATGGCGTGTCACGCTGCTCCCGCTCGTCATTGGCACACTGACCGCGATCTTCAGCTACGAGCTGCCGTTCGTGCTCTTTGTTCCCTACGTGCCCTTCGAATTTGTGATCAGCATCTGGATCCTGATGAAGGGAGTGCTGCGTGAGCTTGCTGGACTCGCCTGAAACCGATCATGGAGGTGTCAAACATGCGTGCGATTGTCTATGAGAGATATGGTCCACCGGAGGTGCTCGAGCTCAAACAGGTGGACAAGCCAGCGCCGAAGATGGGAGAAGTGCTGATCAAGATCCACGCCACCACGGTGCACATCGGCGACGTGCGTATGCGCATCCCCGATCCGTTCCTGGCGCGGCTGGTCAATGGTTTGCTCCGGCCGAGGAAGATACCCATCCTGGGCATGGAATTAGCCGGGGAAGTGAAGGAGGTCGGCGAGGGCGTGGAGCGTTTCAAGCCGGGGGATCGCGTGTTCGCTTTCACCGGCTTCGGCTTCGGCGCTTACGCCGAATACATCTGTCTCCCCGAGCACGGGACGACAAAGAATGGCCTGGTTGAGTACATGCCGGAGAACCTGTCCTATGCGCAGGCTGCCGCGCTGCCCGGAGGCGGCATGACCGCACTGACTCTCATCGAGAAGGCGCAGCTTCAGCCAGGCCAGAAAATCCTGATCTACGGCGCCTCCGGCAGCATCGGCTCCTTCGCCGTCCAGCTGGCCAAGCATCGCGGCGCCGAGGTCACCGGTGTTTGTAGCGGCGCCAGCCTTGAACTGGTGCGATCGCTGGGGGCGGACCACGTCCTCGATTACGCTCGAGAGGATTTCGCTACTGACAGGCGAAGGTATGATGTCGTTCTGGATGCAGTTCACAAGCTTGATCGGGGACAGGGAAAGAGAGCGCTGAAGGAAGGGGGCATCTACCTTGATGCCCACAAGGACTCTGACTCGGACGCAAAGACGGGTGAAGAGGCCATGCGGCAGCTGGGGGAGCTGGCCGAGGCCGGAGTGCTCACGCCGGTGATCGACCGCACCTATGCCCTGGAGGACATCGTGGAGGCGCACCGCTACGTCGAGGCTGGCCATAAGAAGGGCAACGTCGTGATCGCTGTGATTCCGGCGGGGTCTTAGGTTCGAGAAAAGGAGAGCTGGTATGGATGAGAAGCGTGTCAAACTGTCGGCGTTCTGGGTCTCGCTCATGCTGACGTACCTGCTGGGCGATGTGCTGCGCATCTTCAGCGGGGACTTTCTCGCTGGGGAAATCGGTGGGATGGCGGGTAGCCAGGCGATGTACCTGCTGGCCGCCGTGATCCTGCTGATCCCGATCGTGATGATCCCGCTGTCACTTTTCCTGAACCGCACCATCAACCGCTGGGTGAATATCCTGGCTGCAGCCGGCCTTTTTCTCTTTAACGCGGTCGGCCTGCCGACCTACCCCTCACTCTACGATCAGTTCCTGATCGTCGTAGGGCTCGTCTTCAACCTGCTGACAGTCTGGTACGCCTGGCGCTGGCGGCTGGAGGGATCCTGAGATGCGTGCCGTTATCTGCCCCAGGGGCGGTCCACCGGAAGTGCTCGAACTGCGTGAGGTTGAAAAACCGCCGCCGGGTCCGAAGGAGATCTTGATTCGAATCCATGCCTCGACGGTAACTTCGGGCGATGTGATCCTGCGCAAAGTCCGTGGTCCCGTGCGCTGGGTCTTCAGCCTGGCGTTCGGGCTGGGCAAGAATCCCATCACGGGGCATGAGCTTTCAGGTGATATTGAAAAAGTTGGAAGCGAGGTGATGAGCTTCCAGGCGGGCGAAGCGGTCTTCGCTTCCACCGGCAACAAAGGCGGCGCCAACGCCGAATTCATCTGCCTGCCGGAAGATGGGATGATCGCCACCAAACCCGCCAACCTGAACTACGAGCAGGCGGCTGCGGTGCCTGTCGGCGCCAATACGGCGCTGGTGATCCTGCGCGAGGGCGCTATCAAGGCTGGAATGAAAGTCCTGGTCTATGGGGCTTCAGGAAGTGTCGGCACCTATGCCGTACAGCTCGCCCTTGACGGACGGTGGCGTCTTTCTGAGCGTCAGGTCCTCAACCAAGGAGAGGCAGGAGGATCTGGTCGTCTTGAAGGAGCTGCTCGAAGCCGGTGCGATCCGGCCGGTGATCGACCGCATCTATGGGCTGGAGGACATCGTGGAAGCGCACCGCTATGTCGAGCGCGGGCATAAACGGGGCAATGTGGTCCTCTCGGTGAACTGATAAGGAAATGGAGATCTCCATGCGATCGGGGAAAAATCAAAGCACACCTGCCGTGAGTTACAAAGGACCCTTCGCTAAACCGGTTTCGTATGGAAGAATATCTAGAAATCCCCTTTCTTCCGAAGGAGAGGTCGATCGATGAACCCCCAATCCAACCGCGCCAGCAGGCATCCCTACACGTTTCCAATGCTACTGATCCTGATGATCGGGATGCTTGTCGGAGTTACGGCCTGCGGTCCGAGCGCAGCCGAGCTCGCCTCCGTCGATTACACGCCCACGGCGAGCGGGGATTGGGAGGTCTCCACCCCAGAAGAACAGGGCCTGGACCCGAATCTCGTCGCCCGTCTATACCTGGACGCTGAAGGGGTTGAGACCATCCGCTCGCTGCTGGTCATCAAGAATGGCTACCTGGTGGCCGAGAAGTACTTCCATGGGGGCTCGGCCGACTCTCTCGACCGGGTGCAATCGG
>JARRJK010000196.1:0-2982 GCA_037379555.1 Anaerolineales bacterium | reverse complement strand
CCCGCCGCCTTGTGGAAGGAATGGGTGGGACGATCGAAGTCGGATCATCGCCTGGCGGAGGGACGCTGGTCATGATCACCCTGCCAGCGGAGGAGAGCGAAAAGTCTCCGGGCTCAGGATCCGAAGGCAACCGCCCCGCGAACCGGAAGGTGAAAGCCTGACATGCCGAAACTGCTCATTGTGGATGATGACGGAACGCTGCTGCACTTTCTCAGTGATTATCTCGCTGGCGAGGGTTTCGAGGTAGTGACAGCAGAGCGCGGGGCAGCGGCGTTGCGCGTGTTCTACGAAGAGCGCCCCGATCTGGCGGTGCTCGATGTGATGATGCCGGGCATGGATGGCTGGGAACTGACAGCTCGCCTGCGTGAAATGGCAAACATCCCGGTGATCCTGCTCACCGCGAAGACCTCCGAGGCGGATAAGCTGCGCGGCTTCCGGCTGGGCGTTGACGATTATGTCACCAAACCTTTCAGCCTGGCCGAACTCACCGCCCGGGTGCGGGCGGTGCTGGCCCGCTCCGGAGGAGAAGAACGCGAGGAGATTCTCACTTCGGGCCCCCTCAGCCTGGATCCGCGCAAACGTGAAGTCCGTCTGGCCGGCGAAATTGTGGAGCTCACCCCGACCGAGTTCCGCCTGCTTCATTTACTGATCGAACACGCAGGCGAAGCGATCGCGCAGGACGAGATCATCCGCCAGGTCTGGGGTGATCATCAGCTCGGAAGCAGCAGCGGCTTACGGCGCTACATATGGCTGCTGCGCAAGAAGATCGAAGCGGATCCTCAAAATCCCGCCATCCTGCTCACCGTCCGGGGTTTCGGATACCGACTCGAAGCCTGACCTAACTCTTTTTTTGATAGTACTTCGATCCCCCTCGACCAGTTCCGTCACCGTAAGGGGACTGTAAGGCTGGTCCGCTCCCATCCCTTGTAGACTGAATATGCCGCACCTACGAAGCTCGCGTAGTGGGCTTGTGATTCGGGAAGCTTCATCTCGAGCGGGGCTGTATGAACAGAGAGCCACACCATAAACGGAAGTTCAGGGGCCAGACGCTGGTGGAGTTCGCGCTGGTTGTCCCCATCATGCTGCTGGTGCTGTTCGCGATTATTGAGATCGCACGCCTGCTGCACGCGTGGGTGACGCTCGAGAACGGTGCCCGCTTTGGAGTACGCTACGCTGTTACCGGGAGCTACGATGAGCTCTACTGTGCAGGCTATCCCGGTGGAGTGTGCGATGACCAGGCGGAGCGGGACGGCGCCCGCATTCCATCTATCCACGACGCCGCGCTATCCGGCGCAGCCGGAATCTGGCGCGATCCCGCAGCACCGCATGGTGTCAAAGGCTACCTGAAAGTCACCGTCTGTTCGAATAAAAGCGGCATCGTATATTACCCTCCGGATGCGGCCTCTGTGACGGATGCAAACTGCCTGCCCGGAGAAGATGCCGGCGGACCTGGCGACCGGGTTTCCGTAACACTTGATTTCGATCACCCGATCATCAGTCCGATCATCAGCGCCTGGCTTCCTAAAGTCCGGCTCACTGCCCGCCGTGAGGGCATCGTCGAGCAGTTCCGCGTGTCGCGAGTGGTGGGACTGCCGGCGACGATCTCCGTCCCGACCTTCACGCCAACAAACACAGCAACGTCGACGCTTACGCCGACGGCAACTACGACGGCTATGCCTACAGATACGCCGACACCTACGCAGACTCCGTGCAAGGTGCCGCCGGTGATCAGTATCATCCGGCCCATCGGGGGAGAAATCTTCGGTAAAGGCGGCGAGCACAAGCTGCCAGGCTACGCACAGGCATACGACCCCGATAACGCTGATCCCGACACTTGCGCTGGCGTAGGTGTCGATGGCCACGGCATCATCGAGGTCGAGTTCCAGTTCTACTGGTGGGATGGATCCGGATGGGCCTGGCGCTATACCTCAGTCGATTACACGACGGCTTACTGCGCTTTTGGCGGCAATGCGCCGTGCAACGAGCACCCGATCGTGACCGGAAACTGGCCGAACGGCCGGGCGATGGAGAATGGCATCCACAAGATGACCGCTCGCGCGCTTGATGACGAGGGCGTTTGGAGCAATTATGCGGAGGTTGTCTTCACGATCGGCATCCCGGATACACCCACGCCCACGCTCACGCCTACACCTTCCTGCAGCGGAGTGGACTTCGGCATGTTCCGCTTCTTCAGCAATGGGCGGCTGGCGCAGTGGATCAGCAACACCAGCTATCCCGGGCTCGAGGTCACGGGTGTGACCATCAACTGGGATCCGCTCGAGCAGGCCTCAGATCTCTACGGCTGGGGCGAATACATGGACTGGATGCGTTGGTACACGACGACGATCAACAACGGGAATGATGGCACATCTTCAAGTTCAGCCAACCGCCAGTTGCCGCAGTCTGTGCCGATCGGGACGAACTCGACCTATATCTATGTCGGTTTCTCGGGAGGCTACAGCGGGTATTTGAGCTCTGCTCCATTGAGTCTGGGCCAGAGCAACTTCGGCTTCACCGTCCAATTCAGCGATCCGGCCTGCAACCTGTCGCGCGGGGCCGCGCCGGCGACGTTCCCGACACGAACTCCTACGCCATCGCCGACACCCACTTCGACTGTCACGCGGACGCCGACGATCACTCCTACGCCGACGATCACCCGTACACCAACCGTGACGAATACGCCCACGCGCACGCCGACCATCACGCAGACGCCGACGATCACCAACACGCCGACGCCGAACTGCAACCTGATCCAGAACATCGGCACGCGCTTGAAGAACAACGCTTTCGGCATCCGATTGATCAATCACAACCCGCAGGAAGCCTTCCTGACATATACCGTGCTTGATTGGGATACGACATACGCGCCGCCGATGGCTTTCGATTACTTCAAGTTCCAGGGCACGAATTACAATGACATCGTCGCTTACAGCTCACCGGTATCGAGCAGCGCGCCGAATATCGGTCTGTCCTCAGGCACTG
>JARRJK010000195.1:0-3002 GCA_037379555.1 Anaerolineales bacterium | reverse complement strand
GCGAACATTGCTGCCCGCCCGATTATAGCACAGTTTCCTATCTTTTAGCTCTTCCTGTTTTTAAAGGCATTGGTCATGAGCTGAATGAACTTCGCCTCGTCGATCTGTCCGGTCGCAAACTGATTGTAGATCGGTCCGAGAACCTGCTGCCTGAAATCGCTGGAGAAGTAGTACTGATTCCAAGCGTAGATTTTGCCGGCCTTCATCCACGCCCCTACGGACTTAGAGAGTTGACCGGAGGGCTGCAGATCGATGTTCTTGAACGCGGGGATCATGTCCGCTTTGTTGACGATGAAATCCTGGCCGGCCTTCGTGAAGACCATGTCGTTGAGAAACTTCTCGGCGCCCGCGACGTTCTTCGAATCCTTGTTGACAACATACCACGACGGGGCAGCGACGAAAATGCCGTCTGTCGATTTGTTGAGTGAGCCATACGGTACGAACGCCATCTCGAATGTCACTCCCGCCTGCTTCATGTTGGGATCGACCCAGTTCCCCTGGTGGAGAAAGACGGCCTTTTGGGTTGCGAACGCGTTGACCTGGGCATTGTAGTCGCCGGTGGTAAGGATGGTCTGGTCGGCGTACTTGAACATCAGCCCCACCCAGTTCGCATACTGCTGCATGCGGGAGGCATCCACCTTGCCCGCGAGCAGAGCATTGACGACCGACTTGTCGCCGTAGGGAAGGCCGTTCGAGAGCAGAGCGTTCAGGTCATGATCGGTCACGACCCAGGACATGCTTGAGCTCGCCGCCATGGAGACGACCGCATTGATTCCGAGTTGGGACTTCATGGAGTCGATCTTTTCGAAGGCCGCCTTGTACGCAGCATAGTTGTCGAGGGTCTTGGGATCGACACCGGCTTTTTTCAGCAGGTCTGCGTTGTAGGCGAGTCCCCACCCTTCGATCGAGACCGGGAAGCCGTAGACCTTGCCGTTTTCTTTGAACGGCACCGAGGTCTCTGCTACCCACTTCTGGTCCGACATGTCCAGCAGGATGCTTTCCCACTGCTTGTAGTCTTCGGGGCCTTGAATCACGAAAATATCCGGCATATCTCCTGCCGCATAATCTGCCTTCAACTGCTGGCCGAGACCGCTGGACGTGCCGCCGATCGACTTGATGGTGATCGGGATACCCGAGCTCTTCGTCCATTCTTTACCATAAGCGGTCAGTGCATCACCTATTTCGGGCTTGTTCTGCATCAGCGTCAACGGCGCCTGGGCAGAGGAACCTGAGCTTCCCGGCGAGCCGCTTGCGAAGGCGGACATTCCCGCCAGAGTAAAAACAAAGACCATAACGAGACACACAATTGTTTTTTTCATTCCATTTCTCCTAATTTAGTTGAATGTAATTGCAAATTTAACACCTTACACGAATACCAAGGAAATAATCCAAAACGGTTATTTTAACGATAGTTTCAGATTACCGCGGGGCAATCCTCCTGAGCAGCGGTCAAAAACAACCCTCTGGGGGTGGCAATAGCAAATGAAAGGTTGCAATGATTTCGATTGAGGATCAACAGATCCTTGAAATGGCCATGCTTTGAAAGAGCAGAAGGCGGCTGTATACTGCCCTTATTCCAATCCCCGTGGGAAAAGGAAAAGGGCAGTAGATGACCTATAACTTTTATATGGCGCTTTCAGGCGACCACGTCTATAGGTTTGGTCAGGTCACCTATGCTGGGCGCCCCCCTGACTCGTGCCGAAAAATAGAGCACATAGTTTCTTTTTTTCTCTCCGGAGGCGAAGGAGGAGAAGATGATTCAAAGGTTTCAGGGGATCGATCGGCACAAGAAGTTCTCGACAATTTCCGTACTGAACCGCGAGGGTGAAGAGATCCGGTTCTATTCAGCTTGCTACAATAAAATGCTGACACAAATCAAGGAAGAGATAAAAAGTGCTTGATCGAAATAATAGAGATCGAAGCTATGATATCACCGAAGACGAATATTTTACCTTTATCGATCTTTTCTGTACATTTTTATTTTAAGGAGATCAACCGTGACGGATGTCCAGACTTTCCGGAATTTCATCGACGGGAAATGGGTCGAGCCTCACTCAGGTCAGTACTACGAGGACCTCAATCCGGCTGACACGGCGGATGTAATCGGGCGCTTCCCCCTATCTGACGAGGTGGATATCAGAATGGCAGTTGACAGCGCCAACACGGCGTTGAAGGTCTGGCAGCGGATGCCGCCCCGGGAGCGGGAGCGCTGCATCGAGAGCTTTTCGGAGCTCCTCGAACGGGACCGGGATCACATAGCAGAAGTGATCTGTCGCGAAGAGGGAAAGACCCTCAATGAAGCCCGGGGAGAGCCGGATCGCGCTGTTGAGGAGATCCGCTACGTCTCTGGTGAGGGGCGACGGCTGGAGGGGATCACCTTGCCCAGCGAGCGCCCGGGCGTGATCAGCGTGGCCGCGCGGGTGCCGATCGGCGTGGTTGCCGCCATCACACCGTGGAACTTCCCGTTGCTGACCCCTCTGCGCAAGATCATCCCCGCCTTGGTCATGGGCAACACGGTCGTGTTCAAGCCGGCAAGTGACACTCCCCACTCCGCAGTCGTTTTGATGCAGTTGTTGGAGCAGGGGGGCGTACCCGCGGGCGCGGTGAACATGGTCACAGGGCAAGGGAGTCGAATCGGCGACACCTTGTGTGGGAACCCCCTGGTGCGGGGCATCACCTTTACCGGTTCCACGAGCGTCGGTCGGCGGATCAACTCCGTAGCCGCCGGTCACTTCGCCAGGGTTCAGCTGGAAATGGGCGGCAAAAATCCCGGCATCGTAGCGGAGTACCGCGACCTGGAATACGCTGCCTTGCAGATCACGGCTGCCGCCTTCGCAGTCAGCGGCCAACGCTGCACCTCCATCAGCCGCCTCATCGTTCTCCGCGACCAGGCGGAGGAGCTGGAGAACAGGATTACTCAAAAGGCCAAGACCTACGTGATCGGAAATGGCAGGGAGCCCGGGGTTACTCTGGGTCCGATCATCAACCGCACCGCCGGTGAG
>JARRJK010000194.1:0-5362 GCA_037379555.1 Anaerolineales bacterium | reverse complement strand
CAAAACGTCTCTCCTCCTCCGATGCGTACCGGTGTAATCACAATACACCAATTGGGGATGAATTTACTGTATAGAAATCGATTTACAGACTTATGACGAGGAAATTACATATTTGAAAGATTTTGGCGGTACACGACGGCAACATTGCCTTCTCCATTCCGTCAGGGCGTTCCGCAATAATCGGAAATTAGCATCAAAATAGCCTGTTTTGATTATTTCGTTTTGGTCGTGAAAGTTCAATGATCGAAGATAAGATTCAATTTATTTAGGAGGAAAAGGATGAAAAAAAGAATCGTTTGTCTAGTCATGGTCCTCGTTTTCACTTTTGCGGGACTATTGGCCTTCGCCACCGGAACTACGGAGCAGACGGCGAAGCCGGAGCTGTCGTTCTGGAACATGCCGTTCGTCACCCAAGAGGTGTCTCCGGACTACGTGAAGCAGTGGGTCACGAACGTGAAGACAGCGCTCCCAGACTACGCGGTGAGCGATTTCTTCGGTCCCGGGGACTACGGACCGCTTCGAGATAAGTTCCTGGTGCAGGCTTCGAGCGGGACACCCGATGTCATCGAGGGCCTCTTGGAGGACACGGCGGTGTACGTCGACAAGGGAGACATCGAGCCGCTGGATTCCTATTTCAACAGCTGGTCGGACAAGAGTCAGTTTGAACCGGCGACGCTCGCACCGCTCACCATCGATGGAAAGCTCTTTGGTATTCCCTACAACACCAACGCCCGTGGTCTGATCTACCGCAAGGATGTGCTCGAAAAGTACGGGCTGAAGGTCCCCACCACCTGGGAGGAGCTCATCGTCACGGCCAGAAAGATCACCAAGGCTTCCAACAAACAGATGTGGGGATTGTTCCTCTGCTCCAAAGTCGGAGACCCACGCGCTCCGCAGGAGTTCATCTCGTGGTATTTCCAGGTTAGCCACGGCAAGCCCATGTTCACGGTCTCCGGCGGCAAGAAGACTTTCAACGGTACGGTTGACCAGTTCGAGAAGATTCTCACTCTGTACTCCGAAGCCTTCAAAGGCGATTTCCCGGCGTGCAGCCCCGACGAGCGAGGCAACGGTTGGCCGAGCGAGGATCCTGGATACTGCGCAGGTAAGTGGGCCATGGCCCCCGAGGGAACGTGGCTCTGGGGGAGGCGCAAGGGTGACGATACCGCCACCAAGATCCTGGACAACTCGGTCGTGGTCCAGCTCCCGGTGCCCCCGGGAGGAATTTCGGCGACCTACCTGGAAGTCAAGCCGATCATGATGAACCATTACTCCGCACACAAGAATGGCGCCTGGAAGCTGATAGAGTTCATTACATCCAAGGAGAACATGGCCAACTGGGATGCCAGCTCCGGAGGGATTCCCGCCCGACGGGATTCTCTCGAGCTGCCCGTATTCCAGGGTGACCTGGGGCACTGGATCAAGATGTTCGCAGCTCTCATCCCACAGGCGCACGCCCAGTCGCCCATAAACTGGGGCCCGGTGGCGGATGCGGAGATGCGGGCGGTCAATTTCGTGATCTACGATCAGAAATCTCCGCACGATGCGGCTCAGTATCTCTACGACAAAGTCCAAGACCTCTTGAAAAACGGTCAGCTCTGACCTCATAATCAAGTAACGGCAGGTCGACGCAGTTTCGCGTCGGCCTGCACACCCAATCATCGCGTTATCGATAGCGCGACGGGAGCGCAGACGTGAAATCCCGTTTCTTACGCGAGAACAGAGGCCTGTCCCTCCTGCTGCCGACTCTTGTCGTCATGGCCGTCTTCTCGATCCTACCCTTGATCGAAGGTTTTCACCTTTCACTAACCGATGCCAATCTGCTGAACTCCAAGACCAGCTACACCGGGCTCGCCAACTACCGCAGGCTGGTCTCAGACCCGGTTTTCTGGCAGTCGCTATGGCATTCCCTGGTGCTCACGGCGGCCGCAGTCCTCCTCCAGCTGACCCTCGGCTTCGTCCTCGCGCTTGCTCTGAAACAGAAAGTGCCGGGGATCAATTTCTTTCGGAGCGTCATCATGGCGAGCTGGGTCATTCCGGTGGCTGCCACAGCGGTCATGTTCACGTTCATGGTCCAACCGGGATACGGCTATGTGAATATCCTGTTTCGTCTGTTCGGAATCCGGGCGAACGCATTCTGGTTCGGCAACCTGCATTTTGCCTTCCTCTTTATCATCCTGCTGCACATTTGGCGAAATGTACCCTTCTACGGGATCGCCCTGGTGGCGGCGATGCAGGCCATTCCGGACTCGCTGTACGAAGCGGCGGAAATGGACGGTGCGGGGGATATCCGGCGGTTCTTCGTGATCACCGTGCCGGGCTGCCGAGGGGTTGTCAAGAAAAGAGCTCGTATGGGCAGCTTGCTCAGCTATTACTATCGGGAAGCCGCCTAAGCGGCGGCCTGTCAGTTAACGGATTGATCGCTATTTTCCCTGGAAAGACTGTTTCGAGCGATTCTGTGTGCCAACGCGTCGCTCATGACGTGCCCTTTGCGCCGTTCTTGCCATGTCATACCGGGGGTGTGAGCTGGTCATTGCAGAAATCAACTTTAAAAGATCTATCGTGGTAGTCACCATACTGGTAGATACCATTGGACTGAGTTTTGGCACAGGACGACGTCATTTGCCTTCTTGCAGTGTTCTTCTTTATCTCCCCCATTCTCTGGATAACCTACACTTCTTTCCGGTCCACCGATGCCATCTTCAGCGGGAAGGTCTTTACCCCGGCACGGCAGTTCACGCTGAAGAACTACGAGACCGTGCTCTCGGTTACGGATTTCCCCATCTATTTCTGGAACTCGATTCGAATCGGCGTTGCGGTAACGCTTCTCTCAATGGTCATCTCAATCGTCGGAGCATATGGACTGAGCCGCTATCCCCTGCAAGGACGTAACGTGTACATCATGGGAGTCTTCTCTACGCAGATGTTTCCCATCGTGCTCCTTCTAATACCGATCTATCAGGTACTCTTTGCGATCGGGCTGTTCAACACGATCCTTGGCGTCGTGTTCGGGCAGCTCATGCTGGTGCTGCCGTTCTGCGTCTGGATGCTCAAGGGCTATTTCGACAAGCTCCCCAAGGATGTCGAAGACTCGGCACGCATCGACGGATGCACCCTCTGGCAGATCCTTTTCCGGATCGTCCTTCCCATCTCGGCTCCGGGGATCGCCGTGGCCGCTTTTTACTCCTTTGTGGTGTCGTGGGGAGATTATCTCGTTGTCTCAGTGATCTCTCAGAGCCAGCGGACCGCAACGGTCACTCTTGCGCTTCAGCGCCTGGGTAGTGCGCTCATACTCCGGTGGGGCCAAGTGGCGGCGGCCACGGTCCTGACCGTCATCCCGACCATCATCCTTTTCTGGTTCGCGCAGACCCACTTGGTCGAGGGACTCACCGCCGGCGCGGTAAAGAGCTGAGCGGCGCTGTCGGCTATGATCAGTCAGGATCCTCCGCGCGGAGAGTCAGTATTCCCCGTTGCGGTTTGGCCCAGTTACCCGTGAGCGAAACACGCGACGGACGTAGAGACTGTAGACGACGATAAGCGGGAGGACTATGGCCACGCCGATGAGCATGAACCTCAGGGTGACCGTCGACGCTGCAGCCGCAGCGATGGAAAGGGACGGTGGGATGATGTACGGGAACACACCGGCCAGCACCGCCGCTGCCACACAAACAAACACGAGGACAGCCCAAGGGTAGGCGTTCCGACCTTTCGTGGGGCGAGCGGCGCAGCGCAGCACCATTACGAAACCCAGCAGGGCGCCGGCCAGCAGCACAGCGACGACAACCAGATTCTGCGGCCTCAGCCACAGTCCGGAGACTGACGTACGAACCAGCGACAGCAGGGGTAGGGACAGCACGAACACCGCCAGGGCCGCTATGGCGGCGATGCGCAAACGTCTGCCGTAACCAGCGAGAAACGGCCCCTCGTACCTGCGCAGGAGATACGCTCCTCCGAGCATGGCGTATCCCAGGACCGTGCCCGTTGCGACGACGGCGGAAAGAGGGTTCAGCCAGTCCCAGGGACCGCCGGCGAAGAGCTCGCCCTGTACGCGGACACCGCTCAGCACGCCTCCGAGCATGAACCCCTGGCCTGCCACAGCCAGCAGGCTGCCGCCGGCGAAGACGGCCCCCCAGAACCGCCTGGCCTTGGCATGGGGCCGGAACTCTATGGATACGGCGCGCAATATGAGTCCGAAGATCAGCATCATCGCAGGTACGTATAGCGCGCTCAGGGCCAGGCCGTAAGCCCGAGGGAAAGCGCCGAAGAGGATCGCGCCGGCGATCACCAGCCAAGTCTCGTTGGCATACCACAGGGGGCCGATCGCGGCGAGCATGATCGATCGCTGCTCTTCGCTGGTCGGCCGAATGGCCAGGATTCCGATGCCCAGATCGGCACCGTCCAGAAGCAGGAAGGCGAGCAGGCTCAGGTCGAGGAGGAGGAACCACACCAACGGCAACGCCTCTACCATGGCCTCACCCTCCCTGCCGCGGGGCAGGCGCCCCATAGCGAGGCAATGGGCTGTCCAGGTCGGGCCCGGCCTTCAGGATCCGGCGAGTGAAGAACACGAACAGCGCGAACAGTGCCGAGTACAGGACCACGAAGGCCGCGAGACTCCCCGCGGTGGCTCCCGGTGCGATGGGAGACACCCCATCGGAGGTCCGCATGAGCCCGTAGATGATCCAGGGCTGGCGGCCCATCTCGCGTGCGATCCACCCCGCCTCCGTTGCGATAAACCCCGAGGGAAGGGCGATGACCCACAGCCACCAGAAGCGGCGCTGCTCCGCCGCCCGTTCCGGCTTCAAGCGACCGCGCACCCACTTCCACAAAGCCCACAGGGCCAGAAAGAACATGGCGAAGCCCAGCAGAAACATGACCCGGAAGGCGTAAAAGGGCGCAACGACCGGCGGCTGGTCGGCGACAGGGAAGTCCTTCAGACCCGTCACCCGTCCCGTTAGAGACCGTGCACTCAGAATGCTGAGGAGGTAGGGGATATGCACCGTCCAGCGGTTGTCCTGAGCGGCCTTGTCGGGCGCGGCGATCAGGTTCCACGAGGCTCCCGTACCGGGAGGATTGGTATTCCAGTGGGCTTCCATGGCCGCCAGCTTGGCGGGTTGGTACTTTCCGACGGTCAGGCCGGAGGCGTCCCCGAGGAGGATCTGAAGCGGAGTCGCAGCCAGAGCCACGATCAGGATGATCTTGAACGATTTTAGGAAGAACTCCACGTTGCGTCGCCGGAGGATGTACCAGGCCGAGATTCCCCCGACAAAGAAGAGGGTGGTCTCCACGCTGGCCACCCAAATGTGGGCAAAGGCCGTCGGCAGGTCTGGATTGAACAGCGCCCGGAAATAGAGGGTCACCGTAAACA
>JARRJK010000193.1:0-3172 GCA_037379555.1 Anaerolineales bacterium | reverse complement strand
TCGATCCGTGGTTGGTCCGGTCTTCGTTTATGCAGAATTCGACTCTGCGTGAAATCCTCGCTGAACCGATGGAAGCGACGATACTTGATAATTCGGCCGCGCAACCTGCCCTTTCAGGATGGATGTATCTGGATCACGGAGCGTATGTGCAGGCTGTGTCCATTTTCGAAAGGAACTTAACGCAGGATCCAGCCGACGCGTTGAGTCACGCCGGACTGGCTCTCGCGCTTGCCTTCCAGAATGACACATCTGAGCAAGCATCACACCACCTTCAGCTAGCGCAGTTTTACGCCGAAAGATCCTTCGTCGTTCAGGATGCTGTTGGTCTCATGGCCTTGATTCGCGGAGATGATGCTCAGGCGAGTGACTCATTTCTTGGCGTTTTCCAAACACTCCGGAATCGCAATGACTCCGTCAGTTACTATGCCAGCACCTACCCTCGACCCTTCCTGCCGGGCGACACTGTCCCTCAGTTGAGTTCAATGCCTGTTTCGAGCGAAATTTATCAACATTTGCTGTGGCTTGCCGCCGACCTTGAGCGATCTGGCGATGATGAAAGTGCAACTGAAATCCGAGATTGGGTGGAATCGCAGCTTGCGTATTAAGCGTCCACATCAGGAGCGTCCGATGGAGAACAAACACGAGACCGGGCATAAATGAGCGAATCCAAGATAGCCATCTCGATCGTCAAGTCAGAGGGGCATGCCTTACCTGGACACCCCGAATCACCGCAGCGGTTCTCTTTTTTCAGCGAGCTGTTCGACGGACCGTTGTCCGCCAGTTTGCTCAATATCCCAGGCACCGCAGCTTCGCCTGAATCCATCCTGCGAGTCCATACACCTGAATATCTCAACTCCCTGGAGAAGATTTGCCGTTCAGGAGGCGGTTTTCTGGATTATGGGGATACATACGCCTCACGCGTTTCCTACCAGGCCGCGCTGAACGCCTCGGGCGGGACTTTGGGTGTGCTCGATTGGGTTGTGAAAGGCGAAGCCCGGCCGGGTTTTGCGCTCGTTCGGCCTCCAGGTCACCACGCCACAAAAGATAAGGCCATGGGTTTCTGTCTGCTGAACAACATCGCCATCGCTGCCCGGGAAGCCCAAGAAAAAGGCTTGAAGCGGGTGATGATCGTCGATTTTGATGTCCATCATGGCAACGGCACACAGGCAGTATTCGACCGGGACAGCTCCGTCCTGTATATTTCTACACATCAGGAAGGCATCTACCCCGGCAGCGGCTGGTGGACTGATGCGGGCAGCGGATCGGGTGAGGGATATACGGTCAATATCCCCCTGCCCGCTCGTGCTGGCGATGCGAACTTCGAAGAAATCTTCGAAGAAATCATTTTCCCCATGGCTAACAGGTTCACCCCCGATATTCTCCTGGTGAGTGCGGGTTACGACGCCCATTGGAAGGATCCCCTCGCCAGTCTGAGCCTCAGCACCTCAGGTTACTACTCCATCGGGAGCTGGCTGATGGAAATCGCCAACCTGTACAGCCATGGAAGATTGCTGTTCGTATTGGAAGGAGGGTATGACCCGAAAACACTTGCGGATAACGTCGAAGCAACTCTGTGCGCAATCGCCGGAATCGCGGATCCCGGGCAGGGAAATCCCTCCCCCTCTGGACCTGAGCCCGAAATTTCTGACCTCATTTCATCCCTGCGGAGCCTGCACCATCTAGGATGAATTCCCTTCAACATGGCACGATTCTTGTTATGATTATGATTCAGGTCCTGCTTGAAGGTGATTTCCTCATCTAGGACCACCTTCAGCTTGCGCAGGCCATCTGATTAAGGCATACTTTGGTCGAGGATCTGCAATGGCAGAGATAACGTTACGCGCATATGTTAAAGAAATCGATGACCTGATCGAGCGGGAAAAGCTCGACGAAGCGATCGCGCACTGCCGTCACATCCTGCAGATTTATCCCAAACATCTCGAAACCTACCGCATGTTGGGAAAGGCGTACCTCGAAGCAAAGCGCTTCGGTGATGCTGCCGATATCTTCCAGCGCGTGCTCTCCGCTGTCCCAGACGATTTTGTTGCCCATGTCGGCATGGCGTTGGTGCGGGAGGATGAAGGCAACCTCGATGCCGCAATCTGGCATATGGAACGCGCCTTTGAAACCAATCCAGCCAACCCCGCTATCCGGCAAGAACTATCGCGCTTGATCGGACGCAGGGACGGACTGGAACCACACAAGGTCAGGCTCACGCGCGGCGCGCTGGCACGACAGTATGCGAAAGGCGAGCTCTTCCCACAGGCGATTAGTGAGCTTCGCTCAGCCCTCCAGGAGGATCCCGACCGCCCCGATTTAGAAGTGCTGCTTGCGAAGATGTACTGGCGCGGAGGGCAGCTGAAGGAAGCCAAGCGGGTCTGCGATCAGATCCTCGAGAAACTTCCTTTCAGTCTGGAAGCCAATCGCATCATGGCCGACATCTCCGACAAGAAAGGCGACGAACAGAAAGCGGGAGAATTCCACCGGAAAATTGCAGCGCTGGACCCTTATTACGGATTTCTCGAATCGGTCGAACTCAATCCTGCAACGGTCGACGCCGGGGCAGTACGCATCGAACAATCCACATGGAGTCCGGGTGAACCCCTGCCAACGGCCGAAGAAGGCCCCCCGGCGTGGGTTACCTCGCTGGGCGTGGACCTCTCCGAAGGTGAATCTGATGCAGTCAGTGCAAGCCCACAGCCTGCGTGGCTGAGCGATCTGGACGCGAGTGGGAGCGAACGTCCGAAGTCTCCTTCCATTATCGAACCTGCCTTCGCTGGAGATGACATCAACAGCGAATTGGAGAATGAGGATGCTATTCCAGACTGGATGCGTGAAGCTGGCTGGGGACCGTCCACAGGTGAGGCAACTGAGGCCGAACATGTCTCGTTCTCTGATGCCGAGCTGGATGCTCTCGAATCAGGGATAGAGCCCATGACACCACAAACCGAGGACGAAGGGGGGCTGGCTCCTGCCGAAATCCCATCCTGGATGCGCTCAATTGCTCCCAAGGATGAAGAAGTGGAAAGTGAGGAGAGCCCGCATGCCGAGCCCCAACCGGAGGACTCGATGGATGAAGGCTTAGTACCTGATTGGCTTTCAGAAGTCGCTTCGGAAGACGATGCCTCTACAGGCGAGCAAGAGCAACCGGTCGAGGAGCATGAGACCGGAC
>JARRJK010000192.1:0-3609 GCA_037379555.1 Anaerolineales bacterium | reverse complement strand
CTCAGCAATTTTACGCGGAGTTTCCAGGATCCTGCGTTTCTCTTTTCGTTCATCATCACCTTCGTATACACGTTCATCAACGTGCTGGTGCTCAACGCGGTGGCGCTGATATTGTCGCTGATTGCAACGAGCCGGCTCAAGCTTCGGAATATCTACCGAGCCGGATTTTTCGTCCCCAACCTCATCGGAGGCCTCATCCTCGGCTACATCTGGCAGTTCATCTTCAACAATGCCATTCCCGCGCTGGGCGGCTTCCTCGCCAATCCGGAAAACCTCGTGCTGCGTCACCCGGACACCTCCATCCTGGCGCTCGTGGCCGTGGGTACCTGGCAGTATGCAGGCTACATCATGATGATCTACGTGGCGGCGATCGAAGGGGTACCTCAGGAACTCTACGAAGCTGCCACGATCGATGGCGCCACAAAATATGAGAGCTTTCGCTTTATCACCGTTCCCATGATCGCTCAGGCTTTCACGATCACACTCTTTCTGACATTGGTGACCTCGTTCAAGCAGTTCGACGTCAACTACTCGCTGACGGCGGGCGGCCCCTCGACGATTTTCATGGGGACGCCGATTTATGCAACCGAGCTCCTCGCGTTGCATATCTATAACACCGCGTTTACCGCCAACCATCTCGCCATGGGACAGGCGAGAGCCGTCATCTTCTTCATAGTTCTCATCGTCATCTCGACGATCCAGGTACGCGCAAGCAAAAAAAGGGAGATAGAGGCATGAGCAAAAAAATAGCGGTGATCGTCTTGGAGCTGTTCGTGATTGGCCTGTTCCTTGTCTATCTGTTTCCTTTCTTCCTGATCGTCATGAACTCCGCCAAGAATGCCTTCGACGTCAGCGCTCACCCAATGGCGCTTCCGAAGAATTGGGCGATGATCTTCAAGAACATGGTTTCGATCTGGACGAATCCGAACATCGCCTACCCGTCGTCGTTTCTTTCGTCGATCATTATTACCGTATTCTCGGTGGTTGCACTCAACCTGCTCTGCTCGCAGGCGGCATGGGTTCTCGTGAGGACGAAGACCCGTTTATCTCAGGTCATCTTTCTGATGTTCGTCGGCGCCATGGTCATTCCCTTCCAGATTATCATGTTCCCCCTTCTTTCCTGGTTCCGAGAGATAACTTACCTCACCGGCATCGGGTTGCTCCGTACACGGTTTGGAATGATTTTCGCGTACGTCGGCTTTGGACTTTCGTTGACCGTATTCCTGTTCCACGGCTTCTTCAAGGGAGTGCCGTACGAGCTTGAAGAGGCGGCGACGATAGACGGAAGCTCGAGGTTCGGGGTCTTCTATCGCATCGTCTTCCCACTCCTCAGCCCGATTCATGCCACGATCATCGTACTGAATGGTATGTGGATCTGGAATGACTATCTCCTGCCGCTGCTGGTTCTAGGAAAAGGCAACCGCGTACAGACGATCCCTTTAGCGGTCGCCAACTTCGCGGGCACGTATGTGAAGCAGTGGGACCTCATGCTCACCGCCATCGTCATGGCGATCATCCCCATTATCATCGTGTTCCTTGCCGCCCAACGATTCATCATCCGGGGAATCGTCGCAGGCTCGATCAAGTAGCGGAAGCGTTCTGTCGAGAGTTCGGGCGACCGGGGCGATTAGTGGTGCTTATACGACCACGCTATGGGATCTGCTTGGTCACAATATTGATTAAGGTATTACATTACGGTTACATCCCCTATTGGATCCTTCCCAGTGACCCGTTTCTTGCTGGAACTGACACAGCATATCACTCCCCGTGGACCGCAGTATATTAGACGGTATGGATTGTATGCTTCCCGGCCGAAGGGAAAATGGCCGGATATTCCCCATATGATGCGGCTCGCCTCTGCCGGAGAGAAACCCGATCGCATGAAGGCGTCTGATCCAGTGCAATAATACTAAGGGGAATCAGGGGTACCTGACCAAGAAAGCAATCGTACATGGGCCAGGCCGATGTTAGTGTAGAATTTAGTTCGCATTTTTAGGCTTGACAGGCCATCGTAAACTCCATGATGTTGACCGCAAAATCAAAAACCCGTCACGGAGGTAAACTCGATGGCCCGACTCAATGTTACTTCGTACTTCAAGAAACTGCTACTGCAGTTCATCACAGAGCAGGACCTGCTGCTGGCGACGCTGCAGTAGCCGACAGAGCAGTTGATGCAGCTGGAAGCAGAATAGAAAGTGGGTGTTGAGAAGAACAAGCAATCCAAGGATCGTAGCACCTACTTTTCCGGATATCGAGTTCGACGGTTCGATACAAGGATGGGAACGCTGTATCTCATGGTACCGAAGCTTAGAAATGGTGGGTATGTTCCCTACTTCGTGGTAGAACGAAAACGATCGGAGCAGGCGTTTGTCCAAGATTGCCCGCCAGTGGGGATAATCAATTTGAGACTCCAACTTCGATATTTGTTTAATAGACGGTGGATACAGGGTCGGAAGCTCAGCCGACGATCTGCTGTGCACTTTGCGACCGTGGACCTACTCCGGGTTGTGGAATTCCCCAGCGGGTTGTGATAGCCTGCCGAGGAGAGCGCACTTCGCCATGACGCGTGACAGGACAGTCTCCTTGCAGCCTTGGATCACCCTGACTCTATCCTTAGGCATAGCCTCTGCTGGCTGCCTGCTGATGATTGTGCTGAGGGTGGCGGTCACGGGCAGCATCCGCTACACATTCCTGTTGTGGAACCTGTTCCTAGCCTGGATCCCGTACTTCCTGGCCTTATTTGTGCACCGGATCGTCGTGGGGGGTCGACTCGATGCTGACACCCCGATCGCTACCTGGATTAAGCCAGTAGCAGTCTTCATTGTTCTGGGCTGGCTGTTCTTCTACCCCAACGCGCCGTACATCCTCACGGATTTCATCCACGTGATTCGAACCCCTATACGGGTGGAGCCTCCACACCCTCTGATCACGAAAATTCGCCGATTTGGTTAACCTGAAAGCTGTATTGGTGAGCCTGTGCTTCGCTCTGTTCATCTTTCTAACTTACCTCGCCGTCTACTGCCTCTATGAGACGGCGCAGAAGACCAGGTCTGAAGACAGGTTGATGTAAATCCGCCGCACGCTCAGTCGTTCCTGCGCTCCGATCTTCAACAGCTTCAGGCGGATGGTATGGCACCGGGCTTTGGCAAATTGGGTTCTCCGCAATCCGCGCCGTAGATGTTCACTCGTCAGCATGTTCGCCACGAAGGAGAGATACAGTCGCAACTGATGGGGCCGCTTGTGATCTCAGACGGTAATGCATATCCGAACTATCCAATCTGCAACCGACCTTGAGCGTATTGCGAAGAGAGAACCGATCATAGGTCTATTCTTTTCTCACGGTCTATTTCCTTCTCGCGGTCCAATGCCCGATCCGCCATTTCGGCAATAATGTAGGCAACCAGCGCGGCTAAACACTCCACGCCCCATATTATGATTCCGTATTCATCTGCACCCGTTGCAATGGCAATAAGAAACGCAGCAATTACAAGAGGGATTACCAGACACTAAAACAATACTTTAGCTCCTTGATGCTTGAATCTTAAGTCAATCATCGTTCTCCTCCACGCGCTGCTCCCGGTTAGACCTGTCAGCGGATAGTTTTTTCGC
>JARRJK010000191.1:0-3279 GCA_037379555.1 Anaerolineales bacterium | reverse complement strand
TCAACGCCAGAAAAAGTTTCCAGAAGAGGCTGATCCCGCTTGCCAGCCTGCGCTCATCCATCATGGAATCGGTACCCTACGCCGAATACCGTTTCGATAAAGGCCGGATTTCTGGGGTCGAGTTCGATCTTCGAACGCAGGTTCTTGATATGCGCGTCGATTGTCCGTTCATAGCCCTCGTAGGCCTCCCCCTGGGTCGCCTCGAGCAGCTGCATGCGGTTGAAAGCCCGGCCTGGTTGGGCGACCATCACCGCCAGCAGGTCGAACTCTGTCGGGGTGAGGGTCACAGGATGCCCATCGATCTCAACCCGGTGCTTGTGGATGTCGACCCTCACTTTGCCGGCCTGTAGAATTTCGGGCGTGAGAGGCGCCGATTGCGACCGCCGCAGTACAGCCCGTACCCGGGCGACTACCTCGCGCGGGCTGAAGGGTTTGGTGATGTAATCATCAGCCCCGAGTTCGAGACCGATCAATTTGTCGGCCTCTTCGACGCGCGCCGTAACCATGATGATCGGCACATCCGAGAACCGGCGGATTTGACGGGCAACGTCAAGCCCATCCGTGCCCGGTAGGTTTAAATCAAGCAGAATCAGGTCAGGCACCTGGTGTTTCACGCTTGCAAGCGCGTCAGGCCCGTTGGTCTGCGCCTCGACCTGGAAACCGGATTTCTGCAGGTAATCTCGCAGGACCTGGACCAGGTCGAGCTCGTCTTCAACGATCAGGATGTGCTGTCCCACGCTGTCCATTATAGCCGTATCCATCGATCCTTTTGAGGGGACGCGGTCGGCCCCTGGACTGTAGCCCAGGAGCCGACCCTTTCTTAGACCGCAACGGGGAAATTACTCGGACGTACCGGCTCCAGCGTAGCCATGCATGCCGAACCCGCCGCGGCCCACAGGGCTGCCGTCCACCATCGGGCAGTCCCCAGACCACTCACCAACAGGGGCTTCCGCTCGTGGTGCGTATACCGGGAATTCAACACCGTCAGCTTCAGCAGCCTCCAGCGCAGCCTGGTGAGCCGTCTGCATGAGGTCCCAGGCTTCCTCCTGGCTCAAGCCGGCGCTCAGGGCGATGTCCATCATCGTCTCGCCGGCTTCCAACCGCGTCTCCAGCTCGGATTCACCCAGGCCGAGTGCATCCGCGAACGATGCCACGAGGTAATCGTGAAGCGGGTGGTCACCATCTTCCAGCATCAACATTCCAGCCGGTCCGCGTCCGGGCCCACGTCCAAAGAACGTCCGTTCCACGCCATTGGCGCCGAATGCTGGTGGATTCTCTGCCTGGGCAAACGCCGCTGTGGCGGTGACCCCAACGCCAATCACCAAGCCGGCTAAGACAACGGTCATTACCACTTTCGATACTTTCATCTTCCTGCCTCCTCTTGTCGATGGTCTCAACCATCTCGTGTAGATTGGTGAAAGGATAGCCGCGTCCTGTGAAGATCCTGTGAACGCTATTCGCAGATTGTTTGAACGTCCTGGGGGGAATTAAACGCACAAGGCCGCCCGAAGGCGACCAAGGCGGAGGGATGTACGGGCGGAGGTCGCCCGTGTTAAGGTACGCAGGCATTATGCCATTGAATGAAGCCTATGTGGTGGGATTGAAAGGTTCCTGTAAGGTTGCTTCTGGTGAACAGGAATCCAATTTGCCTGGAATTGTTTCATCGGCACTCCGGCTGTGCTTTTTCAGCTCGGGTCGCCCAGGATGCTTTTTCCAGGCGCATGCTTCCCCGCATCGAAGAGCGGCTGAGAGCTTTCCGGTGATTGCCTTTGGACCCTGGGAGTTCATGGATTCTACGGGTAGCCGAGCCGACCGGGCACCCACCGGAGTCGGGCAGGTGCAACCGCGTTGATTTGCATCGGGAGAGGCACTGCAAATAAAACAACGGTGGACACGGGGCGATGTCCACCGTTGTTGATGGTTTCAGGGATCAGATGCGGCCGTAGTTCTGCAGCAGCTTGATATAGCCAGCGCGCTCGAAGGCAATCGGCTCGACCTGCTCCTCTAAACTCATCAAGCCACGAAGCTCCGAAAGGCTATCCACACCCTGCTTCTCGACTTCCGTCTCAAAATCCCCCAGCAGCTCCTTCAGGTACGGGATCCCTTTCGCAAGAAGTACGGAACACACCTGCGCGACATCGGCTCCCGCCATGATCGCTTTCAACGCGTTCTGTCCTGAATGGACGCCGGTCGTCAGAGCGAGTGAAGCATCAATCTGGCCGTACAAGATGGCTGTCCAGCGCAGAGGGAGCAGGATGTCCTCCTCCCTGCTCAATGTGAGGGTTGGCAGCAGGGCGCGATTCTTGACATCGATATCCGGCTGGTAGAAACGGTTGAAAAGGACCAGACCGTCCGCGCCAGCATCCACGAGTCTGCTGGTGAACTCCGGCAGTGCACTGAAGAAGGGGCTGAGTTTCACTGCAACCGGAATGTCGATGGTTTTTTTAACCGTTTTCAAAATATCGAGGTAGAGGTTTTCAATATCCATACCCATAAAGGTTTCGGAGGCCGGCAGGAAGTAGACGTTCAGCTCCAGGCTATCTGCGCCGGCTTGCGCAATCATCTCGGCATATTTCAACCAACCACCCTTGCTGGTGCCGTTCATGCTGGCGATGACGGGAATCCCAAGCAATTCCTTGGCCTTGCGCAGGTGCTCGACGTAGGCTTCGGGATCGCGAGGGTAATCATTTCGCTGGGGAAAATAGGCGCTGACCTCCGCCGGGCTGAGTTTGCCACTCTGCAGCAGGTCCGAGAACTCCCCTGTCTCAATTTCAATCTGTTCCTCGAACAGCGAGTACAGGACGACAGCCGCTGCACCGGCATCTTCCAAGCGTTTCAAGTCATCCAGATTGCGAGAGAGCGGAGAGGCCGACGGGACGATCGGGTGTGCCAGTTCAAGCCCCAGGTAGGTGGTCTGAAGATCTGCCATGCTTGCCTCCGTAGGATCCAATGTTCGATTCGGGTGGATTGGGATCGCACGCCTATGGTGGGATTGTAGCGTCCTCCACTTGCTGACAGCAAATGCAGAATGTCATGCTTCAAGAAGGCAATGGTTTGAAATTTCGGCAGGTGGGGCTCAATCCCGGAGGGATCATACTAACGGAGAGTCTGCCGTATCAGGCGGAATGGCGCCCCTGGTGCGATTCGAACGCACAACCGTCGGATTAGAAGTCCGGCGCTCTATCCATTGAGCTACAGGGGCGTGAGTTCATTTTAGTGCAAACGGAAAAGGTGATCAATCCTCGATGATCGGTCTGATCCCTTTGTATACCCGTCCGC
>JARRJK010000190.1:0-3285 GCA_037379555.1 Anaerolineales bacterium | reverse complement strand
CAGCCCATATCGGTCATCCAGTAGATGACATCTCCAGCATGCACATCTGTGCCGAAAGCCATGTCCTGGGCGGCCTTGATCGGAAATCCGCAGTGTGTATGAACCGCGCCCTTCGGCTTTCCGGTCGTGCCGGAAGTGTAGATCAGCAGCAGTGGGTCTTCGGCAGCGGTGTCTTCGACAACCGTTTCAGCCTTCTGATCCAAAACGAGTTCATGCCACCAATGGTCACGTCCAGGCTGCATCTCGATTTTCAGATCCTGATAGCGGAGCACGATCACCGCTTCCACCTCGGGCAGGTGTTCAAGCGCCCGGTCGGCGACGGATTTCATCAAATTGAGCTTGCCGCGCCGCATGAACGCGTCGGCGGTGAAAAGCGCCTTCGCACCACCATCCCGCAAACGGGTCAGAACTGCCGTTTCGCCAAATCCAGAGAAAAGTGGCAGGATCACCCCGCCGATGGCGGCAATCGCCAGCATCGCGATCACGATTTCTGGCACCATCGGCATATAGAGCGCGATGACATCTCCCTTTGCAAGCCCAAGCGAGCGCAGCGCGTTCGCCGCACGGCTCACAGTGGATTCAAGCTCTGCGTATGTCAGGGAGGCGGAACGGCCGGATTCGGATTCCCAGCGCAGCGCGGTCGCCTTCCCGCGGCCATCCCGCACATGTTTGTGAAGGCAGCTGGTCGTGATGTTGAGGCGGCCGTCGCTGCACCAATGCGGCAGGGCGATGCCCTCCGACAGGTCGACGATTTCGGAGAAGGGGGTTCGGAACTCGATGCCCAGGTATTCGAGCAGCGCTTCGGTGAACCAGGCCACGTCCTGCGTAGAGCGCAGCATGAGCTGATCAAAATCATTCAGTTCATGATCTGAGATGAAATGGGTAAGATGCGCCCGTTCGATGCGTTCCGGGGACGGCCACCAGACGAAGGGTCCCCCGATTCGTTGCGCTGAACGGCTCACAGCCGTCTGCCTTTCTCCACGTTCTTGAGCTGCGCTATGTCCCCGCTCGTCCGTCAGGGCAGGAACTGCCCATACCAGTAGCGAACGATATCCTCTGCGGGTTTACCCCGCACAGAGGCTGATTTGTCGTGCAGTATGGGTCCGGGGTCGAAGCCGCGGACAGAAAATCCCGCCAGCCCGGTTTCATGCGAGACGGACAGCAGCAGGGCGTTGATCGCCCGCGCTTGTCCATCCATATCACGCCCAAGGTCCGGATCGACCACGGCACCCTGGATGAAATCCGATGCTGGCCGACAGCGGCCATCGGGTGCTGGCGGACAGGCCAGCTCCGAGCCCTGGATCGAGAGATACTCGACACTCAAGACGACGGGCTTTTGGGCAAGCGCACGATTGGCAAGCACCGCTTCGACCAGGATGCGTGCCGATTCCTGGAGCTGACTGAAGTCGACCGCCGGGTCTTCCGTGAGAGGCGCATGCCAGTAGAGACGGACCTGGTCGAAGGCATCGAGAAAGGGCGGAGGGGTTTGCATCTCGGAACCGACTTCAATCTCGGCTGTGAGGGTACCGTGGTATACGGCTCGCAGTTCTGCAATCAGCATGCGCCACTGGTTCTCGCTGTCGCCCGGGACATTTGAAACGTTGCCATCGGACAGCTCACCGGCAGGCAGTGCCGGCGCCACGCTATGCAGATCGATCACCAGCTCCTCCACTCCACTGGCTGCGGCCAGCCTGGCGTAGCTGAGGAGCAGGCTTTGGTAGCCTTCGAACCACAGCCTCCACCAGCCCGGATCCCGGTTGGCGGAACGCCAGAAGGAATCGGCCTCGATCCCGTCCAGCGCAAGCGCTGGCCTCATAGCCACCTGCAAGCTCCGGTTGTGGGCAAGCCCGATCCAGTTCGCCAGTTCTGCATTGAACGGCGCCTGTGCGGGGTTGAACTTGAAGACGGGGAATGGGTTTACCTGGGACACGGCCCAGCGCGGGCTGAATGTGATAAAGCTTGCGCCATCGGCTGCGATTTGATCCAACGCGCCCGGTAGTGTCCGCTGCCAATCGAGGCGGTAATTCGGCAGGATTTCGATCCCGGCCTGGAAGCCAGGTCGGGGAGAGGTAGGGACAGCAACCACCTGCCCGGGGTCCAGCTCCCCCTGGTACCACTGCCAGCGGTCAACCTGGTCCTGCACGGTCGCGCCCGATGCAGGGTCAGGCAGCGGACGTCCGGCTGGATCGGCTCCGACGGTATCGGCGTCGTCGGCGCTTCCACAGGCCAGCGACCGGCAGTAGCGGTAGGTGACATCCCCCGTGAAATTGAGCGGACTGTAGAGATCGTAAGTGAAAAGCCGATCGGCTTGCGACCACATCGCAAGCGGGGCGAACCACTGCCCCGGCTTCAATTGAAGTGCGACCCCCTCGGAAGGGGGGGCGGGCGGCACTCTGACCTCGATGTGCAATGGGTTTTCGCCGCTGCTGCTCCAGCTGTGGACTTCATCGCGCAAGATCGGTTCATGCCCTGCGATGATCACCTGGCGGGTGACGAATGCGCCATCCTGATCGCGTTCGGCGTTCCAAAAGCCATCTCCGAGCGTGTACTTGTAGTGCAGATCGGTACCTTCATAGAGCGGCATGATGGCCAGGAAGTGGGCTGGATCGACCCGCACCATTTCAGGCATATGGGTGATCGTGGTCCGGACGCCCCCTGACAGATCCGTGAAGCGGTTTCCCAGCTGAATCAGGTTGCCTGCAATCCGGACGACGGCTGTCGGAGGAGTGTCAGCGGGCACCGTGAGCTCGAAGGTGACATGCACTAGCTCCGCCGGCTGCATTCCAAGCTCGACGGGCGTTGAGGCATCCCCGGCGATAATCACGCCCTGCTGCGCTGGCATGCTAGAACTATCCGGGCTGAAGGCCGTGACAAACTGCATTCCGGGCGGCAATCCGTCGATGCGGAAATTGCCCTGCCCGTCGCTGAATGTTGTCAGACCCCCGGCGCTGATGACGCGCTCCGCGAGCGGATCGCCGGTCTGGCTGTCGAAGACTCGCCCGAGAATCCGCCCTGTGGCGCCGGAGTAGGGCTGGTCCGACCAACCGGCGATGACGTCCGTCACATGCGTTGGGTTTGGGAGGTAGACCGTGCGCATATCGATGGGCTCGAAGGATGCGCTGACTTCGATCGCTTGTGCAGGTTCCGTACGAAGATAGCGATAGTGCAGCAGCGAACCGAGGCGGGGTGTAAGCCGGACTTGGTAGTAGCCATCCTCGAGGCGTTCTAAAGGGATGCGGTAGGCGTTATAGTCCAGACCCGTCACCGGATCGAGCAGCTCAATTG
>JARRJK010000189.1:0-3286 GCA_037379555.1 Anaerolineales bacterium | reverse complement strand
CAGATTCCAACATGATGCCGGACACCGAGCTCCGTAGCTGCGGTTTTGAGTGCCATCGTCACTTCTAAATCTGCGACAGCAGGAAAGGCGAGAGGGACATAAAGCTGCGTTGTGCCCTCCTCGCGTGCAGCAGCGAGTACGATCGCCAGATCTCCGATTGCTGTGTAGTCCTGGAAGCCTCCTGATGTGCCTACTCGAATGAAAGTGTCCGCCCCGATCTGGGCAAGCTCCTCGACAGCTATTGCGGCGGAGGGCCCTCCGATTCCGGTAGAAGTCACAGATACCTTCTCGTTGAGCAGGAAACCACTATACGTTGTATATTCGCGGTTCTCAGCCACCTTATCGGCTCCGTCGAAGTACGCTGCAATCCTCTGGCAGCGCCCTGGGTCTCCTGGTAATAGGACATAGCGGCCCACATCCCCCCGTTTCATCCGGATGTGGTGCATCATCTCTGATGACTCCATCGCGTCTTCCTCCTTGGGTCAGCGTCTCGGCGGGACCCAGGTTACTCGGCCTACAACCATGCAAGAACAGGTGGGTTCTTCCCGACATACCTTTCTGGCTTTTTCTGTGGCCATAGCGACAAATAGTTTCTAAAAAGTCATTCCTTCCCAGCCCGGCGCATGAGAATCACCGTTGAAACCACAAAAGTTACGGCACACCCTATGACAAGGGTAACGGCAAGCCATGGAGGCATCAGGATTACCTTGCTCCAATCAAGCTCTTTCCGGTAGTAAATGACGAAGTATGATGCAAGGAGTGTGACAATAATCCCAAGAGAGCCAACCGCCCAGTCGCTCGTCGATGCCTGAATTTTCCGCAGGCTGGTTTTTTCCCCTTTCGTTCCAAATCCACGTGACTCTAAGCTCATGGAGAGTTGTCGAACACGCTCGATCGTGCCGGCAAAAACCGGCACCATACTGGGAAGTAGCGCCGCGAATCCGTGAGACCTCATGGCTCGAGACCGTTGTGCGCTCACGACGATCCTGAATTCACGTTGCACGATAGGGATCAACTGGAGGCTTGCCATGAGGGCGAAGTTCAATTCATAGGGCATTCCGATCGACTGCATGGCGGCAAAGAGGTCACTGGGATGAGTCGTCATGACCATGAGAATAGCGATATTGCTTGCAGCCCAAGCACGGGCAAGGATAGAAAGGCCGCTGTAGATCCCCTCGTTGTACAGGGTGAAAGGGCCGATCTTGGCGATGGGAGTCCAGGGAGGTGGAAAAGCCGGAGCTATTGACTGGAAGACCATCAATGAGAGGCTGATTGGAAAAAGGATAGCGATGAAGCGGCCATATCCCCGCCATGTCCCAGACAGTACGAAAAGAAGTAAACCCAGAAGGAAGACTACACCGAGGACAAGCGGATTCCTGGTGGCGAACGCCAACACAACCGCACCAATTGACCATATGAGCTTCGCAAGAGGGTGCATTCGGTGAAAGAAAGTATCACCCGGTATCAAGACAATCGGGATTGGCATGTAATCTGTTTCGGTCATCGACTCACCTCTTCGGCTCCAAGATGGTATCCCTACATGGTCGCGGCCAGCGGTTCCGTAAGTTCCTCGACACTCAGGGCTGTTCTCGGGAGGCCGGATCTGCGAAGCCTCCGGCTGAGCTGGGTAATCTGAGGCGCGTGAAGATTGCTCTTCTCAAGAAGGGCATCATCCGAAAAGATGTCCTTTGGGGACCCATCGCCGATGATCTCCGCTTGCCATAGGACGATGAGACGATCAGTGGCTTCTGCCTGAAGTCGCATGTCGTGCGATACGACGATGACTGTGGCCCCTTGCTCGCGAAGCCGCCCGATGAGGTTGTATACCAGTTTCACCCCGACGTGATCCTGGCCCGTGGTCGGCTCATCGAGAATATAGACTTTCGGTTGCATCGCATAGATAGCTGCAAGGGCGATCATCTTTCGCAGAGGGAAACTCAGTCGATAGGGATGGGTCTTTTGGTAGCTCTCAAGATGGAAGAACGCCACGGACCGCTCAACCGCCTCCTGAATGGCTTCCTCACCAAGGCCCAGGTTGGACAGGCCGAACGCAAGCTCTTCTGATACGGATGTAGCAAAGAGCTGATGATTTGGGTTCTGAAAGACATAACCTACGATGCGAGACAACTCATGAACCCCATGGGTGGATACGTCCAGATCATCTACCGTGACTGTGCCATGGGTAGGCTTGAGCAATCCATTGAAATGCTTCACGAGGGTGGTTTTTCCGGAGCCATTTTGGCCAATGATGCCAACAACTTCGCCGGAACGAATGGACAAGCTCACGTTGCCTATTGCCGTGACTCCGCCTGCATACGTGTGCCACAAGTGATCGCAGACGATCAGGTTCTCAACCATCAGCTTTCTCCCCATCGGTTCTGGATGCTTTCGACGGCCTCATCCAGATTAACAGGGAATAAACCGGGCCACCTATCGTAAGATCTCCTCAGAGCATATGCGAGCTCAGTGACCTGGGGTACTCTTAGGCCAATTGCGTGAAGAGCAGCTACTTCACTGAACACCTCCCTGGGAGTTCCCCCGAGAACGATCTGTCCCTTATCCAGGACAAAGATTTTGTCTGCATAAATGGCTATCGCTTCCACTTCATGCTCCGCAATGATGATCGTTGTCCCTCGTTCACGATTGAGCTTGTCGCAGACCTCGAACACTTCCTGTTTACCGATAGGGTCAAGATTCGAGGTTGGCTCATCGAGAACCAGGACATCAGGAGAAATGGCAAGGGCAGCTGCGATGGCCAAACGCTGTTGTTGCCCACCTGACATGGCCATAGGCGATCGCTTCTCGTAACCCGGGAGCCCTACGATCTCCAGAACCTCGGATATACGGTGGAGCATCTCCTCGCGGGGCACACCACGACTCGCAAGCCCTATAGCGACCTCTTCCTCAACTGAGATCTGACTCAGCTGGAATTCGGGATTGTCGAAGACCATGCCGACGATGCTCGCCATCTCACGGACTTCGTGGGACGATGTGGACATTTCGTTCACGGTGACAGAACCGCTCATCTCGCCCATGAACATATGTGGGATGATTCCATTCATGGCCAGGCACAAGGTAGTTTTGCCTGCGCCACAAGCTCCCAATATCGCTACATAATCCCCTTTGTCGATATCGAGGCTCACACCCCTAATTGCTGGTTCGTTGGTATCAGCGTACTGATAAGTCAAACTATCAATATGAATGTAGCCTTCGGGCATTTTTAGTCTCCATCAGGTGACGACCTTCACCTCTTGCCTTCGCTAGGCGTGCCGCAGCCAGGCTGATC
>JARRJK010000188.1:0-3325 GCA_037379555.1 Anaerolineales bacterium | reverse complement strand
CCCACGCCCAATCGGCAGGCAACCCGCGTTTCCTGAGCATGTACCTGGGCATCGCCCTGCTCGGCAACCGCAGCCCGTACACCCGCTACACCTACAACCGGGATTACGGCCGTTTCCCGCTGCCCCCCGCTCCGGATCAGCCCTACTTAGGCCCCGGATACAAGCTCGATTTCCCTGAGACGAACGGGAACTGCGCCGCCTGTCACACGCCGGCGGCGGCCGTAAACGATCCCTATGGATTCGATCCCAGCACGCTCTCCGGCCTCCCGGCGGAGAGCATCACCTGCGATTTCTGCCATAAGATTTGGGATGTTCACCTCGATCCCGGGAGCGGCCTGCCCTATCCCAACATGCCCGGCGTGATCTCCTTCGAGTTCCGCCGCCCGCCGGACGGACACCAGTTCTTCGCCGGGCCGTTCGATGACGTCGCTCCCGGGGAGGATACCTACACGCCGATCCAGCGCCAGAGCCAGTACTGCGCACCCTGTCACTACGGGGTGTTCTGGGAAACCACCATCTACAACTCGTTCGGCGAATGGCTGGATAGTCCATACAGCGATCCCAAGACCGGACAGACCTGCCAGGATTGTCATATGCCGCACACGGGCATCGACCATTTCGCCCTCCCCGGCCAGGGAGGCGTGACACGCGACCCGCAGACCATCTTCAGCCACCTCATGCCGGGCGCCTCCGATGAGACCCTGCTCCAGAATGCGATCGCGCTGTCGGCCTCTGCCCGCCGCGAGGTAAACCGGGTCGTGGTGGACGTGACCCTCACGAACGATCGAACCGGCCACGACGTTCCGACCGATTCGCCGCTCCGGCAGATGCTTCTGCTGGTGCAGGCCGTGGGGCCGGATGGCGAAGCGCTTGAGCTGATCGATGGGCCGGTCCTGCCGGACTGGGCCGGAGTCGGGGACCCGCAAGCGGGTTGCTACGCCGGGCTGCCCGGGGTGGGCTTTGCCAAGATCCTGGCCGAGATCTGGACGGGAGTATCCCCCACCGGCGCGTATTGGAACCCGACCCGCGTGGTCAGCGATAACCGCCTGCCGGCCTTCGGCAGCGACAGCAGCCAGTACACCTTCGCCGCGCCGGCCGAGGGCGAGGCCACGGTCGAGGTCACCGTGCTGTACCGCCGGGCTTTCATCGCCCTGGCCGATCAGAAGGGCTGGGACGTGCCGGATATCGTCATGGCGCAGCGCAACCTGTCCGTGCCGTGAGGTACCTGTTACAGCGCTTGCCGCCTTTCCCGGTATCACAATCATGGCCGTCCTCGAACAAGCGCGTGCTTTTCAACCGGAGGCCCGCCACAAATCCGAAGGTCGCGTGGAGGATCTTCACACCATTGTGAGAACGCTTCGGCGGTTCAATACGGTTTCCTGGCAGGGGGGATCTCCGCGCTTGGCTTCAAATCCCGCGGGGATGTTTATCCGTCTATGGATATCCGCTCGGCCTGCCGGCCGCGGCAGATTTACCACGAGACATCCAGCAGGCTCTCTCCCGATTGGATGCCAGGCTGCGTCGAGCATCCGGTCCTTCGCGTGCATCGTTCGAGGCCCGTCGAGGGGGCGATAAATACCGAAGCGGCAAACGAACGACGTGAGGCGATGGCTTGATCCCAATCGTCGGCATCTTCATCGAGCCAACCGGCTTTCAAGTGAGCGGGTATGCCTGAGCTAGATCAGGGTGTTCAGTCAGAAAGGGCCGTCGATAAGACTCGTGATTCAGCCCGCGGAATAATCCCCTGTGACTGTAAGGGGGTATCCACCAGGAAGCGTTCCATAGGATGTGTCGGCTGTTGATTGTGAGTGCAGGCTCCCTCGAAGTCAGGCAACCTGGCTCGCCCGAGGCTGCAGCGACAGGCCATCAGATCGTTAACGCGGCTACATCTCGTCGCCTGTATCCAGATCGCTCAGGGGCTGCGTGCCGAGCATCTCGTCGGAGACATCCTGTATCTCGCGGACTTGTGTGATGTAGCGCATATTGGTGTCGCGCAGCCGGCTGCCTAGAGATTGCGCCAGCCGGTGCCACAGCTTCGCAGCGAGCTCCGGCTTCACAGCCATGATCGCAGCCAGCGATAGGCGCGTGAACTTCAGGGCTTCCATTGGCTCCACAGCGGTGACGGTCGCGGAGTGAGGCGCATCGATGAGAAGGGAGATTTCACCCAGCACCTCGCCCACGCCGATCTCGACGAGTTCCGTTGGCTCGTCGTTGTGGGAGGCCACCGTGATTCGTGCCCTGCCTCTGAGAATAACAAAGAGATCGTGTTCCGTCGATCCGGCCTCGATCAGCACCTCATCCTTGGCGAAGAACTTCAATTCGCTGCTTTCGAGCAGCGTTTGCACCTGGTCTCGCCGCAGTCCGCGAAACAGATCGCACTGCTCGATGCTCGGCAGAAGATCTTCCTCGCTTCGACCTTCGAACTCAGCGCGCATGGCCCGCATTTTCAGCTCATCGACTTCCTTCAAGACCTTCCCTTCCTGAAGGATGTCGGTCATCTGCCCATTGAGCTCTTTTTTAACCAGCTTGCGCAGGGATCGCCAGCGGCGCTGGAAGTCCAGGTAGACCTCGAATGGGTTGTCCTTGGGAATGGCGATCGTCTTTGCAAGCCAGATATTGCGGATGGTCTCCTTGGCGTCGTCCACGCGATCCTGTGTCAGGTAATCCAGAGCAAGGATGAGGTTGGTTTTTAGGATTTTGTCACCAAGGGTGTCGCGCAGGAATTCTCCTGGATACGGGTCGAAATCTTCCGGCTCGACGATGGTCATGTTCACTTGCTGCGTTTGACCCTCAATCTTGGCCTTCGAGTAGAGCAGTCTGAAAATGTCTTCACGGAAGCGCTGCCAGGTGGGGTGCATCTTCTTGGGGGGCCGGTGTTGGATATACAGCTGGTTGTCGAGGAAGAAATTAAACCCGAACATGCGTGCATTTAACACGTAGTCGGTATCCTCGCCGCGCGTGATGCGTGGATCGAAGGGCACCGATCGGAATAAGGATCTGTGCAGGACCATGCATCCGCCGAAAGCGAACGGCGTAAGCTTCAGGCGCGGTTCTCCAGGAATGATCTTGTCAAATGCCTCGCGCTTGCTGCCGAATCGATCCCAATACGTCATCCAATGGATCTCTTCGGGGACATCATCGTAGTAGGTCCCTTTCTCATTCAAGTAATAGCCGGCGACGCCATCAATCGTCTGCCCCATGAATCGGCTGCCGACGAACTCGCGTGCCCGGCCGAGAAACGTGGGCTCATCGATCAGCTCATCGTCATCGATCAGCACGACGACTTCCGCGCCGAGCACAATCGGGATGAAGAGGCACATGTTTC
>JARRJK010000187.1:0-3419 GCA_037379555.1 Anaerolineales bacterium | reverse complement strand
GCGGATCCCCCAACGCCCGTGCGGTTTGCGCAGGGGGTAGAGCTGCCTCCGTCGGGTCATGCGTGTCGATCTGATGAAATGACCGCAGAGGAAGGGTGCATCCCTGCGCCAGGAAGGCCAGGGCGCTCACCAGACATAGCGAAAGGGTTCTTGTTTTCATAACCTGCCACACGGGTGTGATTGCAGTTGGTTTCATTATCGCGCCAGCCCGGCCTGGTGGGAATGCATGTGAAGGCCTGCCTGCTCGAGGCCAGGTCGTTTGATCTTCCATATAAGAGTGGAACAGGGTTCGTGTTTCTTCCCGAAGTGAACTGTTATCCACGGCACGAACCTCTCATGCGATCCGGCCCGGCGTTAAACTGGCCGTTCATCGTGAATGTTAGGAGCCTGGCGACCGCGGCTCCTAACATCCCTGTTTGGATCGCACTCCGTATGGGCTCCTGGCACGTTTGGTTGCCTATTGACAATCCGAGAAATATCCTGCATACTCTTGATACTACTTTGCATCACAAAGTACTATGATATTTATAGTACACCGCGTCTCAAAGGGAACCAATCATGACCGACGAGATCAGCTTGAATAGGACCGAGGGAAGGATGTTCATGGCCAGATTCCAGGATGGCCCCGCAGAGATCGGCGTCGGGGGTTTCCTGCAAGATCATTCTCCGAAACCAGGCCAGGTGGGATCGTCCGGGAGGATCTGGCAAGCGACACGATGACGAGCGGAGACGAACATCACCCCCTGGAGGAGATCGATCAGATCATCCACGCCCCGGCCAGGCTGTTGGTGCTGATCCACCTGTATGTTGTCGAGAGTGCTGATTACGTCTTCCTCAAGAACCAGACTGGCTTATCGTGGGGAAACCTGGCGACGCACGTGAACAAGCTGGAAGAGGCAGGGTACGTCATGCTGGAGAAAGGTTACAAGGGCAAGAAACCCAACACCATGATCAGCCTTACCAAGCGTGGCCGGGCGGCCTTCAAAGAGTACAAGCACTACATTCAGCAGGTGCTGGATGACCTGCCGGATTGACCTATTCGCGTTCCCGGCGCCGTCAAACCGCTGATGCAACCGTCATCGTCTCTCAGACCGGGCGTCTAATCGCCCCAGGCGGAGCTGCTCCGCACGAGAGGCTCCAGGAAGTGCCGTATGGCGGTGGCATCACCAGGAGGAAAATCGATGAATACGTTCTTGTTACGCTGCACCCTATTGCTGGCGCTGCTTCTCTCCAGCTGTGCTCCCGCAGCCCCCTCGCCCACACAGGACGGGGCCACACCGGAGCCGGCAGCCAGCACGGAGCCAACCGCGGAACCGGCGGCCAGCTTCGAAGAAAGCGCCTGTTTCTTTGACGTCCCTGAAGGCGCACCGGTCGAGTGCGGCTTTGTCGTCGTGCCGGAGGATCACGCCAACCCCGAAGGCCCGACCATCCGCCTCGCCACGATCATCGTGAGGGATCAAAGTGAAGACCATAAGCCGGATCCCGTCATCCTGTTGGCGGGAGGTCCCGGCGAGCGAGCCGTCGCAAACGCGCTCCAGATCGGACCGAGCCTGGCACCGCTCCACCCCAACCGCGATCTCATCATTTTCGACCAGCGCGGAGTCGGGCTCTCGGAGCCGGCGCTCGAGTGCCCGGAGTTCACCCAGGCGATGTTTGACGCCCTGGACGAGCCGGAGGCCGACGTCGTGACGGAGGCGATCTTCAATGCGTTTATGACCTGCCGCGATCGGTTGGTCGGCGGGGGGGAGAACCTGGCGGTGTACACCACCGCCCAGAACGCGGCCGATCTGGAAGCCATCCGCATCGCGCTGGGTTACGAGCAGATCAATCTCTACGGCGGATCGTACGGTTCGCTGCTGGCACAGGCCGTCATGCGCGACCATCCCGATCACATCCGCAGTGTGGCCTTCAACTCCACCCTGCCGCTGGAAAAGAGCGTCTTCGTGGACGCGACCACGACGTTCGCCGACGCCATCCTGCGCCTGCTGGACGCCTGCGCAGGGGACGAAGCCTGCAGCAGCGCCTATCCGGACCTGCAGCGCGTGCTGTTTGAGGTCATCGATCGTCTGAGCGCCGAACCGATCCCGATCACCGTCACGAACCCCCTGGACGGCCAGAGCTATGATGCCCTGCTGACAGGGGATGCGGTGCGGGCGAACCTGGGGACATTCCTCTATATCTCGCGCATCATCCCGATCCTCCCGCAGGCGATCTACGATGTGTACAACGGTGACATCGAGTTGATGACCCAGCTGAGCAGCACGCGGCTCGCGCTGCTGGACCTGCTCAGCCGGGGGATGATGCTCTCCGTGATGTGCAACGCGGACCTGGTTGGCAGGACGCCGGAAGACCTGATAAACCTCATGGCGGAACGGCCCGCGCAGCTCGTGAGCAGCGCCGACCTCGAGGTCACCCTCGAGTACGGGATGTTCGGCATCTGCGAGAACTGGCCGGTGCCGACTGCAGATCCATCGGCCAAGGAGCCGCTTGTCAGCGATATCCCCACGCTGGTTCTTGAAGGCGAGTTCGATCCGGTCACGCCGCCGGAGTACGGCCAGCTTGTCGCCGGCTACCTGTCCCATGGCTACTACTTCGAGCTGCCCGGCGTCGGCCATGACGTGCTCGACAACGAATGCGCCCGGCAGATCGCAGGGGCTTTCGTGACGGATCCCACCCGGGTGCCCGAGGCGGCGTGCCTTTCCCAGATGCCCGGCCTCGTTTTCGATATCCCCGGCGAAGCCCCGGAACTGGTGACGGAGCCATTCATCGACGAGGCGCGCGGCTTCACCGGCCTGGTGCCTGTTGGCTGGCAGGAGCTTGCCCCGGCCAATCTCGCCCGCGGTCAGACCGCGCTCGATCCGACCTACTTCGTGCTCGAGGCGAGCGAAACCAGCGCCGACGCGCTGTTCGCCGATTTGATCGGGCAGCTCGGGATCGACCCCGCGCCCGAGCCGATCGCCAGCGCCGAGGTCGGCAGCTTCACCTGGGATTTCTACCAGTTCGAACGGACGGGGGGCAACCTGCTGGACATCGCGATAGCCGCCGGTGGCCGAAAGGCATACTTCGTGCTTCTCGTCTCGACGCCGGAAGAGCACGACGTTTTGTATGAGCAGCTGTTCCTGCCCGCCGTGGCGGCGATGGCGCCGCTTGAGTAAAGAGCTTCACCCGATTAAGACAACGTGAAAGCAAGGGGTGCGCATGAAGCTGCGCACCCCTTCCACGGCTGTTGTTACGAACGCCAAAAATTCCTGGTAGCTCCACGCGCCCACACCCGGTCCCCCGTACTTTCGAGCAACTCATAGCAATACGAATCTCCCCCAACCAGGCGGCTGATTACCCTAATAATCAGATCCTCGATTGAGGTCGTTCTTTTTGGGCCATCAACCTGTTGCGAGCTGATTCTTAATGCTAAGAATTGC
>JARRJK010000186.1:0-3439 GCA_037379555.1 Anaerolineales bacterium | reverse complement strand
TTCTCGCTTGTGCTCCCGTTACTCATCCTTAATAGAAGGATCGGCAATGAATCGCTGGTCATATTGGGCGGCATGCTGGGCATGACCATCCTGGGTGTAATCGATGATCGGTACGATCTAAAACCGGTGCTGAAACTCGCGGGTCAGGTGTTGGTGACAGGATTGTTCCTTGCAGGCGGGATTCAAGTTCATATCACACAGGTGCCGGCCGTCGATATCGTGCTCAGCACCCTGTGGCTGGTCGGGATGACGAACGCCTTTAATTTCGTCGACAGCATGGATGGCCTTGCGGTCGGCCTGGCTGGGATTAGCGCAGCGTTCTTTATGCTGGTGACGATCGATTCGTCCCAGCCCGCCTTGGCCCTGCTTTCGGCTGCGATCCTCGGCAGCTGTGCTGGGTTGTTCTTCTTCAATGTAACGCCGGCACAGTTGTTCCTAGGTGATTCGGGAGCCCAGGCGCTCGGAGTAACCCTGGCTGCGGTCGCCATTGCTTACACGCCGGGGCAGGCTGGGCTGCCGCAAGCGCTCACATGGTTCATCCCGATTCTCGTGCTGGGTGTCCCAATCTTCGATATGGTGCTGGTAATCGTCTCGAGGTTACGAGCCCATCTGCGCGTCTATCTGGCCCGCCAGGATCACGTTTATCATCGGCTTGTTGGGCTCGGATTGGACTCGACACGCGCAGTCGCCGCAATGCAGCTATGCGCGATCCTGCTCGGGTTGTTGGGATTCATCAGTCTCGAGCTGACGACTTTGCAGGCCAACCTGCTTTTCGGCGCGACCATCATCGCCGGTATCATTTTGATTGTTGTTCTTGAGAAAATGCTCAACGGGGAGCAAACAGAATCATGACCAAGCTCATTATCCAAATCCCCTGTTTTAATGAGGCTGAAACACTTCCGGCGACCCTCGCTGATTTACCAACCAGCGTGGACGGGTTTGATCTCACAGAGGTGCTGGTCATTGATGACGGCAGCACTGATGAGACCGCTGACATCGCGCGTGAATCCGGCGCAGATCATATCCTCGTACTCCCTCGGAACACCGGATTGGCTAATGCGTTTTCAGTTGGGCTGCAGCGGGCTTTGCAGCTTGGGGCGGATGTGATTGTAAATACGGATGGTGATCATCAATACCCTGGACGATATGTCGCCGATCTGGTTCGACCCATTTCTGAGGGGAAAGCCGAGATGGTCATCGGCGATCGACAGATTGAGACGATCAAGCACTTCTCTCCCATGAAACGCCTCCTGCAGAGACTCGGAAGCTGGGTCGTTCGCTGGGCGTCAGGGACCGACGTGCCTGACACAACCAGCGGTTTTCGAGCGTTTTCACGTGAGGCAGCCTTGAGGCTGTCGATTTATTCGGACTACACCTATACGCTTGAAACGATCATTCAAGCCGGGAAAAGAAACATTGCTTTGAGCTCAGTCCCAATCAGCACGAACTTTGTCAATAGGCGTTCACGTTTGATCCGCAGCATACCTGCGTACATCATTATTTCAGCTTCTACCATCGTCCGAATTTTCCTGATGTATGAAGCGTTGCGGGTCTTCCTGGGACTGAGTTTGATACCCTTGCTGGCCGGCATCTTCCTACTCGGTCGATTTGGGTACTTCTATCTCACCGGGGATGGAGCCGGGCATGTCCAATCCCTAATCATCGCTGCGATTTTGATGGTGCTCGCTTTTCTTACCATTCTTCTAGGATTGCTTGCTGATTTGATCGCTCAAAATCGCAGGATGAATGAAGACATCCTTTACCGAGTACGTAGATCGGATGTCGACAAGCAGTTTTGATCAGTAGATTTCTATACACCCCATGACGCTCCGGCCACGGCATTTGACTCTATTAAGTCCAAAGAAGCTGATCCGGTCTTTATCGGTGGTATCTTGCTGAAACCTCCTTTCCGTTCGATGGGGCAATGCGTGAGAATTCTGGTCGTCCGTGCAACGGGCTGTGCCTATCAAAGACTGGTTCGGCTGGCGGTGCTTGTCCACCAGGCGACCCGCAGGATATGGCATAATGAACTTCCGCAGTTGCAGATCCACCCAGGCTTATCGTCGTAGCAGGTAGTTTCGTGTTCTTGAATTTGCTCTTCTGGATAGCCCACTTCTTCCTGTTCTCGTTCCTGGCTTACATTAGCCTGGGGTATTTCCGTTCCGGTCGTCGTTCGCTGGATCTGGCGATCCTGGTTTTCTTGTGGATCTTCTACACCACATGCTCGCTGATGCTTTTCGGTCTGTTGGGATGGCTCACCGGTGGTGCCCTGGGGATTTCCTCTCTGCTCGTACTTCTAATATTGCTGAGTTTCAAGCCATGCCGGACACGACTCGGGCAGTTCCTTTCGTCCTGGACGATATTTGCGCGTGAACTCAGGCGGTGGTGGCGGGATCACCCACGTTGGCTGAAACTGCTGGTGGGTGTTGCAACGGTTTTTGGGCTGGTGCGTTTCGCATTCCTTATTTGGGCTTTACCCCCTTTTATTTGGGATTCGCTTGTGTACCACCTGACGAATGTCGGACAATGGATTCACCAGGGGCGGATAGAGTTGTTCCTGACTTCGTCCGAACGAGTTTACAGTCCTGCGAATTATGAAGTCTTCGCCACCTGGTTTGGCGTGTTCATCCATCACGATCTGGTGATCGAGGCATCCGGATTGCCCGCTTACCTGCTCGGTGGATTATCGGTCTTTGCGATCACACGTGGGCTTGGCGGCCGCCAGCAAGCCGCGACGGTCGCTACGATTGCCTATCTCTCAGCTCCCGCTTTTCTTTTCGCGGTCACCAATACGAAGAATGACCCCTATGTTGCGGGCGTGTACCTGCTCTGCGTTGCGATTCTCCTCAACATATTTCCGATTACGAGCGATACAACAACAAAAAAGCCCGTCGGGATGTTCATGATCTTTATTGCCTCGGTGCTGTTTGCCCTTGGCACAAAGACCTATATGGCCCATATTTTCACGGGTTTGGTTTTTCTGGGGGTTGTGGAGTTCATAAGAAACAGAGCCTCAGATCGAATGGCAAGCCTTCGCCAAAAAATCACAGCCGAAATGGCCGATTCCGGTACGTATGCGAAGTGGATATTCCTGGGATTGCTTGTTTCGGCGATGTTCCTTGGAAGTTATTGGTACCTGCGCAATCTTTCCCTGAAGGGCACTCCTTTCTACCCCTACAGCGTCAGGGTTGAGGGAACGACCATGCTCGAAGGCGAGGGGAATACTTTCGATCTAAGTCCTGAGAACTTCTATTACAACTTACAGGCATTCGCCAGCAAATTTGGAGATAAGCAGTATCGAATCGTGCCAGATCTCTCCAATACCACAGGGTGGGGCTGGGTAATCTATGGCATGGGGCTGGTTGCCTGCATTTGGGCAATGGCTGTTTTGCCCAGGTTCCGCTTGGTCTTCGTTGCGTTTCTTATGTCGTTCTTGTTC
>JARRJK010000185.1:0-4664 GCA_037379555.1 Anaerolineales bacterium | reverse complement strand
CCCGGGTGAAGTTGCGCTCCAGGTCCACGTCCTCCGGACGGATCGGCCGGATCACGAGATTGGTGCCGTTGGGCAGCTGGGTGCGGGTGACCAGGTTGGCCGGATAGGGATGGATCGCCAGATGGTGATAGGGATCGGTCGACGGACGCGGAAAATCGACCCGGATACGGGCATCCACCGCCACCGCGCCATCGTCATCGAGGATCAGGGGGTTGATGTCCATCTCCTGAATCCAGGGCAGCTCGCAGGCCATGGTGGAGACGCGCAGCAGCACGTCGAGCAGGGCCTCGCAGTTGGCCGGCGGCATGTGGCGGAAGCGCTCCAGCATCTTGGCCGCCTTGGTGCGGTTGATCAGGTCGCTGGCCAGGCTGCGGTTGAGCGGCGGCAGCGCGATGGCCGAGTCGCCCATGACCTCGACGGTGGTGCCACCGCTGCCGAAGCTGATGACCGGGCCGAACACCGGATCGCGTACGATGCCGATCAGCAGCTCGCGGCCATTGGGGCTCTGGTACATCTGCTCCACGGTCACGCCTTCGATATTCGCCTCCGGGCGGGCCTCCTTGACCTGTTCGATGAGATCCCGGTAGGTGCTGCGCACCACCTGGGCGTTGCTGATGTTGAGGCGGATACCGCCGGCATCGGATTTGTGCGAGATGTCCGGCGAGTAGATCTTCATGGCCACCGGGAAGCCGATCGATTCGGCCAGGATCAGCGCCTCGTTGGCGGAGCGGGCGATGCCGTTTCTCACCGCATTGATACGGAAAGCGCCGAGCAGGGCGAAGGATTCCGGCTCAGTCAGCACCTTTCGCTGCTCGGACAGAGCGCTCTCGATGATCAGGCGCGCACCTTCCACATCGGGCTGGTCATGCCGGCGCGAGGTCTTCGCCGGCGTCTGCAGCAGCAGCCGCTGGTTCTTCTGGTAGGAGGAGAGGTAGGAGAAGGCATCCACCGCGTTCTCCAGGGTGCGGAAGCTGGGCAGCTTGGCGTTGCTGAAGAGCTGGCGCGCGTTCTCGATCTGCTTGCCGCCCATCCAGCTGGTGAGAATAGGCTTTTTGTGGTGGTCGGCCAGGTCGATCAGGGCATTGGCGACCTCGTCCGGCTCGGTCATCGCCTGGGGCGTGAGGATGACGATGGCGCCGTCCACCCCGGGATCGTTGAGACAGATATCGACCGCGGCGCGGTAGCGTTCGGGCGGGGCGTCTCCGATCACATCAACCGGATTGCCGTGGGACCAGACCTCCGGCAGCACCCCATTCAGCGCCTTGATGGTCTCCTCGCTGAAGTCGGCCAGTTCGATCTTGAGATCGGCCGCGCGGTCGGCCGCCATCACGCCGGGCCCGCCGCCGTTGGTGATGATGGCCAGCCGGTCGCCGTAGACACGGTAGCGCGACGACAGGGCCTTGGCGGCGGAGAAGAGCTGGGTGACCGTCTCCACACGCAGTACGCCGGAACGGGAGAGCGCGGCGGCAAAGGTCTCGTCGCTGCCCACCAGGGCGCCGGTGTGGGACATCGAGGCCTCGGCCCCGACCGCGTGACGGCCGACTTTGAGGGCAATCACCGGCTTGATGCGGGCGGCCGCGCGCAGGCTGCTCATGAAGCGCCGCGAGTCCTTGATGCCCTCAATGTACAGCAGAATGCTGCGCGTCTTCGGGTCGGAGACCAGGAAATCCAGGTAATCCCCGAAATCGAGGTCGGCGGCGATGCCGGTCGACACGACGGCGGAGAAGCCGATCTCGTTCATCTCGGCCCAGTCGAGGATGGCCGTGCAGATGGCGCCGGACTGGGAGACCAGCGCCAGGTTGCCCGGCCTGGCGTTGTTGTGGCCGAAGGTGATGTTGAGGCCCTGGTCGGGGCGGATGATGCCAAGGCAATTCGGGCCCATCAGGCGGATGCCGTGGCGCTTGGCCAGCGCCACCACGTGCTGTTCGAGCCGCAAGCCCTCCGGCCCGGTTTCGCGAAAGCCCGCGGACAGAATCAGCATCATGCGCACGCCGTGCTCGCCGCAAGACTCGACGATGCCGGGGACGGTCGCTGCAGGCGTCGCCACGACCGCCAGGTCGACCGGGTGGTCGATCTCGGCCAGGGAGGGGTAGGCCTTCTGGCCTCCGACTTCGTCGCGATTCGGGTTGATCGGGTAAATTGGGCCGGCATAGCCCCCGCTGAGCAGGTTGTTCAGGACGATTCCGCCGACGGCGTCCGCCCGGTCGCTGGCGCCGAACAGGGCTACGCTGCTTGGCGTGAACAGGGAAGCGAGGTAGTGTGTATTCATGCGCGAAACATAGCCGATATGCAAGCCGGCCGCCGCCCTTTTCGGACGGAACCCTGACCCTGCTCACGGAAAACGGAACACGCCTTGAAAACCGCCTATATAAGCCACCCGCGGTGCCTGCAGCACGATCCCGGGGAAGGTCATCCGGAAACGGCCAGCCGGATCGGGGCGATCGAGGATCGGCTGATTGCCACGGGTTTGTTCGACCTGCTGCGTCACTTCGAAGCGCCGGAAATCAGCCGTGAACAGCTGCTGCGCGTCCATTCCGCGGGCCACCTGGAAATGCTTCAGGCCCTGGCGCCGCGCCAGGGGCAGGTCCGGCTCGATCCCGATACGGTGATGGGCCCGGCGACGCTTGCATCGGCCTACCGGGCGGCGGGCGCAGCGGTGCTGGCTGTCGACCTGCTGATGACGGGCCAGGCGGACAACGCATTCTGTTGTGTCCGTCCGCCCGGTCACCATGCCGAGCGCTCCCAGGCCATGGGCTTTTGCCTGTTCAACAACGTGGCGGCCGGGGCGGCGCACGCCCTGGACGCACACGGCATCCGCCGTGTGGCCATCCTGGATTTCGATGTACACCACGGCAACGGCACCGAAGACATTTTTCTCGACGACGACCGGGTGCTTTTCTGTTCCACCTTCGAGCACCCGTTCTACCCGTTTACGCCATTGCTCGAAAACAGCGATCACCGCATTTCCGTGCCGCTCGACGCCACCGCGAAAAGCTCCGAATTCCGTGCCGCCGTCACTGCGCAGTGGCTGCCGGCGCTGGAGCGCTTTCGGCCCGAGATCGTCTTTGTCTCTGCAGGCTTCGACGCCCACCGCGACGACGATATGTCGCACGTCAGCCTCGAAGACGCGGATTTTCGCTGGGTCAGCGAACAGATCGCCGCAGTGGCCGGGCGCTCGGCTTCCGGCCGGATCGTCTCAACCCTGGAAGGGGGGTACGAATTGCACAGCCTGGCGCGTTGCGTCGAACTGCATCTGCGCGTGTTGATGGGCCTGCTTTGATCCGTTGCGGCAGGGAGCGGTCGGGCGGAGCCGGATTTCAGTCCGCGTAGGCGGTTGGCCAGAGTTCATTGCGGACCCGCAGGGGGTCAGCCAGCACATGGGCTCTCGATCGTGCAACTTCCTTACCTTCCGTTGAACTCCGCCAGCACCCAATTAAGCACGGCGGCGAGCTCCGCGTCGGTCAGCGGCGCCTGCGCGGCGCCGGGCACGCGCGCCAGGTAATCGCGGCCGGCAGGCGACGACGCGATCCGGCCGAGCGGCCCGACCAGCGACGGTACGTCCGGAGGCAAGCCGGTGCCGTCGGGTCGGTGGCAGCCAGCGCAATGAAGCAGATAGTCACTGCGCTCGTCGGCCAGCACCTGCGCCGCAAGCAGCAGCAAAGTCGCAATGGCGATGCGCAGGGATCGTGCCAATATCAGCCCGCCGAACCAGCCTCGCCGAGCACGACGCCGATGGTGCAATGGTAGGCTCGGCTCTCGGTGCCAAAGCACCAGAGCACGCTGCTGGTCTTGCTGGGAAAATACACCGGGCGCTCGCGCTCGGTGTTGTGGCACGAGCAGCGCTCGCAGACCGATTTGCCGCAGCAGTCGTTGTAGGAGATCAGATAGTCGCGGCCATCCACCGGGTTGCGGCAGGTGCCCACCCAGGTGATCGGTGACGGCTCGGCTCCAGGGGGGCAGCTGTTGTAAGTGCCGCCACAGCATGCGCACAAAGTTCCGCCCAGCGCACAGTAGCGCCAGTAGTCACAGCTCAGCGGATCGCCCATTTCTTTGATCCCGGCATCCGCGAACGCGCGGGCCACCGGCAACAGGGGCAGCAGCGCCGCACCGGTCAGCAGAGTGCCCAGCCGGGTGACGAAACTGCGTCGCGAAGTCCTGCGGGCCACCTGGCGGCTGCTGCTGCCGGTTACGCGGTCGAGCGCTTGCATGGCATTGTCGATCAGCTTCATGAACATCATAGGGCTCGCTCCTTGGCCGGGGTCGCCGGCGCATCCTCGAGGCTTCGCACGTAGTCCTGCAGGGTGTCGATTCCAGATTCCATTGAATTCACCAGGCTCTCCAAGTGTTCACGCGTATTCACCAGCCCCTTGCTGCGCAGTGCGCCATCAGGGCCGATCAAAGCGGCGAACGGCAATTTGCTGACCGCGAACTTCATTCCGAGCGGCTGTGACAGGATGTAGGGGTAGTCGCCGATGCGTAAGTCCTTCACGTAACGGGCGTGCTGGTCGATCTCCTCGCCGTCACTGGCAAAGATCAGCCGCAGTTTCTCGTCGCGGGCCATCGCGCGCGCAGTGGGCACGAGTCCTCGGCAAACCGGGCAGGTGGGGGAAATCCACAGCACCAGGCACGGCCGCCTGTCCGTGGCGGGGCCGCCCACCGTGACC
>JARRJK010000184.1:0-3455 GCA_037379555.1 Anaerolineales bacterium | reverse complement strand
TGGGGATGAATGGCTTCGACGGAGGTGGAGCGTCGCAAACTGCAAGCCGAGAGGCGCCGAACTCGTAAAACCAGCGCACACTCTAAGTGCCAAAAGCACTGACTACGCGGCTCTGCCCGTAGCTGCCTAAACAGCTGCGTGCATAGCTCGGTCTCGCTAAGAGACCCGTCCGCATCCTGCCTCACCCAACCGGCATTTTGCAGGACGACAGAAAGGTTGGGTTGCAGCAAGGCCCGCCACGTGCTTTGCCCAAGAAACCTTTCGAGGTTCAGTGGCTGGTGTACGCAGAACGCCCTTCATCCGGCCCTGCCTGCATGAGACGAATGGGATGAATACGCTTGTAGACGTTTGCTGACTGAATCCTTCGGACGCGGGTTCGAATCCCGCCATCTCCACCAAGGCAAAATCCGGATGGTTTTGCTCCATCCGGATTTTGTTTATCCATCTGAAACCAGACTACACGGGATTATCCAATCTGAAGCCGTGACCTCGAATCGTCAGGATGTAATCATGCTCCTGATCAACCTCGGATAGCCGGTCACGAAGCCGCCGGACAAGGGCGTCGATCGCCTGGTCAGACACGCCAACTCCTTCCGTACCTGGCCAGACGTACGCTGCAATCTCATCGCGGCTAACAACCTGTTCTGGGTGCTTGTAGAGCAGCTCAAGCAAGCGAAACTGCGGCGGAGATAGGGGCGGATCGACTTCGTCGTCTCGAATCCAGACCCGATGAGCTTGAATCTCCATACGCAGCCGGCCAAGTCCGAGGCTCGCCGCTTCCTCCATCGACAGCGGAAGTGTCGCCTCCGAACCTACGAAAGTCAGTTTAAGCGCAAGTGCGATCTGGATGTCATCTCCGTCCTGAAGTTGGACCGGCTTTTCAATCGGCGCACCATTTAAATGGGTCCCGTTCTTGCTTCCAAGATCTTCAAGAACGTAGCCGGTGGGTGCCCGCATGATGCGTGCATGATGGCGAGAAACCTGCCGTTCAGGTATCACCAGATCACATTCCTCGCCGCGACCGATCAGGAATTCGGTTTTATCAAGTGGCCAACGCGATCCCTGCAGATCACCCTCGGGAGCAAGCAGCAATGGAACCTCGTCTCGACCATCGTCCATGTCGCTGACCGCACCTCCGATCCGAACCAATCAGAGTATAATGCAATTACAATCCTGGCGCTCTAGGCCTTCGGGCAGGGCCTACGCCGAGAGATACGCCGGATTCGTCATCGCCCGACAAGAAGAGGTCAATGTGCCGCTCCCTCTCAAACCCGACGAGGTTCTCAAGGATCGCTATATCATCCGCCAGGTCATCGGCCGCGGCGGCATGGGGTCTATCTACCTGGCCGACGATAACCGCCTGACGGGCCGGCAATGCGCGATCAAGGAAGTCCAGCAAGATCAATTCGTGACGGATGAGCTGCGCAAGCAAGGACGAGAGCAGTTCTATCGCGAGGCATCTGTGCTGGCCCGCCTCGATCACCCTACCCTGCCCAAGGTATCGGATTACTTCAGCGAGGAAGATCGCGATTACCTTGTGATGGACTACATCCCGGGCGATGATTTAAAAACGATCATGGATCGCGCTCGCAAGGAAGGAAAAAGGATCCCTCTCCCGGATATCCTCTCCTGGGCAAGGCAACTTGCCGATGCGCTCCAGTACCTGCATGGTCAGGACCCGCCCGTCATACACCGCGATATCAAACCCAGTAACCTGAAGCTTACGCCTCAGAATATGCTCAAACTCGTTGATTTCGGGCTGGTCAAGCAGATGGCTCCAGATGAATTGACGATCACTGTCATCCAAGGACGGGGAACTGCTCTCTACACTCCACTCGAGCAGTATGGCGGCGATGTTGGCCACACTGATTTGCGCAGCGATATCTATGCTTTTGCCGCAACGCTCTATCACATTCTCACGAACACTGCCCCACCGGAAGCCAAACAGCGATTCCTGCGTCCCGAATCGTTGGTCGACCCCCGGGAACTCAATCCGCAAATCCCGGATTCGGTCGCGGAGACGGTTATATGGGGAATGAGTCTTCATCCGGACGACCGGCCTCAGGACATTGCGGAGTTTAAAGCAGCCTTACTGGGAACCGCCCCGGTTGAGGCAGAAACTTCCACACAACCGCTTGAGAAGACCTTCCCCTATCTAAAAAATGAAGTTGACCGATTGCTGGCTGGTGCGGCAATTATCCTGGCGCTGCTCGCTATATTCGCAACTCTTACATAGGCTTAAGTATCGCTCCGCTGGCACCATATTCGCGAGACGATTAAACCTAGACCTCCTGCAATCAAAGCCAAAATCAATCCAGCAAATTTGCCAACAGCTTCGATCAGCAGTTCGCTGCCTGGAAGCTTTAGCGCGAGGTAGTTGTATCCGCCAAGCGCAGCGATCACGACAACCAGCACGCATCGCACTTGCGCCTGCTTACGGAATCCGCCGGAACTCGTAATATAGAAGCCCCCGACGCCCGCAATAGCGACGCCCAGGAAACCCAGCACCAGATCCGCCCACCCCATGGATGGAGGAGTTGACGTGCTGGAGTTCGAGCTCGCGCTTTCTCCTGGGGTTGGGGTGGGCGCCAGCGGTGTGCGCGTTGGCTCGCTTGTTGCTGTAGGCATCCGGGTAGGAGAAATCACCGTAGCCTGTGCAGCAACGCCAAGCTGTACATTCAACTGCAAGGTCTCCGAAAGCCTCGCTGCGCCGCTCTGGGCAGAGACCTCGATCAAACCCGTCCTCTCGAGTGCAAGCTGGATCGAGGCGACACCGTCCTGTGTAACGGCACTCAGGACTTGAGGAGGTATGCCCTCTGCCTGCTGGCTAACATGGAAGTCAACCGGGGTTCGATCCGGCACGCGATGACCGTTGGTGTCCATGATCACGCCGGTTTCGATCGTGATCAAATCTCCAACCGAGAAACCCTCTTCGGCTTGAGCCTCGTCCTCCATAGCGATATGAAGCTGGATGATCTGGTCCGGGTCTGGAGCGGTTGCGTTGATCAATTCGTAGCCAATGCCTTGAATGCTCACAGGGGAGGAACTGTTTGCAGTTGCCTCCAGGAACAGCAGTTTAGCGGCAATGTCAACAAAGGGACCGCTGCTATCGTACAGGGCGTAGAAGGCATCCACCTTGCTGATATCGGTCGCATCGAGGATGTAGGGGACATCCATTGCAAATACGACCAGCTTCTTCGTCCGAGCGAGATCAGGGCGCTGATCGAGCAGAAGTTTGAGCGCATCGGATCCATACCTGCCATCACGGCTGTCAAGGACGACAAAGATCAACCAATCTGCGGAGATAACCGCAGATTCGACATCTTCGGCCGATGCAAGGGGCGCCCCAGGTGTCGAGGGGGGAATTTCCCCCAAATAATTCGCCAGGTCGGCGGTTGAAAAAGAGCGCAGGTTCCATCCGCCAACCTCCCCAGCCGCACCAGGCCCGTAGAAAC
>JARRJK010000183.1:0-3559 GCA_037379555.1 Anaerolineales bacterium | reverse complement strand
CTTACCGAAGCCATGGGTGGCCGGATCTGGGTCGAAAACCCACCTGAAGGCGGCGTGAAGTTCACCCTGCTCCTGCCGCTCGCGGAGCAGCCGGTTGGCGGTTCACCGGAGAACACCAGCTGACGGTTTACGCCCAAATTCATCCTCCCGAAATGGCACAAGTCTTGCAGTCCTTCGGTTAGAATCGCGATCCACCACACCTGAAGCACAGGAGATGTGGAACGATTTACGCGTTTGAGGCGTCTAGATAGGGATGAAGAGAACCGGAACAGAGTGGACGAATAACCCCTGGCCAGCCATTGGGATCGGCATGCTGGTGCTGCTGGTTTTCATCGCAGGTGCCTGCACTACGCTCGGCAGCGTATTCGCTGGAGCAGTCCCAGCCGCCGCGCCGCCGCTGGTGACGGTCGATCCAAATGCCACCACCACCGCCACGGCCTTCGCGCCAGTCGCTCCAACGGAGACCCCTCCACCCCCGCCGCCAGGGACCGCAACACCTATCGCTTCTTCTACCCCGATCAATCCCTGGGGTGACTACCCGGCGCCAGTTGAGCCATCGGCGATCGAAATCCGCCGCCCGGTTCCCGCCCTGCCTGTCTCCGATGAAACCGTCAACATCATGATCATGGGCTCGGATCAGCGCCCCTACAGCTATGGCAACAACACCGATGTAATGATGCTGCTTTCGCTCGATCCTAAAGCGGGCACGGCCAAATTGCTCTCTTTCCCGCGCGACCTTTACGTCTTTATCCCCGGCTGGCGCGTTGACCGCATCAATGTGACTGATGCCGTCGGCGGACCCGAAGCTGTCGCCGAGACGATACGCTACAACTTCGGCCTGGATGTTCATCATTGGATGCTGCTCTACTTCTGGGATTTCACTGCCATCATCGACTCGCTCGGCGGCATCGATGTCGCAGTCGGCGGTCCGCTCTACGACGAATGCGGCGGCATCCACTGGAATTATGGGCCGGGAACCTATCACATGGACGGTTTCACCGCGCTGTGTTACGTCCGCATGCGCAAGAACTCCGGCGATTTTGACCGCCTGCGCCGGCAGCAAGAGGTCGTGATGGCAACCTTTCAGCGTATGCTGACTCTCGATGGTCTCTCGAAAGTCCCCGAGCTGTATGATCAATTCAAGGGCATGGTTGAGACCGATATGACTTTGAATGACATTCTGCCGCTGGTGCCGCTGGCGACAAAGCTGGCTTCCGATCCTTCGCGCATCCAGCGCCTGGCGATCACCGCTGATATGGGCGAGCAGTGGCGCGTGCCCTACAGCGGCGCAGCAGTGATCCTGCCGCGCTGGGATGCAATTGAAAGCATGTTGAACGAGGCTTTCCCCAAGTAGCCCCCAGATTTACAGAGTTGACAACTTGGCTTTTGCGGTCTAGGATATCCGCTGCCTTCTTTGGCTATGCGAAAATGTCACCGAGGTGGCCGCAATGGACAACCAATACGATGACCTGCCTCTCTTCTCCCTGGGCGGACCACGCGCAGAGGCTGAGCGCAGCTCTCAGGCAGCACTCGGCGCATCCTCCAGCCTGAGCGCCGCGATCAATGCCTGGGGTAAGGCGCTTGAAACGCAGGGGCGGTCAATACACACTGTGAAAGCTTTCACCGGGGATCTGCGCCTGGTGGCGAAGTACCTCGGCGGGGGCCAGCCGCTGCAGCAGATCAGCACCAGCGACTTGAAGAATTTCCTGGACTGGATGCTCAACCACCGCGGTGTCCCCTGCAGCCCCAAGACATACGCCCGCCGCATCACCTCGATCAAGTCCTTTTACCGCTGGCTGGTGGAGCAGGGAGTGCTGAGCAAAGATCCGGCCGAACCCATCCCCCAGCAGTCGGTCATCAGCCCGCTGCCCGAAGTGCTCACCCGGGACGAGATGAACCAGGCGGTTGAAGCCGCGCAGGCGATGCGCCAGGGCGATCAGCCCGACGCCCGGCCCTACACGCTGCTCACGCTGCTGCTCGAAACCGGGATCAAGAAGGGCGAGTGCTTGAACATCCATTTAAACAACATCGATCTCGAAGCCCCAGAGGGCCCGATCCTTTATGTCCGCTACGGCCGGGTGAGCAAGCGCTATAAGGAGCGCAAGATCCCTTTGAGCGGCGAATGGGTGGCCGCGTACCGGGAGTACGTCAAGCAGTACAAGCCGGAAGACAAACTCTTCCCGTGGTCCCCGCGCCGGCTTGAGTATCTGCTGGAGGAGATCGGCGAAGCGGCCGGCTTGGAGAAGCACATCTCTTTCGACATGTGCCGCTGGACAAGCGCCTTGCAGGACACGCTGGAAGGGAAGGAGAAGGACGCTATCCGCCAGAAGCTGGGGATTTCTAAAATCCAGTGGCGTGAGGTCGGCAACAAGCTTGAACGCCTGGCGGATCAAGTGGAGGAATAATTCCCCCCTTTCGCCGCCAGCAACCCAAAACCAAGCAGGGGCACGCTTGAGGGTGCCCCTGCTTGTATCAAGATACACGATACGGAAGGGATATTGTGACGACCCCTTTCGCGCGACCGATTTGCCGTGGAATGTATCCGGGCCGACATACCGGTCGGCTACTACTCGTGGTTGATAAAGAGGTGATGACCTGCGGGCTTGTCCGGTACAACAACCCCATCTGCATCAAGATCGATCAATCGGCAACAAGGATGGATACCCGTTGGAACGAAGTAAGAAAAAACGGGCTGTGTTTCCACAGCCCGTCACATTCCACCTCACTCGTCTCCGGCTACATCTTCTTGACGACGATGTCGCCCAGCACGTTCGCCGCCTGGTCACCCCGATCAGCCGCGTTCGACAGGTGGCGGTAGATCTCGCGCAGCTTGAGCATCTGAACCACATGATCGATATCCCGCGGCAGCGAGAACAGGTTTGCAATCGCCTCCCGGTAAACCGTCTCCATCCGGTTCTCGAGCGCCTTCGCCCGGACGGCGTGATCGTTCGCCACGCTGGGATGGTCCTCCAACCGCATCACGCCCATGTGGATCTCACGCGCCGCGTCCGTTAACAGCGAAACCATGCGAACGATGTACTCATTCGGCTGGATTTCCAGCATATGCATTTCTTCAACTGTTGTATCGGCGTAATCGAGCACGTCGTCGATCGTCAGCGAAAGGGAGAAGATGTCCTCCCTGTCAATCGGCGTGACGAAGGTCTGGTTCAGCTCATCGATCAGGATCCGGCGCACTTCATCAGCCTGCTTCTCGATCCGCGTCACCGATTGTGCGAGCGCCTCGTTCGGCTCGCGCACATAGCTCATCAGCTCCTGCATGGCCTGCACTGTATAATCGGCCTGCTTGATCAGCAGCTCGATGAAGCGATTTGTTTTCTTTCTTGAAAAGATACTCATCAGGCTTAACCCTTCCCTCCCAGCACGAATTTACCTCGCGAACGCACAGCCGCGAGCATCTGGCTGGCCTAACAGCATGCTGGTTCGATCTACTCCCAGGACTAATTTTTCCGCCGTATTCACCCCTTGCTATGCGCAGGAGGATACAGCACAACAGCAACCGACTGCAATACGGCTGGGCCCGGCTGCCCATGTATTATAT
>JARRJK010000182.1:0-6148 GCA_037379555.1 Anaerolineales bacterium | reverse complement strand
TGTGACGACCTACACGCTTGAGGTGCCCTGCGGTAATTAACAGCTGGGTGGGCTCCGCAGGACCGGCGTCCTGCGGCGTGTCGACTGTGGTGAATCGCCCGAAGTTCACGGGGCTATGCTGTATGGGTGATCTTGGAATGGGATGGATCCCGATTCGCTCCTGAGCGACGCGTCCAGAGAGATCCTTCTCTGAAAAACGGATGATTATCGGTGTGGCCGTGACATGCTAAGGACCGATCACCGGTTGAATCTCATCCCAGGTGCGGCCGCCGTCGAGCGTGTGCAGCAGCGCCGCCGGGCGGAAAACGTCCTCGATGTAGCGGTAGTCCCCCACGCCCCGCTCAGGCGGCTGGCGGGCGATCGCCCAGCCTTCCGTTTCGTTCACGAACTCGAGCTGACCCGTCCAGGCGACGGTCTTGACCGCACGCCAGCTGCCTCCACCGTCCTCCGTCGCTTCGATCCGGTACAGCCCGCTCCCCAGATCGAGCAGGCGCCAGCCGGTCTGAGCGCTGAGGAAATCCACGCTCACCGCATTCGGCCACACCATTTTCTCTGCGTTCTGGTCTAGCGCGGCATAGCGGTAGATCCAGTAGCCCAGTTCAAATCCAAAGTCGGGATGGTATCCGATGGGATAGGAAATCTGACAGCTGCGGTAGATCCCGATCCTGTCATTCGCCATGCGGTCGATCGCGACCGTGGAACAGCGATATTGATACGGATTGTATTGTGGGATCATCTCGTCCAGGTACTGGCGGCTGTTTGCGACTCCGGCCTGGAAGCGGGAAGGGAGGGCTGCGCCGTGGAAAAGCTCTTCCGGCAGCGGGTCGTCCGGCAGCCAGTTACCCTCTGTCTCCGGCAGGTCAGCCTCGGGCGGAAGCGCCGTTTGGTCAGGCGCTTGGCAGGGCAGCCATGTAAGGGTCCCATCCTCTGTGCACAGCGTCTCCCCTCCGGCCTCGATACCCCAGCCTGTCATCTCCGTCTGCATATGCAGGGTTTCGAGGCGCACCCCTCGTCCGGACCAAAAGCGCTCGTCAATAAATCTCGTTTCAATCTGAGCCCAGGCTGCATCGCCGGCAAGGTGGAAGATCTCCGCTCTGCCCTGGACGTACTCTTGCTTCCAGGAGATGCCCGGAAACACGCTCCAACTGAGCCCGCCGTCCACGGTTTGTTCCAGCGTGGGTGGGTCGGTGCTTGCCACCCGCCAGCCCTGTCTGGCGTCCAGGTTGAAGGTGCCTCCCGTCCGCGAAAGAACCTGCCAGGAAAGACCCTGATCGGTGGAGAAGTAAAACGCGCGGAAGAAGGGTGGTGTTCGAAAGGTGTCAAAGTCGACGAGAAAGATCAGCACTTGAGGCATGTGCTCGTCAGCCAGAAACTGTGAGTCGAAGGAGATAAACTCCCGGTCAGTTTCCGGGATTGCCGCCAGTGCTTCCAGGATACCTGGCGGTGGCGGCAGGATCTGCTGCCGCCAGGTTCGCCCGCCATCCTTCGTCACGCGCATCCATGGGAAACGGCCGGCCTGGATCTCATCGATCGGGTCTTGAAGCGCGCCCTGCGGCAGCTGCAAGCCGAAGGACGGGTCGAGGAAAACCGGGTAATTCACTAAGCTGTAGTCGACGGCACCTTGCGGCCTCGGCAGCGGCAGATGCTCGAAGGTAATCCCCCCATCCTGTGTGCGATAGAAATCGTGATCAAAATCGTTACGCCCCTGGCGGCGCATCATGACCCAGCTGTGAAGTGTGTCGATGATCTGCATCCCTTCCGGGATGCAATCAACCCGCCACTTCTTGCAATCGGTGGGGGCTAAAAACGTCTCCCACGTTCGGCCGGCGTCCTGCGTGCGCCAGAGGACAGCCGGAAGATCGCAACGCATGGCTGCCGGACTGCAGGAAGGAAAAGCCCAGGCCGTGTCTGCGTCGAGGACTGAAAAGCTTAGATATCCTTCCGTTGAATCATAGGCTGGGCGAGCCCGAAAGGCTTCATAGGACGGAGGCGTGATGTTGCGCCATGTCCGTGCGCCATCGGTCGTGTATCCCAGCCAGCTTTGCGCTGCGGCCCTTACACCACCTAACTCGAACCACGCCCAGCCATTGGTCTCGTCGACCATGTGGAAGTCCACCACCTCATAGTCCTCGGGGCGCGGCTCATGTGCCCTGGTTGGTGTGCTGGCAGGTGTGTCCGTGGACCGAGTCGGCGGCGGGGTGTAGTAGAAAGTGGGTAGGACCTCGGTCGGCGTGGTTCGACCCCCTGGAATTGGGGTTCCGGCTGCAGGGGGAGCAGCCAGCGTGCTCGTGGCCGCCGGAGGGGTATGGAGCAGGTCTACACCTGGACTGCTGGTGAAATCCCCTGTCCCTGCTTGTGCGCAGCCGGCCAGCAGCGCGAGCCCGAGCATTGCTGTTGCTTTCCGAGCGCAGAATCTCCCATCCGTGGATCCGGTCAATCCAATTGATCGTGCTTTACGCCAGGTCCGTATGGCGGTTGCGTGCCAATCGGCGAACCGGTTGTTTGCTGCCTGCTGCATGTTCACATTCCCCTCAAGGATGGACGAACACGGCCTGTCAAAGAGACAGACGATGGGCGCACAGCATCGATGAAGAACAGGTTTGAGGCGGTATCGCGCGTGGGCGGTTCAAAGGCGAGTGCATACCCCTCTTCCGGGCTTACAAACACGAGTTGACCGATCCAGGCGACGGTCTTGATGAGTTTCCACGTTTCCCCGCCATCTTCTGTGTGCTCCAGGCGGAACAGCCCGGTCCCTGTATCGAGCAGCCGCCATCCACGCTCTTCGTCGACGAAATCGATCACGACGGTGCTGGGCCAGACCTGCCCCACCTCGTCCTTGATGATGAGGGAATAGTAGGTGATCCAATACCCGACGTAGTAGCCGTAGACGGAGCCTTCCCTGGTCGGGAAGCGGATCACGCAGCGCCGGCTTACTCCAATACCATTGTCTCCCATACGATTTGCGTCCGTCGATCTACAGAAGTAGGCGAAGGGGTTGAACCCCACGCCGTAATCCTTAACGTCTGGAAGGAATTGAAGGCCATTCTCTATCCAGCGTTGGAGTTCCGGCGGGACGGGCTCACCGTGGAACAGTTCTTCAGGGAGCGGCTCAGCCGGAGACCAGACTCCTTCGCTATCGGGCGGCACTGCTCGAGCCATAATCGTATCTTCTTCCTCGATACATATCTTCCATGTTTGCGCGCCATCATGCGTGCAGAGCCTGGCGCCGCCGACCTCCACTCCCCAGCCCGCCAGGCTGCTATCCATATTGAGTGCTGTTAGCTGAACCCCCTGACCAGGCCAGAGGCGGTCATCGAGAAATGCCGTCTCGATCTCCTCGCGAGCATTCCCGCCTTCCGTGACATGAACGGCGACTGTCTGATCCTGTACTTTTCCGACCTCCCACCATGACTCTGGGTAAGGCTCCCAGGTGCTCCCCCCGTTTGTCGTGGCCTCGAGCCGGGTGGGATCGGCGCTGCCCAACCGCCAGCCATTCTGTGCGTCCTGGAAGAAAGCATCATGGGGCTTTGAGAGGACAACCCAGGACCGCCCCCGATCAGCGGAGAAATAGTAAACCTGGTAGATCTGCGGCCCCTGCCAGTTCAGGAAGAAGGTCGCCCGGAAACTCACCAGCGGGGGATCGGATGGGATCGAGAGCGGGGTGTATTCGATCAGGAGGTACTTATCCTCGGGTAAGGCCTGCGCTTCCAGCGCGCCCAGCAAACCCGTGGGTATTGGTAGCAGCGATTGAAACCAGCTGTCGCCGCCAGTATGGGTCACATCGATGGATAAAGAACCGCCCTGCAGCATGTCTGCGATCGGTTGATGGACATAAAAATCAGCCGGACTCGTCCCCGTAGTCTGAAGTCTCACGCCCAGCGTCTCATCCAGGAAGAGCGGCTTTGTAGCAGCCGTGAAGCCGGAGATCCAATCTGGCCTGCGGGGCAGTGCCTGCCATGTAACGCCGCCATCCGTGGTGCGATACAGATGATAGGAAATGGAGTTGCGGCCGGCCTGCATCATGTACACCCATCCGTGCTGCGGATCGACGAACTGCAGCGTGTCTGGGACGCAGTCCGATTCGACACCTGCGCAATCCGAGGGGACATGCATCGTTTGCCAGGTATGACCGCCGTCATCAGTGCGCCAGATTCCCGGCGTGAAATTACAGGCGGTCAGAAACAGGCAGCGGGTGTATGCCCAGGCTCGCTCTGAATCGTACGGCTCAATCTGTATAGCCCCGAGGATGTACATATTCGGGATCGCATCGGATCGCTCCGCTTCATAGAACGGTGGATTTACGTTCAGCCATGTACGCGCGCCATCGTCTGTGATCCCCAGCCAGTATTGTTCGGAGAAGCGATCGTCAAGGCGGAATGTCCCCCAACCATTGAGATCATCGATCATTTTCAGTGTACTGAGCCGGTAATCTTCCGCCCCCGGCATGTTGGTGGCCGTTGGCGTCCCAGCGGGTGTGCTGGTGGCTGTGGTCGGGGGTGGGGTGTAGTAGAAAGTGGGCGGGACTTCAGTCGGCTCGATTCCAAAGGGTGGCGTTGGAGTGTGGATTGCAGTGCGAGGGGTGGGTGAGGGCGTGCGCTGGAGGAGGGTGGGTGACTCGTCAGCGTCTGTGTAAGTCGGGGATTCCTGCGGCTGTGAGATTGCGCAGCCGGCCATGAGCAGCGCCAAAAAGATGAGCAAGGCCACTCTTCGCATAGTGTGTGCTTGGTCCATCGGCTGGCTATCCTCTTCTGCCGGATCTTAAGAAGGTTTCACGCTGAGTTCAAGCCCCATTCGATCTCCGGAAAACTCGCAGCAGCTTGTCTCGCTTGAGCACTCTCGATCCCTGGCGCAGAGTCGTCGGGCCGATCGTTGGGTGGAATGTAGTCCATTCTAGCCCTCAGACGATCTGATCGATACCACAAGCTGCGCACGTTTTTCCAACTCACATCCATCTAAGCAAATCGATTTACCAAGTGTTTTCACTTTCTTCACAAGATCTGCACATCTCTTCTCTACGATGACAAACGTATGAATGAGACGGATAAGAAGCTTACCTCTGTGTCTGTGCATCGGGAAGCGCAGCGCTTTTCCCGGTTCTTGCTCGTAGGTGCCGTGGGCACATGCCTCGACTTCTCTCTGCTCGCCTTGCTGAAAAACGCTGGCCTGGGGACGATTCTCGCCAACAGTCTTTCGTACAGCGCCGGGATCATGAACAACTTCGTCTGGAACCGCCGCTGGACGTTTCAGATCACAGGCAGGAAGGGCGTTTTGAAGCAATTCATGCAGTTCGCGCTGGTCAGCCTGGTGGGATTGGTGTTGAATGACGTGATCGTGTCCTCGCTAGAGAGTGTGTTTGACCGGATACTGCCGGTCGTCATACCTGGATACATGGCGGCGAAGCTGGCCGCGACCTTGCTGGTGCTGTTCTGGAACTATGCTGCGAACCGTCAGTGGACATTTCGGGCCGCACCATCCCATCAGTGGAGTGAGATATCTCCCTCAGGCGCCGCCCTGCCCCTGAGTGATCGAAGGAACGGATAGGATGTCCTCGATGACACGACTTGATCAGGGAGGACCCCTGCTCACCCGCCGGCTGCCGGCCGGGGTTACGGTCGCTCAGCTCTTGTTGTTCGCGATCACCCTCTTCGCGCTCGCACTCCATTTGGTGAACCTGCAAGCCATCGGTGATGCGAACGCCTATTACACGGCTGCTGTAAAGAGCATGCTGCAGTCCTGGGACAACTTCTTTTTTGCGGCGGCTGAACCTGGTGGCTCCGTCAGCGTCGATAAACCGCCGCTGGGGTTGTGGATCGAAGCAGCCTTCGCGCTGGTGTTTGGGGTGAGCGGCGTGGTGGTCTCGCTTCCGAACATCATCGCCGGCGTGCTCAGCGTCCTGCTGGTATACCATCTTGTCCAGAAGCACTGGGGAGAGGCGGCGGGTTTGATCGCTGCGCTGGCGCTGGCGGTGACCCCGGTCTTCGTCGCCACGAACCGCAATAACACGATGGACGGAATGCTCGCCTTCACGCTGCTGCTCGCTGCCTGGGCGTTCGTCCGCTCGGCCGAAGAAGGGAAAGATCGCTGGCTCTACCTGGGGACGGTCATCGTCGGCCTGGGTTTCAATATCATGAGGCTGCAAGCCTTCCTG
>JARRJK010000181.1:0-6974 GCA_037379555.1 Anaerolineales bacterium | reverse complement strand
CAGCGGACCGGCAAGCGCGCCGAGAGCCCGGCCGCCAGCAGCAGCGGTGATATTGCCGGCCATGAGCGTCGCTCGAGATGTCGGAGTGATCTCTGTCACGAGTGAGATCAGGCTCACGAATGTAAACTCAAATGTGATGTAGAAGAAGAACAGCCCAATCAGCGCCCCGCTCAGGCTGCCATGCGCCAGCGGCAGGGCGAGGCCGGTCAGAGCGATCAACGACAAGCCAATCCCGACCGCCCGCCGTTTGCCGATGCGGTCTGTCCAGAAGACGACAAAACCTTCGCCGGTCAGTTCAGCCACACCGATGACAGCCGAAGCCGCTCCAAGCGCAGCGATCTGCAAGCCGAAAGAATCCTCCAACCATACACCATAGATGATGTTGATCACCTCGTTGCCGATGCTGAGCAAGAAGGCGATACCCAGAGCCGCCAGGGCAGAGGGACTCGAACTGATGGTTGCGATCGCGCTGCGCAGGCTGAATCGAACCAGGCGAGAAACGCGGGCCTCCGGGAGCATAAGTGCAAGCAGCAAGGCGAGTCCGAGCCCCAGGACACCCAGCACTCCGAATGGCGACATCCAGCCAGCTCGGGCGATGATCCAGCCGGAGAGCGGAAGCCCGATCAAAGCCGCACCCGACCATCCGAATTCAGTGATCGCAATCGCCCGGCCACGGCGGTCGTATTCGACCTGATCTCCCAGATAAGCTTGCATCGCAGGATCGAAGACGATCTTCCCGACGGCACCCAGGATCAGGGCGATCACCAGACCCGGATACGTCGGCCAGAGGGCTACGACCAGCGACCCGGCAGCGAAGAGCAGCAAACCCAGCAGCATGCCCCGGCGCCTCCCGAGCACGTCTCCGGCTGATCCAACGAAAGGGCCTGAGATGCCAATCAAGGAACGTGCGGTGATGGCAAGTGCAACCTGCTCGATGCTGACATCGAGCGCACGGGCGATCTCCGGCAGGAACGGGTACACCATGCGGAACCCGGTGTTTATCACACCCCGAATGAAGGGGAATAGCACCAGGTCTGTGGCTGCGCCTGATTTGGGGCCGGGTTTCATCACTCAGGCTGTAAAGCGTGCAGCCAGCGGGCGAGCAGCAAACCGGCCAGCAGGCTGATCAGGAGCAGCAGGAGGAAAAACAGGCGGATAGCGATCGAATTCGATCCGAAGATCGGGGACTCCGGATGCATGACCTGCTCGGCACCCCGGATCGACCAGCCCAGGGCGATGGCGAAAGCCAGGTTCAGCGCGCTGCCAAGGCGCGGGCTGCGCAGGACGAGGATCGCAGCCTGTAAAAGCAATCCGATCACAGCATAGTCCAGGCCGATCTTGAAGCGGGGTTCGGCCAAATAAAGGCCGTTCCAGTTGGCCTGCATCGTCCAAAGGCTGAGCGGTAGGTAGCTGATCCAGAAGAACATCCCCGATTGACCGAGCGCAATTGACCAGCGCTGCAGCCCCGGGCGCTGCAGCAGGAGCCCGGCAAGACCGGCAGCGGCTGCGGAACCCAGGCCGATCAAAGCAGTCCACACCCATGCGCCGTGCAGGTAGACCAAACGCACATTCGCGCCCAGGCTGCGTTCTGGGGGTCCGAAGAAGCTCAGGATGCCGACGAGGATCAGAGCAAGCAGGAATGCAAGCAGTGGTGGGATGCGGCGAAACATGGGGGGCATTGTACCCCAGCTACCAATCCGGGCTCAAGGAAGCCGAGGATACGGTAGGGACGGAAATGCTGCCCGTCAGTCCCCCTTCAGCATGGGCATTTTGATGCCGTGCCTGCGAGCTGCTGCGATGGCCTGCGGGTAGCCGGCGTCCGCATGCCGGACAATGCCAATGCCGGGATCTGTCGTCAGCACACGCTCAATGCGCGCCGCAGCCTCCGGTGTTCCATCGGCGACGATCACCTGTCCAGCGTGCTGGCTGTAGCCGATGCCGACACCGCCGCCGTGGTGAAACGAGACCCAGGTCGCACCGCCGACCGCGTTGAGCATGGCGTTCAGCAGTGGCCAGTCGCTGACGGCATCTGTCCCATCGAGCATGCCCTCCGTCTCCCGGTTGGGTGAGGCGACCGAGCCCGTATCGAGGTGATCGCGCCCGATCACGATCGGCGCCTTCAGCTCGCCGCTGGCCACCATCTGGTTGAAGCGCAGCCCGGCGGCGGCCCGCTCGCCATAGCCCAACCAGCAGATGCGGGCTGGAAGACCTTGAAATTGAACTTTCTCCCGCGCCAGGCGCAGCCAGCGGTGCAGATGCTCGTCTTGAGGGAACAGCTCCGTGACAGCCGCGTCGGTCTTGTAGATGTCATCTTCCTCGCCCGACAGAGCCACCCAGCGGAACGGCCCCTTGCCTTCGCAGAACAGCGGCCGGATGTAGGCGGGTACGAATCCGGGGAACTCGAATGCATCCGTCACGCCGTGATCATACGCACGCTGGCGAATGTTGTTGCCGTAGTCGAAAACTTCGGCCCCACCGCGTTTAAAGGCGAGCATCGCCTCGACATGGCGCGCCATCGAAGCCATTGAACGGCGGGCATATTCCTCGTAATCGGTCGAACGCAGCTCTGCTGCTTGTTCCAGACTCATGCCATGCGGCACGTAGGAAAGCACATCGTGTGCGGGCGTCTGGTCTGTGACTACATCCGGAATCACGCCTCGCAGTACCAGTTCGGGGTATAGGTCGGCCGCATTGCCGATGAGCCCTACCGAGCGGGGCTGTTCGGCATCGAGGGCTTCCTGAACCATCGTCATCGCCTCTTCCAGCTCATCGACGACGAACTCGACATATCCATCTTCGAGGCGGCGTTGAGCGCGGGCCGGATCGACCTCAATAATCAATCCCACACCCTCGTTCATCGTGATTGCAAGGGGTTGCGCACCGCCCATTCCGCCCAGGCCGGCCGTGAGCACGAACTTGCCCCGCAGGGAGGGCCAGCCGCGCAGACGGGCGAGCGAACCGAGTGTCTCATAGGTGCCCTGCAGGATGCCCTGAGTGCCGATGTAAATCCAGGATCCGGCCGTCATCTGTCCGTACATGATCAACCCACGGGCGGCAAGCTCGTCGAAATGTTCCTGGGTGGCCCAATGCGGGACTAAATTTGAATTTGCGATGAGCACGCGCGGTGCATCCAGGTGTGTTTTGAAGATAGCAACCGGTTTTCCGGACTGCACCAGGAGCGTCTCATCCTGTTCCAGGTTCTGAAGGGAGGTGAGGATCGTCTCGAATGAGTCCCAGTCGCGTGCGGCCTGTCCCCGGCCGCCATAGACCACCAGGTCCTCTGGCCGCTCCGCGACCTCCGGATCGAGGTTGTTCTGAATCATGCGGTACGGGGCTTCAATCGTCCACGATTTGCAGCTGAGTTTGGTGCCGCGAGGAGCTGCGGCCCCAGCGATTGAAGCTTATGACCGCCGTATAATCCGTCCTGCCGCCGGCGCGTGGCGGTCGGGACAGGTCCTGAGGGTCTTCTGGGTAACCGAATGAGATGGCCACATGGAGAAACCAGTCATCGGGAAATTCGAGCAACTGCCGGGCCTGATCCGGTTCGTAGATCGTGGCCAGGCACGAGCCGATACCCATCTCCCAGGCTGCGAGCTGCATATAGGCCGCGGCCTGTCCGGCATCGAACAGAATCGACCAGCGCTGATTGGGATCCGGGGTGAGGATGCACACGCCGAGAGCAGCGTTCGCCAGGTGGCCGGCGAAGTGTCCGAGCTGAGAGAGCTTCTCCAGCGTCTCACGATCGGTGACCGCAAGAAAGTGCCACACCTGGCGGTTCTTCGCGCTCTGTGCCCGGCGGCCGGCATTTAAGATCGAATCGACGGCATCCGAAGGGAGCGGCTCATCTCGGAAGCTGCGAATCGCGCGTTTCAAACGGATTGCTTCGTGTACCTGCATGCCAGTCTCCTTGGACACTTCACACTCATTATAAGACGCACATGAAACGGAATTCAAACCCGGCCGAGGGACAGGGTGTTTGAACGCAAAAGCCGGACCGCGCGGCGCCGGCTGGCGTTAAATTCAGATTGCTAGGAGGCAGGATGTTATGCTGTGGCGAGGACGTGGAAATCCGTCGCCCGCAGTTTGCGGACCAGATTGGATTGTGCGTCGCACCACACGCCCTGCACTGGGCAGTCTTGGCCGAAGAAGCAGGCGCTCGGGTCGTCAACGCACTCGTTCAGCATGATCGGCCCGTCGATCGCCTCGATCACCTCTAACAGCGAGATATCCTGCGGTGACCGGGCGAGCGCCACGCCGCCACGAGCGCCGCGTGAGGTCTGAACAACCCCGGCAACCGAAAGTTGTGACACGATCTTGGCCAGGAATGACGGTGGGATCCGCTGTTCGCGTGCGATTTCGCTGGTTGGAGCACGACGTCCATTATTGAGCCCCGCCAGGTATAGCACCGCTCGAACGGCGTAATCCGCCTGTCGAGTAATCTGCATCGCCGCCTCCAATCCGTTCGCTTACTCTTCCCATCAAGGTAGGAGTTGTCTATTTCAAGAGTAGTTTACGCTGTGCGGCCGTCACTGGCAAGTGAAGAGTGTCACAGAGGCGGTATGACACTTTACGAAAGGGGAGAGGTTGTCACAGCACCCGGCCATGGTATGATTGCGCCGGTATTGCGGATACTGCCTTCCGTCCCTGCCAGGAGGATCTTCGTGAAAAAGATAGCGGTCATCGGCGTGGGCTACGTTGGATTGGTCACGGCAGCCGGATTTTCCGACCTGGGGAACTACGTCGTCGCGCTGGATATTGACGAGGAGCGCATCAAAGGCCTGAAGCGGGGCCAGATGCCGATCTACGAGCCAGGTCTGGAGGAGATGGTCGAACGCAACGCGGCTGCCGGACGGCTCGAATTCACGACTTCCTATAAAGAAGCCATCGAAGGCGCCGAGTTTGTGTTCATCGCCGTCGGCACCCCGGAGGGCGTGGACGGGGAAGCGGATCTCAAGTACCTTCAGGCAGCTGCTGAATCAGTGGCAAAGGCGATGACGGCCTCCCTGGTCATCGTTAACAAATCGACTGTGCCGGTTGGCACCGGTGACTGGGTGGCAGACATCATCCGCTCCACACAGAAAGATTCGATCCCGTTTTCTGTCGTCTCGTGCCCCGAATTCCTGCGCGAAGGTTCTGCGATTCTGGATTTTATGAATCCAGCCCGGACAGTCCTCGGCTCGCTGGATGCTGATGCGGCCGAGCGTGTGGCGCAACTGCACCTGCCCTTGCGCGCGCCGATTGTGATCACCGACCTGCGCACGGCGGAGATGATCAAGTACGCTTCGAATGCCTTTCTGGCGACGCGCATCTCTTTCATCAATGAAATCGCCAATATTTGCGAAGCGCTGGGTGCGGACGTCAAGGAAGTCAAGACCGGCATGGGCTACGATCCGCGCATCGGCCCATACTTTCTCGATGCCGGCCTGGGGTACGGCGGTTCGTGTTTTCCCAAGGATGTCAAGGCACTTGCTCATATGGCGGCAGAAAAGGGACGCCATCCACAGCTGCTGCAGGCTGTGATGGATATCAACGACGACCGCCGCCGGCTGCTGGTCGAGAAGGTGCGCACGGCCCTGGATGGCCTGGAAGGAAAGCGAATCGGGCTGCTCGGATTGACATTCAAGCCCAACACCGACGACCTGCGAGACGCTCCGGCGCTCGAAATTGCCCGCCGGCTGATGGACGCCGGTGCGCTTGTGCGGGCTTACGACCCGGTGGGCATGCCGGGCGCAGCGAAACTGATGCCGGAGCTGGGCATGGTCGAAGATCCTTATTCCCTGGCCGAAGGCAGCGATGCACTGGTCGTGTGCACGGAGTGGAATGAGTTCAAGCAGCTTGACCTGAGCCGCATTCACGGCGTGATGGCTCAACCGATCATCGTCGATGGCCGCAATATCTACGAACCGCTTGAGATGTCCGAGCTCGGCTTCAGCTATCGCGGCATCGGCCGTGGATATGGTCCTGATGGCGAACCGGTCGCAGACTGAATCGGTCGCTCGTCTCCCTTTGCCCGCAGTTAAAACAAGGCTGAGAAATGGGCTGCAGGTACGCCTTAAGCCTGTTCACAGCGCGCCTTTGATCAGCACCTGGATCTGGTACCGGGTCGGCTCGCGCAATGAGACGGCGGGAAAGACCGGAGTATCGCACTGGGTAGAGCACATGCAGTTCAAGGGCACGCCCACCTTCCCGGCCGGGGTGCTGGACCGCGCCATTGCACGCGACGGGGGCGTTTGGAACGCGCTAACCTGGCTGGATTGGACCGCCTACTACGAGACCTTGCCTGCAGACCGGGCTGAACTGGCGCTGAAGCTGGAAGCCGACCGCATGCGCAGCAGCCTGTTCGACCCGGCCGAGGTTGAAGCCGAGCGAACGGTGATCATCTCTGAACGCCAGGGGCACGAGAACGAGCCCACCTTCCGGTTGGCGGAGGAGCTCCAGGCCGCCGCCTTCCGGATCCATGGCTACCATCATGAGGTCATCGGTGACATGGTGGATCTGGAACGCATGACGCGAGACGACCTCTACCAGCACTATCGCGCGTACTATGTGCCCTCGAATGCTGTGCTCTCCATCGCCGGCGATTTCAAGATCCGACCGATGCTGGATCGAATCCGGAAGCACTTCGGCTCGATCCCAGCTGAGTCTGCACCGGCGTTTGCCCCCCGGCCGGAACCACCTCAGCAGGGCGAGAGGATTGTCAATGTTGAAGGCCCGGGTGATACCCCCTATGTTAAGATCGCCTACCGCGCACCGGCTGCAGAGGAAGATGATTTCTTGAAGCTCGCGGTGCTGGGCAGTGTGCTGGTTGGAGCTTCATCCTTTAATTTTTTCAGCGGCGGCATCTCAAACAAGACCTCGCGGCTCTACCGCGCTCTCATCGGGGGTGAGGTGGCTGCATCCGTGCGCGGCGGCCTGGCGGCGACAATCGATCCCTATCTCTACACCCTGCATATCACCGTGCGTCCGGATAAAAC
>JARRJK010000180.1:0-3602 GCA_037379555.1 Anaerolineales bacterium | reverse complement strand
AGACAATACAACGTATGCTGTACGCAGGCTACTGCAAACAGCTGGACAAAGGTGTAGTACCCCTAGGGGCTATTCGGGCAGCATGCCCACATCGGGAGGCGGCGTCAGATCGGCGGCCGCCTCTTTCTTAGAATCCCTACGCTACGTGTTCCAGCGATTCCAGTTCATAGAGCGCTTCAGGAGCCAGATCGGCTCCATTCGGCCAGACTACGGTCTGCGCTACCGGATCGATTGTAACACGAGCAAAAAATGCGGGATCATGATGGGGTTCGAAAACGGGACCTGTCATCAGAGGTTCTACATCTACAACTTTCACAGTACCGTCGTTGAATTCGATTCTTAAAATGAAGTCTCGGATTACCTCGACCTCCAAGATATGCAGAATTCCGTTGTTCATACGTTACTCCAAGGGTGGAATTAGCTTTAGTTCTTCATGGCGGCGGGCCAGCTCCCAATCCTGATTCAGCTGATCCCTGTATTTTTCCGCCCATTCTCTTACGAGAGAGAGTGCTCGAACTGGTAACTTGCCTTTCAAGAGCTCGCCGCTCTCTATGAGTATCTCCGCCTCGAATTGCCCATAAATCGCATGAAAGTGAGGTGGGTTGTGTTCGCTGAAATACATGTAAATGGCGATACCTAGAAATTCACTGATCCTTGGCACACTTCAAGTATACCGGATCTTGTAGCAAAATTGTAGCAAAATCTTCTGCAACGGCCGGATAGCAGTTGCAACCCACCTCAATCGAACATGTGATGGTTGCAAGCTACTGCAAACGGCTGGGCAAACGTGCAGTACTCCTGGGGGCTAGTCACAAAGATGGCGGCAGCTGAGCAAAGTTGTCGTCTTTTTTATTTGAGATGATGCGGGCTCCTCTACCGAGACCCACAGATCTAACCACTGCTGCTTACGATAGAATCCGCAAAGTGATCTTTATCATCATTGATCGTCAGTGGCAGGCAGGATAGCGGCAGGAACATTTATTCATACCTCAAAGGCAATTCTTTCCGAGCGCTTCAAAGATATCAAGTTCAAGCATATACTTCTAGTTGAATCCCGAGTGAAGAGCTGAGAATGTTGCGTTTCTTTCGGTACCGACTCAATTTCAAGATATTCTTGTCCTTCATGTTGATCATCTTCATTACTACATTCAGCGCGATTCTGATCGGATACCTGATCATTCGCAGTGCTATCGATAGGGAAATCCGGATTCGCCTTGCCAACAGCATCACTGCTTACTTCCAGGAAGTTCAGTTTACTGAAGAGCAGTGTTTACAGATCGCTCAAGAATTGTCTTCCGACGAGGAACTCGTAGCATTGCTCCTGAACGGTGAATTTGATGCCCTAGAGAGCAACCTGGTGCATTATCATCAGCTGGGCATCTTCGATATTATCGAGATCGAAGATGTGGAAGGCAAGGTTATTTTGAGAGGGCACCAGCCTTCTGTTTTGGGAGATGTCAAGATCAACCAAACAATCATAAAGGAAGGGTTGGCCGGTAAAAGTGCGGTGAGCTATGAGCAAGGCCAGTCCGGTGTAGCAATTAGAGCTGTGTCTCCGATCGAAACTGGTAACAGTATTGTCGGGGTTCTGATGATCGGGTCTCTGTTTTCCAGTGACTTCGCGGAGCATATCAAGCTTCTAACGGGAATGGAAAATGGGATTTACCAGGGCGACGGAAAGGTTATGTCGACGTATCAGGGGTATGATCATCTACCGAAGGAGATTGTTTCCCAACTGGAGGCCAATGACACGGTGTTCCTCAGGAACGTGCGGCTCAACCAGGAATCTTCTTTCTTCATGCTCAAACCGCTATTCCTAAAGGACAACTCCTACTGGGGAGCTCTCAGCCTGGGGGCGTCCCGGAGTGATGAAAAACGTTACCTGCGTTTCTCGCAAAATTTGTTGTTCCTGATGATCGGGATCGGCGTGCTGCTTGCTTTTGTGATTTATGTGTTTCTGGCTAGGAACATTAACACATCTCTGGTGAAGATTTTAACGGGAATGGATGGTTTGAATATAGATAGATTTGACAACCGCATCGAGTTGGCCAGTAGAGACGAATTTCAGTTGATTGCCGAAAGCTTCAATCGCCTTGTACGAAAACTTAGTTTATACAACCAACGTATAAAGAAACTGCAAGACGACATGATCAAATCAGCCAAATTGGCAACGGCCGGTCAATTGGCTGCTGGCTTGGCTCACGAGATTCGCAATCCACTGAGCTCGATCAAGATGATGGCCCAAAGTCTTCGCGAAAGATATCTCACAGGCGGGGAGGGTAAATACGAAATATCGACGATACTCTCGGAAAGCGAAAGATTGAATGACCAGCTTAAAGATATGCTGGAGTTTGCCCGTCCGAGCCCCATGCAAGTCGGCTCCTACGACGCCAGTGAAATCGTGAATGATGTTTTGAGATTGTTTCGGTACAACATAGAGCACCAGGACATCGAAGTCTCGGCTGAATTGGATCGTTCCGTCCCCCCTCTGTACCTGGACCGTGACAAAATTAGAAGCGCGGTAATGAATTTGGTTATAAATGCCATCCAGGCCATGCCTCAGGGGGGCACACTTTGGGTTACAATTCGTCGCCGTGGAGACAGCCGCGTAGTATTCCGTTTCTGCAATAGTGGGTCTGCGATCGCTCCGAATGATCTAAGAATGATATTCGAACCATTCTTCACGACAAAGCAGGAGGGTACTGGGCTGGGTTTGGCGATCGTGAAAATGATTGTTGAGCGGCATTTAGGAATTGTAGAGGTCCAGAGTGATGAGAGGAGTACTTGTTTCTCGATCATTATTCCTGAAGATCTCGAGCAGCAAATACAGACGCTTTAGAGGAGAATGGTTTGGCGAAGATTCTTGTTGTTGACGACGACCGCGGCGTTTTTGAAAGTTTTTCGGCTCTGTTTCGTGGAGAGCACACCGTTTTGGGGGCTTATAACGGAAAGGAAGCGGATAAACTACTGGAGGAAAACCATGTCGAACTCATTTTTCTTGACTACCGACTGCCGGGCGACGACGGGCTCTCGGTGCTGAAGCAAATACGGTCAAAGATGCCGGATGCAGATATTGTGATGATTACGGCCTACGGGAGTTTGGAGACTATCGTACAATCCATAGCTCTGGGAGCTTGCGATTATCTCGAAAAGCCTCTGGACGCCGGGAAGATTAGAATCATCACACAACGAGCGCTCGGATCACGAAAAATGCGTCACTACGTCCGGGTGATTCAGGATGAGCAGCTGCGTACCTACGACCTGACGCGGGTGGTGGGTAAATCCGAAATCATGCAGAACGTATTCAAAGCCATAGGAAGACTTGTCAACAACGACATCACTGTACTCATAACAGGGGAAAGCGGCAGCGGCAAGGAACTCATTGCAAGAGCCTTGCACTACAACGGAAATCGGAAGAACGAGCCTTTCATCGCCGTGAACTGTTCCGCCCTTCCCGAGGCTCTCCTGGAAAACGAACTTTTTGGACATGAGGCCCAGGCTTTCACAGGAGCTACGACCCAACAGGCGGGGAAGTTCGAGGCAGCTGCGGAGGGAACGGTTTTTCTGGATGAAATCGGCGATTTGCCCTTATCCATTCAGAC
>JARRJK010000179.1:0-3651 GCA_037379555.1 Anaerolineales bacterium | reverse complement strand
CATTACACGTTGATGGGCTCGACCGCCTCGATTCCGGCGCTGGTCGAGCGCGCCGTCGCTGATGGGTTCACCCACCTGGCGCTGACCGATACGCACGCGCTGTACGGCGCGGTGCAGTTCGCGCAGGCATGCGAGCAGGCGGGGCTTCAGCCCTTGATCGGGATGTCGATCCAGGTCGCCTTGCCGACTGACAATCCCGCTCATTCCACTAAACCCTGGGGCAAACTGGTCCTGCTGGCGATGGAACCCTCCGGCTACACCTCGCTCTGCCGCCTTTCCTCGGCGATCCAGCTGCAGTTCGTTGCTTCGGCGCCAGAGGCGGTCGCTGTCCCATGGGAACTGCTGGCCGCGCACAAGGAAGGCTTGCTGGCAATCGAAGGTGGGCGGGAGGGCTGGCTGGAAAGCCTGGTGCGGCAGGGCGATTCTCAAGCGGCTTCAAAGTATCTCGGCCGCCTGACCGGTCTGTTCGGCGAGGCCTTTTCCATCGGGCTGGAGGTTCAGCCGGCCACCGACGAAATGGTAACCCGGGAAGTGCTCGATCTGTCCTCACGCTTCGGCGCACTGGCCGTACCGATGATGCCGGTCTACTGCATGGTAGAAAATGACCGGCCGAGGCTGCGCCTGATGGCTGCTATCCAGCACAACACACGTTTACAGGAAGTGCCGGCCTCGACCGTCCCCGGGAGCGATGATCCGGGGATCACCGTCCACTGGCTGGCGCCGGAGGCGATGGCCGAACGCTACAAGTTCTATGCTGGTTCGCTGGCGGATATGTCATCGATTCTCCAGGCCTGCGAGCGGCGTGTGCTGCCCTCCGGGAAAGCGATCTGGCCGACGATCGAGCTGCCGCAGGGGCAGACGCCGATCGAGGCGCTGCGGGCGAAGGCGAAAGAAGGGTTGAAAGCACTTTATGTTCCCCATGATTTTGCAGCAGCGGAGGCGCGTCTCGAACACGAGCTGAACCTGATCGGTGCCGGCGGTTTCGCGCCGCTCTTCCTGCTTGTGGCCGACATCGCCCGCCGCGCCCGCGAGACTGGCATCCCGATCAATACGCGCGGCAGTGTGGCCAACTCGCTCACCGCCTACGCCATCGGCATCACGAACGTCGATCCGCTCGAACACGAGCTGCTCTTCGAGCGCTTCCTCAACCCGGAGCGGGCTGACCTGCCGGACATCGACCTCGATTTCTGCAGCCGGCGCAGGGACGAGCTGCTCGACTACCTGCGCGAGACCTACGGTGAGGACCACGTGGCGATGGTCGCCACGATCCAGACCATGCAGCCGCGTTCGGCCGTGCGCGAGACGGCTAAGGCTTATGGCTACGATGAAGCCGCCATCAAGCGCCTGACGAAGGGCATCGCCCGCTGGTGGCACCCCGACCCCCGCCGCCGCGGCCGCCGTGGGGTCGAGACGGCTGTGGAAGAAGCGCGCAATCCTGTCGATCGCCGCATCCTGCAGGCGGCGCAGGGCATCGTTGGTCAGCCGCGCCACCTGAGCGTCCACCCGGGCGGCGTGGTGATCACGCCCGGCCCTCTGACCGACGTCGTGCCGGTCCAGCCCGCCCCGAAGGGAATTCTGATCACCCAGTACCCCCATGAGGACATCGAGGCGATCGGCCTGCCCAAAGTCGACCTGCTTGGCATCCGCGCCCTGTCGGTGATCTCCCGGAGCGTGGATCGGGTCCGGGCCTCGATCGATCCCACTTTCGATCTGGACGCGATTCCCATGGATGACCCGGTGACAGGCGACTTGCTCGAACGAGGCGAGACGATCGGCGTCTTCCAGTGCGAGTCGGAGGGGGCGCAGACCACACTACGCAAGCTGCGCGCCCGTACGGTGAAGGATCTGGCGGTTGCCAACGCATTCTTCAAACCGGGCCCGGCGACAGGCGGGATGGCGGGCGCCTTCGTGCGCCGCTACCGGGGCGAGGAAGCAGTCGACTTCCTGCATCCGGCGCTGGAGCCGATCCTGCGCTCGACGCAGGGCGTGCTGCTTTTTCAGGAACAGATCCTGCGCGTGGCGACCGAGGTCGCCGGTATGGCGTGGGAGGACGCCAACCAGCTGCGGCGCGGCATGACCAAATTCCGCCCGGAGCAGATGGAAGCGCTGCGGGAGCGTTTCATCCGGGGCTGCCGGTGCCGGCCGCCTGATGGCCCTGGCTTCAGCGAGACCGAAGCAAACACACTCTGGGAGCAGGTGCACGCCTTCGCCGGGTACGGCTTCAACAAGGGTCATGCCACATCGTACGCCGCGGTGAGCTACCGCATGGCGTATTTGAAAGGGCACTTCCCGGCGGCCTTCGTGTGTGCGCGCCTGTCCGAGCAAGGCGGCTACCACCATCCGGCGGTCTATATCGCCGAGGCCTTGAGGTTGGGGATCGAAGTACGTCCGCCGCATGTGAATCACTCCGGCACCCGTTTCCAGCTGGCGATTGAAGATCAAGGAGCATTAAGGCAGCCCGTGCTGTGGATGGGGCTGAACCATGTGCGCGACCTGCGGCGGACGTCGATCCAGCGGCTGCTCAAGGCGCGGGTGGAGGGATCTTTCACGGGGGTGGCCGACCTCGCCCGTCGCGTCCCGCTCCAGGCGCGTGAGCTGGCGCATCTGGTCCAATGCGGGGCGCTGGATGGCTTGATCCATCACCGCGCTGCAGGCCTGGTCGAGGCGGAAGGCTTGGAGCGTGGGGGGAGTCACCTGCAGCGCAGTTTCGACTTCTTAAAGGAAGAGCCGGGCGCGGTAGAGAAGGAAACAGCCCGGCAGCGTTTGGAATGGGAGCGGCACGTGTTGGGGATGCCGGTGAGCGTGCATCCGCTGGAGGCCATACCGGAGCCTGCGCCCGGCGGGATTCCGCTTCAGCAGGTCGCGGATCAGCCAGGCAAGAAAGTGATCACGCTCGGCGCCCGGCTGCCGGGCTGGAGCCGCGGACGGTCCTTCTTCCTCAGCGATCCGGAGTTCTTCCTGCCGGCACGGCTCCCGAAAGAAAGCCCCATCACTCTGCCCCCGGCCTGGGCTCCGCTGCGAGTCGAGGGGGCGTGGCGGGAGGATGCCTGGGGTGGGGGGTGGTTCGAATTGGTCCGCATTCAACGCCTGGATTCAGAGAGCGTTTGATGCACCCGGAGGACAGGTCAAAGAAAGTAGCCACACTGCCCATGCCATCGAATGGCAGCCGGCTTCCTGATAAATCCTGTTGAGCGGCAAGCGCCGATGGTTCAGGGGTTGCTCAAGGCCGGGCAGTTGACCCCTTGCGGCAGGGCGACATCGAACAGGTAGAACGAGAAGGCTTCCGAACGCAGGCTTGCAAGAGATTTCGTGAACGTCAATGTGTCGGGCCGGGGCGCAACGTAGATCCCACTCGGATCGAAATTGATATCCACCAGGCAGCCCGTTCCCACCAATCCTGAGGAGGTCGGGGCAAGACTCACATTGAGTTCGAAGGTGCATCTCGATGCGATGAACGTGCCGGTGACCTTGTACGTGACATCGTGCGAGATATCGACCGTGCAGGGCTGGCCCTGATCCATGCCGTCGACTCCGACCTTCTGCACGCTGTTCAGGGTTCCTTTCACATCATAGAACCCGGATACCTCGGTTTTCTCGATTGTTAAGGGGATCTCGTCCTCCCCATCCGCGTGCAGGAATGAGGCCTCGTCG
>JARRJK010000178.1:0-10471 GCA_037379555.1 Anaerolineales bacterium | reverse complement strand
GGTCGACGAGCGGGAAGACCTTGAGCAACTCGGGAAGTTGGCGAAGACCGGTCCTTACCTGGCCGAGGCGGGCATGGCGGTCGCGGTGGCGATTAAAGATACGAAGTATGCTGTTTCGGACGCCAGCCGGGCGATCCAATCCATGATCCTCACCGCCTGGTCGGATGGCATCGCTTCCAATTGGGTCGGTTTCTTCGGCTTGGAGGCGGTGGAAGAAATGCTGGAAGTTCCCGAAGACCTCCACCTGATTGCGGTCGTGGCATTCGGCTACGACACGCGGCCCAGGATCAAGGGCATAAAGGATCGCAAACCCTTCTCTGAAGTCGTTCATCATTCGAGGTTTGGAAAGCCGCTGGCTCGGTAGCAGCGGCTCGACGGGATCGACAATTTTTGATAATCAGGAACAGATAAAACTGGAGCGAGTGCACGGAGAAGCCGTATTTGGCTGTATAGTTGGTGTGGATCGTTTCCGTCGAGAGGTATTTCATGGCGGACTCCGTGGACTACGAGGAGCGAGTCACGTCTACCCGCACTGAGGCGCTCTTCATCGCCCTGACGTTGCTGTTTGCCGTTCTCCTCGTCCTGCGTATTAGAAGCAGGGGGGTAGACGGGTGGGGCGTAGCGTCTGCGGCCGCCAGCCTTGTTTTCCTTTTCTACACAATCAACTACCAGGCACTGCTCGTAAAAATATCCTCGGACGCGGTCCGGCTGCAGTTCGGGCTGCTCCGCCGGGAGATCCCGCGCGCCAACATCGAGCGGGCTTATCGAGACCCGGTCTCGCTGTGGCGTATTGGCGGGGCCGGGATACACTTTTCCTTCTTCGGGGGCAGGTACCGGGCGATGTTCAACGTTCTTGAATTTTCGCGTATCGTCCTTGTGCTCAAACATCGCGAGGGACCTGTAGCGGAGATCGCCTTCTCCACGCGCAATCCGGACGAAGTGCTTGCGCGCCTCGGTCGGAAGTCGAGCCCAGGCCCGGCTCCCGGATCCGGAAGCGGGTGATAGCATCCCGAAAGCGTTAATAGAGAGGTGCTCGATGCCGGTCATTGAGGCTGCCGTTTTGATCAAGCGGCCGCCGGAAACCGTCGCCGCCGCGCTGCTGGACCCGGAAAACGCGGTGCACTGGACGACAGATCTCGAGCGTTTTGAAGTCATCTCCAGGCAGCCCGGAGAGGTGGGTTCAGTCGCCCGCCTGCACTACCGGCAGGGCGACCAGGCTTACATGATGGAGGACGTGCTGGAGGCGATGATCCCGGGCCAGTATTTCAAGTCGCGAGTTTCTGGGCAGGGCATGACGGCGCAAGTAGAGACATGGCTCGAAAAGGTCGAAAGCGGAACCGCGATGCGGCTGCGTTGGGCTGGCACGAGCAGCAATCTGTTAATGAAGTTGATGCTGAACCTGAACCGCGGCGCGATCCTGCGGCAGACCCGAAACGAACTCGAGATATTCCGCAATTTGGTTGAGCAACGCGGAGCGGTTTTTTCCGATCCGGCATGACCCCGGCCTGGGTGGCCAGACCTGAGTGTCGGTCTAAAACTAAAGATCTTGGTATCCGCAGGTTAGACAGGTTTCTAAGGCGGCTGCTGAAACTGTAAACCCACCGGCGTTGGACGGTGAACCTGGAGGCTGACATGGGGTGGCAGAACGTACTCCGCGGCGATCCGCTGGCCTGGCTGCTCGAATACGAGGCGCCGGGCGTGCGCTATCTGGCGCTGCGCGATCTCATAGAGCGGCAGTCCGACGATGCAGAATTGCTCGAGGCGCGGACTGAAGCCCATGCGCGTGGTCTCATTGCGGAAATCCTGGATGGAATGGATGCGGCTGGCTACTGGGTTGAACCCGGCCCGGGTTACAACCCCAAATACCGCTCCACCGTATGGACGATTATCATGCTTGCCCAGCTTGGAGCGAGCGTGGAAATGGATCAACGCATCGCCCAGGCCTGCTCCTATTACCTTGACCAGGCTTTCTGTCCTCAGGGTCAGCTCTCAGCCTCCGGGACTCCCTCCGGGGCCGCTGATTGCCTGCAGGGCAATATGTGCTGGGCATTGGTCGAGCTGGGTTTCGAAGATCCACGCCTTGAGCGGGCGTACGAGTGGATGGCTCGCTCTGTGACTGGCGAGGGTTTGGCTCCGGCCACGGACAGGCAGGCCCCACTGCGCTATTACGCCGGCAAGTGCGGGCCGGATTTCGCCTGCGGTTCGAACAACAAGCTTCCCTGCGCGTGGGGGGCGGTCAAAGTCATGCTGGCGTTCAGCGTCTGGCCGCCTGAGAAACGCGGGAAGCTCATCGAGCGGGCGGTGCAGCGGGGCATCGACTTCCTGCTCGGCACCGACCCGGCGAAAGCGGATTATCCAACTGGCTATGCAAGCAAGCCCAGCGGAAACTGGTGGAAATTCGGTTTTCCGGTTTTCTACGTGACAGACCTGTTGCAGAATCTTGAGGCATTGGCTGGGTTTGGTCTGCAGGACGATCCGCGCCTGGAGAATGCGCTGTCCATCGTGCTGGAGAAGCAAGATGAGCAGGGCCGCTGGCCGCTGGAGTACAGTTACGCCGGCAAGACTTGGGTGGATTTCGGAGCGCGGGGTGAGCCGAATCCTTGGGTCACTCTGCGGGCACTGCGCTTGTTGAAGGCTGCGCTGTGACGCTGGCCGCAAGAATCAGCGCAGGCCACGGAGAGCTGTGTCAGCATGACCTTCCGGACGTACAGTTCCAGCATCCCAACGGGAAAGGTTGCAGTCGCCCCCCAATGGTCATGTCGGAGGCACAGGTGGAGATCAAGCAAGAGCGGCTGGAGCATGATGGTTGGCGCACCCACTACCGGCTGGCCGGGCACGGGTATCCGGTGGTTCTCCTGCATGGTGCCGGCGGCGACTCGGGCATGGGAAAACAAGGGGACCAGCGGGTTTTTACACTGTCGCTGCGTACCGCCGCTGGTTGAAGTCATTCATCGAAGCTTTGCATACCGGTCCGGTTGACATCATCGGACATTCGATGGGAGGGGCGATCGCGCTGCGCTTTACCGCGGACCATCCACGACTCGTCCGGCGTCTTATTCTCGTCGATAGCATCGCCCTCGGAATGCCAAGTCTGGTCACGACGCTGCTCCTGCTCGCGGCGGTATTCAACCCGGACGACAGAAGAGCGCTGGATCAGGTTGCGAGGGCTGTGCTGGCTTCACCACAGGCGATTTCCAGCGATGTTAGAGCAGCGCTGGAGTCCGGTGGGATACCGAAAGGATTGCGTGGCTTCGCGTGGATGTACGCCCGTACATGGCAGGTCGCGCTCCCTGTCTCCAGAGGGACTCTCAGCCGAATCCAGGCGCCGGTTATGATGCTGTGGGGGGAGGATGATCGGTACTTCCCCGCTGCTCATGCCGAACGCAGAATGCGGAGACTGCCGGACGCCAGGCTTCAGCGGATACCAAATGCCGGCCACCTCCCATTCCTGGAGCAACCGCACGCGTTCGAGGCCGCGGTCAGGTCATTCCTGTGATGATTGCGCTGCTGGTTCCTGGCGCCGAGATTTGGGCCAGTTTTAGCTGTCCTGCCGCTCCTCGGCCGGTATGGCTGCGAAGATATAGATTCCAGCCAGGATCATGACTGCGCTGAGGGCTGCCAGCAGATACGGGGCGGGGAACCAATCGGTCACTGCGCCGAGAGACCAGGCAATTACGCCGGCGATGCCAAGGGCAAGCAGGATGCCAGCGGTGAGGCGGAACCGGATGGATACAAACCCGGAGGGTTGGTTCATTGGAAAGGCTCCTTATCTGCGGGAACGTTTGTTGAATCGCCTGGCCAATTGGGCTTTCTCTATCATACCGTAGAACTATACCAACCTGCTGGAGAGATTCGGGCGATTGCTCGGTAGAAGGCGGGCCTGAATCTGGATGGGTTTAACGATATGGATGAAGGCCGGTCCCGGCGTACGAGGGCGTTGCTGCGCATAGGCATCATGCCGCCAGGGGTGTCGTTGCTGTAACGTCTCTTGGAATCTCAGCCTGTTGCACGCGCTGGTTATCGCGAGTGGATTGGCTAGGGCAGCGCATCTTCGGAATGGCGCAGGTTTTGACCTGGATTGATTGATCCCGGACTTTTGACCGGGCGCAGGTATCGACAGCACTCGCATACTGGCCAGTTCGGCCTGCTCTCTATCCGGTGCAGCTTTCGTGAGCGGTGGATTTGCCATGTTGCTTGGCAGGGAGTGGAAGCCTCCGGTTACCGGCGTGTGAAGTCCCAACGATACCCTGTCCTCGCAAGGAGTGAATGATGAAGTTGAGCCAATGGACTGTCGTTGCAACGAGGATGCTCCTGATCGTGAATTCGGCCTTCTGGCTGGGTTTTGGAATACTTGTCATTGCCGGACGGCATCCGGCGCTGCCCAACAGTCCGACGCTCCGAATAACCCTGACTATGCTCGCTGTCGCCTGCAGCGTGGCGCTGTTTTCATTGACCTATTTCGTCCACCGCAGCCGGCTGGCATACTATGCCCTGGTCGTTCTGCTGGGGACACTGGCCCTGCTGACTGTGCTGGATGATTTCGGCCTGGCTGATCTCGCGTATCTGTTGCTCGATCTTGCCGCGCTGGCGCTCCTGCTCCGTGACCGGGGGTTGTATTTACCCGACATGACCGACTCTGGGGATGCGTCCCGAGGATAGCCTGCCCCTCGCGTTCTGCTGCCGGTTCACTTCCCGGGTATCAAACGGTTTCCGAATTCTCATTCCGAATGACACTCCAATCCGCGTCTTGAACACCGATTTGCTCATGCCGCGTGGCGGCGCGGTCTCTTGTAGGAGCGATAGAAATGGGTGGAGATGTGCCTCGCCCCATTCGATTCGTGGCCTTGCTCGATGAGTCACTCCGCCGACCTCTCGGTCAACGCTCAACTGGATCGAGGTCCAACCGGTGTGGCCTTGCGTGATCGATGCCGCCGGCTCGACACCCCCATCATGTTTCTCCATGAACGCCCTTGCCGATCTCATGGTTGAATTCCTCATTGCTGTAAGGGGCAACCTGAAATATAATTGTTATAAGTTATTATAACAATGTAATGTAGGGACATGGACATTGTGTTTGCAGATAGCATTCGGCTCAACCCGGATAGCGGCATCCCGCTCGTGGCGCAACTGACCCAGCAGCTGACCTGGTTGATCGCCAGCGGTGAGCTGTCGGTTGGCGAGAATCTACCGCCCATCCGTGCGCTGGCTGCCGACCTCGGCATTCACATGCACACCGTGCGTGCCGCATATCAGCGGTTGGAGGCAGATCGCCTGGTCCGGATGCGGCCGCGTGTGGGAACGGTTGTACTGGATTTTGATGCGGACTTCATCTCCGGAAATCAACCCGATTTGATATCCAATCTGGTTGGGGTACTGCTGCCAGCTGCGGTTCCGGTCTACCAGCAATACATCGAGGGGATTCAGCATGCTCTCGCGAGCACACGCTGGATGCCCGTCATCTGCTACACAGGCGACAATCCCCTGACGGTCGAGCGGACGATTCGTCAGCTGATCACCCGGCAGGTCGAGGGCTACATTGTCACGAGCGTCGGCGTGACGGAAGAATTCAAGCATTCAGTCCCGTCGGAGAGCCTGCCGCCGGTCGTGTTCGTCGATGCGCCGGAGGCCGAGCAGAACAGTATCTTGAGCGATGCGGAAAGTGCGGCCTACCAGGCCACCCGTCATCTTCTGGAGCATGGCTACGCTAGCGTTGGGCTGCTTACGGCACCGCTCGAGTATGAAAATGTCGTGCCGTGTGCAGAAGGCTACCGGCGGGCGCTGCAGGAATTCAACCGGACGTACGAGCCCGACCTGGTCTTCGAAGGACCTGATTTTCACCCCGAAAGCGGCAAGCAGATCGCGAAGATGATTCTGGAGCGAGAAAGGCCCCCCAGGGCGCTCTATATCGTGGCGGACGGCCTGGCGCTGGGCGCGATGCAGGGTTTTCAGCAAGCCGGAGTGGCTGTGCCGGAGGATATCGCCATCGCAAGTTACAACGATATCGAGGCTGCGAGCTACGCCAACCCCGCCCTGACGACGGCGACGTTTCCAGGTCTGGACATGGGAACCCGGGCGGTCGAGCTCTTGCTTGATTTGATGGCAGGCAACCATAACAGGCATGACGCGATCATGCTCGAAACGGAACTTGTCATCCGCCAGAGCTGTGGATGTGAAGCCGCCCTGGGCTAGATTTCAAGTTCGAAGACGGGTTTCTTCCTGAGGAGATTCATTGAATAAAGCCAACGATTTCGAAGGGAGCATCGAGCAATGCTGACAAGACGATCACTCTACTTGGTTCTCGTCTTCTGTTTATCAGGCTGTGGGATGCGAAATGGCGAGGTCCAAAGGGAGCCAATATCCGCCTCTGTGGTTCAGGAACGAGAGGCACAGTGCGAAGAGATGGCCTCTGCCCACGCAGAGTTCTGGACTTCGCACGACATGGATACCTTTGATCAGGTATACACCGAGGATATCGTTCACGATGACGGTGACACCTACATTGAGGGTGCCCAAGAGGTCTCCAGCATGGCTGACACTGTGTTTATGTTTTTCCCGCGGCTGCAAACTCGTTTGAGAAGCCTGTATATCGCCGGAGAAGATTGCCTCGGCGTCTATGAGTACTTCCCGCTCGAGTTGGGAGGGTATGCATTTACCCCAGAGGATCCCTTGATTGAGATTGACATGTTCCGATTGCGGGGTGACCGGATCTCCTACGGGGCTCTGTTCGAGAATCACGAAACGATTGAGAAGCAATACAGCGATACGGAAGTTCTCCAGCGTCTTGAGCAGGACCGCATGCTGCTGGAACGTTTCGCCCAGGCCTGGTCATCCAACAAGGTAGGAGACGTTGTTGATCTCTACGCGGAAGGAGCTACGCGAGAGGATTTGACATTCGCGGAGATGAATAGTGGGAGGCAGGAGATCCGTTCTGCTGCCCGCACCTACTTCAAGCTCTTCCCAGAGGTCGACTGGGAGCTCCAGATGCCTTTCCTTGGTTACCATTATGGCTTGAATGTTGCGGGCGGGATCTTCGCCATCCAGATCGGAGAGCAAAGCTCACAGGCCTGCACGATCGAGGCAGCCGTGTTGCTTTCACAATCAGACGAAGAGATCGTCAAAGAGTCAATCTACTATGACACCGATTCGCTGCTCGAGTGTGGGTGGGCGGAGTAGGATCAAGACGATAACAAACGAGCAGCACGGGACGGGCAGCCCGATATCAGGCATCTCGAGGGTCGCCGATCTTCTGCTGTGATGGAATGACTCAGGCAGGGCCCGGGATTCGGCGGCCGAGGGATGCTCGATGGGGACGTGCAGCACCCGAACAAGGAGGGAGCCAGGTTGATCGCAGACGCCCTGCAGATGCTGAGCTGCGATCCTGTGGGACAGACTTGATCACCGTTGGGTGACCCCAAACAGGCTGGTTTCGCCGTCTACCCTTGGGCTGCCTTGTGGCAGGTTCTGCGGGCTCGATCCAGCTACGTGAACTCGCACGATCGCTCAAACGGGGTCGACAGATCTATGCGGTTCAAGCATGGTGCATACGCATCAAGCTTGATTCCATTGTATGATCAGCTGGCTTAGAACCCGATCGAGTGGTTGGAGGGCTTGATGACCGCGCTCGAGTATGCCTTTATCCTCTGGGCTTTTTTGCAAAAGCTATTACAGGTGCACGCTGGTGTGCCCGAAGCAGATTAAGGTTACGTAAGCCTTTAGTTCATTTGGTCGGGTTTCGGCTACTACGTCGAGTTCGTGCGGTAGATCCGCTGGCGGAATCCCCCGTACTGGCGTGTACTGTGGCCGTACGTGACGCTCTACCTGGCGACCAACATGTTCTACTGGTGGCCGCAAGGCCTGCTCGACCGACGTCTCTGGTACATATACGCGCTGCTGTTTCTCATCAGCACAATCCTCAACCTTACTTCCCACCGGGGTTCAGGGGAGCCCGCCTGAGGATGAAGCTCAAGGTACGTTTTGCTCCAATCTGGCTACTGAGCGCGAGCTTTCTCATGGCTGCGCTGATCGCTGGCTGCAGCTCCGGGACAACCCGGCGCGATATCGAAGGAGTGCCCGGAGGGTTTGCTTACCGCGGCGACCGAACCGCCTATCCAGAACTCTACCGGCGGGCTTCCGAGCAACTGACTGCCAACGAGTTCAGTGCTGCGGAGGCCACGTTCCGCGCGATCATTGCGAAAGAACCTGATTACGTTGACGGATACATCGGATTGGGCACGAGCTTGCTCCTGCAGGATCAACTCGTCCAGGCACAGCAAGCCTACGAGCAGGCGATCGGCATCAGGCCCGATTCCGTGGAGGCGTTGATTGGAATGGGGTCGGTCCATTACCGGAACGGCGTTTACGAAAAGGCATCCGGCTTCTACCGCAGCGCGCTGGTGCTGGAAGGGACCAACCCCGACGCGCTCTGGGGTCTGGCGATCAGCCTCGCCGCTCTAGGCCAGGTGGATGGCGCGATTGCGAACCTTGAGCGAATCAGAGAGCTGGCGCCTGGCACCGCGCTGGCGCAGGATGCAGCAAACCTGATTTCCACCCTTAAAGGAAATTGAGCTGGCGGCCAAGTCCTTGCGTGCCAGCGAGTACCGGCGATCGAATCTTCAGCAGGCGCTTCGATTGCGGTCGGCATGGTTCAGGCTATGATGGGATCGTGATGATGCTCTCCGGCGCATTTGGAAAGAGCAGCCCGGCCCGGATGCACACGGCCTGGCGATGGATCAGGCGATGAGAAAGGCGGTCCAGGCGCTTGCCAGGCTGGTGACGGCCTTCCTCACTGCCGACCGCTGGTATGCGACGCGCCTGTTCTTCATTCAGCGCCTGCTCCTGTCGCTGCTGGGCGTGGCGCTGTTTCTACTCGGGTATGTCCCCCGGACGGAGGACCTAATCCTGCGGCCGTACTTCGGCATGCCTGTGGTCTCGGCCGGACCCGCAGGAGCCTTGCTGGGCGTCTGGCAGCGTTTCGACGCGATTCACTTCCTGCGCATCGCCAGTACAGGGTACAGCGCCCCGGACCTGTCGGCTTTCTTTCCACTCTTTCCGCTCGTCTCCCGCTGGGCAAGTGATCTGCTGGGACAGAACGTCCTGCTCGGATCGTTTCTTGTCGCCAACGCCGCATGCCTGGCTGCGCTCAACCTGCTGTACTTCTGGATGCTGGACGAAGGCTATAACCAGGCGCTTGCAAAGCGCACCACACTTTTTCTGGTGTGGTTTCCGACGGCGTTCTTCCTATTCACTCCTTACTCGGAATCCATGTTTCTCATGCTCGCCATCGCCGGGTTCTGGAGCGTAAAGCGTCACCGGTGGTTTTTGGCGGGAGCTCTGTTCGCGCTCGCCTCGCTCACCCGGGTTGCGGGTGCCGTTCTGGCGCTCGTGATCCTGAGCGAGTGGTTCTTCACCCGCAAGCGCCACACTGCGGCTCAATCCCTCAAAGCCTGGTTCTCAGCCGCGCTGCCCATCCTGGCCTTCTTCGGATTTGAGATCTGGAAGGTGGAGCGCGGCTTTCCTCGCACGCTGGAGGTGCAGGCGTTGTACTGGCACCGCACGCCTTCGCTTCCCTGGCAGCCGATCGTCATGACGGCGCAGCGCCTCGCCGGCCGGATGGCTGGTTTCATCGAGGTGGTGGATCTGCTGATTGTGCTGGGCATGATCCTGCTGGGCGTGATGATCATTCGTCGCTTGCCCCGGACGAGTGCGGTTTACCATTGGGGATTGCTGCTCGTCGGCTTGCTGCAGGTGCGGGCCGGTCAACCGCTTTCGGGACAGGGCCGCTACGCCGTCATGCTCTTCCCAGCCTTCATCGTACTGGCTCAGCTGGCGCGCGGACCAATAGCCAGCCGGGCGGTCGCATATGGTTTCCTGCTGCTGAACGTGTTCCTTGCCGGCCAGTTCATCCTCTGGGGTTGGGTAGGCTGATGAACTGCAGGCGTGAAAGCCGTGTTTCTCTGGCTAATTCCGCTACCCGGCATGGATGAATGTCAATGAGATTAGCGAGGGTGGAGTTGTGGGGACGATCGATGACCGTGGAATGATTGAGCAGATCCTTCAGACCGAGCTGCGCTGGACTCGGGCGCATGTCGAGCTGGATCTCGAGACCATCGCTGGAATCCTGTCAGATGGTTATCGGCAGATCAGGCTGGATGGATCGCTGATCGGCAAAACCGAACTGCTTGATTCGTACAGATCGGGTGCTCGCAGATGGCAGATCGCGCAGAGCAGCAAGCATGAAGTCAGTATTCGGGGAGAGACCGCCATCGTGATCGGTCATTGGCGCGGGAAGGGTGAGAACGACGGGGAGCCCTTTGACTACTGCGCCAGATTCGTATCCATCTACGTCCTTGAAGCCGGGAACTGGAAACTCCTGTTTGATACATCGATACCTTTGCCCGACTGATTCGAAAAACGCAATCCATCTATTGAAAGTCGGGTGATATTCCTACCTGCCCGGAGTGTCCATTTTGTT
>JARRJK010000177.1:0-3698 GCA_037379555.1 Anaerolineales bacterium | reverse complement strand
CGACAATCTCCCTGACAAGCCTGAGATCAGCCTGCCTATCTACAGTCCATCGCAGATCGCTGTAATCCGTATCTGAACGCAGTTCGAGGATGGGGAACCGCTCCGGGTTCTCATAAAGAAAGGGCATCACATGTTCACGCTGATGCTGCAGTTCCGCTTCCTGCCAGGCCGCATCCAGCGCTTCTTTCGAGCACACTTCCACATCGAGTCCGATCGGGTACGTGCGATCCCAGGTCAGGCGATTCGTGGCAAAGGCGACAGCCGGATCCGCTTCGAGAAAAGCACTGACGGTCTGATCGATGAGACCCGGATCGATCAGCGGACAATCAGCCGTGAGCCGAATCACAACCTCGACGCCGAACTCATCTGCACAGTGATGATAGCGGTCCAGCACGTCGCTCATGTTGCCCCGGCAGCAGGGATATACTCTTTCCTGGCACAGGTCAACGATCGGCTGATCTCCTTCTTCGATCGACGTAGCAACGATCACCTCATCGAGCGATACTGCATGACGGGCTCGCTCGACGACCCACGCCAGCATCGGTTTGCCATGGATGTCGGCCAGGACCTTGCCCGGAAAACGAGTCGATCCCATGCGCGCCTGGATAATGGCAACGCAGCGAGGATCCCTCACGCTGTTCTCTCCCGTGCATATTGAATCGCCATTTCATACGCTTCCACCAAACGGCGCTGGTTTTTGGCCCAATCGGCGCGCTGGACGGCGATCTCGCGGCCATGAACGCCGGCTGCTTTCAAGTCCTCGCTGGATTGGCCCGAGCGAAGGATTGCCTCTGTCAATGCCCCGACGTCACCGTCGGGAAAGAGCCAGCCATTGGCCCTTGCCTCCACCCACTCCCTGTTCCCGGGAATGTCGGAAACCAGAACCGGCAAGCCGCAGGCCATGGCCTCCAGCAGTGAAACCGAACTGCCATCGCTGTGGGAAGCGCTTAGATAAAGGTTTGCGCTCCTGTAATAACCGGGGAGCTCCACTTCACTGACCCGCTCGATGAGGTGAACCTTCTTCTGCGCTCCAGCCTTCCTGATCATTTCCTCCAGCAGCGCACGCTGCGAGCCTCCCCCCACAAGCAGCAGCCGGAGGGAACCGTCCTGACTCGACGCCTTGAGGAAAGCCTGCAAGAGGATGTCCACGCCGTAGAGCGGCTCCCACGCCCGGGTGGAAACCAGGACGGCAGCGTCCTGCCAGCCGAGCTGCGCCCGCAAGGGTGCATCGCCGACCGGCGTAAAGCGTTCCAGGTCGACCCCCCAAGGAAACGTCATGATCCGCTCCTGCGCCATGCCGAGCTCGATCGCACGCATACGCACGGCCTGGCAGTCCCCGATGAATGCATCCGAGCGTGAGAGCGTGAAGCGCGCAGCCCAGCGGGGCAGCCCTCGGCGAGCGCCGGCGAGCAGATCGGAACCCCAGGACATGCTGACGAAGGGGTGCGCATCCGCCAACGCTGTGAGCAGAGCCCCTTGATGCATCGGTCCGGCGTGGATCACGTCGGGCTGCATACCCTGAACGATAGAGCGCACCCTGCGGGCATGGCCCGGTACCGAGATCCAACGCATTTGACTTGAATTCGAAATCCCAATCACATGCTCGACGCCTGCTGGCAGCTCATCCTTTGATTCTTCTAATGCGCTTCCGTCGTAACTGAGAAAGCTGATCTCCATGCCGGCATCGAGCAAGGCTTTCACAAACCGCCGGTCATGCGGCGAAAAACCGCCCGTAAAATAGAGAACCCTCACCCTGCCACCAGCATGCCCCAGCCGAGCGCAGCGCCGGCAGGCACATCGCCGGCAAGCTGAAGGCCAAGCGCGGCATCAACCTCGTAAGGCATGATCGCGCCTGCCTCGGCCGGCCTGAGGACATCGATCATCTCGCGCGTGAGAGTCTCGCCCGCTTTCAGATCACGCGCCGCGCGCAGGCAGCGTCGCTGCAACACGACGGTTTCCTGCTCATTCCCGGCCACCTTCTTGTTTGGAGATCCGAAGGCGGCTTCCAATTCGCGCGTCCGGTCGACCATATCCCTCCAGCTGGAGGGCGTCATTGAAAACGGATGGTCCGGCCCGACTCGCGAGTTGTCATCGGTGAAGTGCTTTTCCACTGCGCGTGCGCCGAACGCCACAGCGCCGAGCACGGTGGCATGCCCGGGGGTGTGATCCGATAAGCCCAGCACCAGGTCCGGGTACATCGCCCGGAATGTTTGCAGCACCCTCAGGTGAATGTGTTTGAAATTCTCCAGGCTGGCTGTGTAATTGGTATTGCATTGCATCAGGATCAGATCGCTGTTCAGTGCGAGAATCGTGTCCACCGCCCGCTGGACATCACCAATATCCGAGGCGCCAGTGGCCATGATCACCGGCTTACCTTTTCCGGCGATATGGCGCAGGATCTCCAGCCAGGTGATATCCCCCGATCCGATCTTGTGCGCCGGGACGTAGGGATCGAGCATGTCCACCGCTTCAAAATCGTAGGGTGAGGAGAAATAATGAATCCCTGCCTCATCGCAGGTTTCCTTCAGGATCGGCGTCCACTCGAATGGAATTGAGGCATCGGCATAAACCTCGAAGACCGATTTCTTCCAGGTCGACTGGTGCGACTGCTGGGACCCGAGTGCCTTAAACCCGTGATCGCTGACGATCTTTGCTGCGCGGAAATTCTGGAATTTGGCGGCGTCAGCTCCGGCTTCCGCGGCCTTGTGGATGAGCATCTTGGCCCGTTGCAGCTCGCCGTCATGGTTGGCGGAGATATCCGCGATGAAATATGTAGGGGAATCTTCTCCGATTCGTCGGTTAGCAATGTTCAACGTTGTCATATTCTCTTGCCTCCCAATGCGATTCAGGCAGTTGCATTTGCAGCACACAAAGAGAGAGGAAAATGAGTTCACCTTTCTTATAGCTACTCAGCAGAGGAATACACGGTCACCAATCCATGCTCGATTCGTATCCAAGATCAAGTAACAAATCACCGGTTAAATCTTTAAAGGTGGTTATATTTTTTTCGGTGAAGTAGTCCTTCCATGCTCCTGCCTGACCCTTCCGATAAGTCAATGAATGCTCTGGGGCCATCGCCTGATTAATCGTCTCTAAGATTTCTAGATACTCCAAATCTGAGACAAACCAATTTCCGTCCGAGAACGGTTGCACCATCCACCTTAGCGTCGTATTCCTCTCCAGTATCAGATCTTCGTACCGGACCTTGAGGACGCTCGGTTTTTCAAGCCAGCCACGGTAGCTCGCATATGCCTCCCGTATACTGGGCACTAATCCAGGAACGCCACGGATCGTCGCATCGATCATCGCTTCCATATCTGGCTTTGCTCGATAGAACTCTCGCATCGCATGGCCTTTATGAATTTCCAAGGCATATAAGATGTGAGATATTATCTTGTCTCGAGGATCACGGTATATGAAGTATGTGATCCAATCTGCGCGAGTTAACAGGTCGATAAAAGGAACCCTGGCAGGCACATATCCCCAGGCCATATCTCCATGCCGTAACCTTGCTAAATCCTTCACCACTCGTTCGTCTTTCCGCTCTCGTCCCTCGGGTGCCAACAGCCTAATAGGTTGATATGATGTCATTACCAGCGGGGTGACTTTGCTCAATCCCGTCAGATACTGTGCTAATAGATGGGAGCCGCCTTTCGCGATTGCGTTGCCAAATACAATGGGGAGTTGGTTTTTCTCAT
>JARRJK010000176.1:0-3719 GCA_037379555.1 Anaerolineales bacterium | reverse complement strand
CGGTTCTGCTTGTAGGCGAACTCCTGCACATCCTCCGTCGGCGCTCGGGAGTCAAGCTGCAACGGATTCTTACCCTGCTCCGAGAGGCGCGGATCGAAACGGAAGAGCGGCCAGAAACCGCTTTGCTCGGCGTCCTTGTGAAGGTCGGTGGCGGTGGTCATGTCGATGCCATGCGCGATGCAGTGGCTGTAAGCGATGACCAGCGAAGGGCCATCGTACGATTCGGCTTCCTGGAAGGCTTTGACCAGCTGAGTCATGTTCGCGCCATACGCCACCTGGGCGACGTAGATGTTGCCGTACGACATGGCGATCGAGCCCAGGTCCTTCTTCGGCATGCCTTTGCCAGCGGCAGCGAACTTGGCCACAGCCCCGCGCGGGGTGGCTTTCGATGACTGGCCGCCGGTGTTGGAGTAGACCCCGGTGTCGAGCACGAGCACGTTCACATTCCGGCCCGAGGCCAGGACGTGATCCAGCCCGCCGTAGCCGATGTCGTAGGCCCATCCATCGCCTCCGACGATCCAGACCGATTTTGGAACCAGGAAATCCGCCAGACTCACCATGTGGGCAGCGGCCGGATCCTTGCTCGATTCCAGGTACTTCTTTAACTCCTGAACCCGGGCTCGCTGCGCATCGACCGCCTCGGCCGAATCCAGCTTGGCGTTCAGGATCTCATCCGCCAGCTGCTGCTTGCTGTTCAGCTCCATCCGCTCGAGCTGCTGGCGGGCATTCACCGTCAGCTTATCGACCGTGAGGCGCATGCCCATGCCGAACTCAGCATTGTCCTCAAAGAGCGAGTTCGACCATGCCGGGCCGCGGCCGTCGGCGTCTGGGGCATAAGGTGTCGTCGGCAGGTTGCCGCCGTAGATCGACGAGCAACCGGTGGCATTGGCGATCAGCAGGCGGTCACCATAGAGCTGCGTGAGCAGCTTGACATACGGCGTCTCCCCGCAGCCGGCGCAGGCACCGGAGAACTCGAACAGCGGCCGCAGCAGCTGCGAGCCTTTGGTCGTGAAGCGGTTGAAGAGGTCCGGATCGGTATCCGGGATGGAGAGGAAGTATTCCCACTTCGCGGCTTCTTGCTCGCGCAGCGGTGGCTGGGGTTTCATGTTGATCGCCCGATGCTCCGTCTTGTTGCCCTGTTCATCCTTGGCGAAAGCCGGGCAGATGTGCACGCACGTGCCACAGCCAGTGCAGTCTTCTGGCGCGACCTGCAGCGTGTAGAGCATGCCCTCCATGCCGCGGCCCCTGGCCGGCACCGCCTGCCAACCGTCCGGCGCATCACCATTGGTGAAGTCTGCCGGGAAAATCTTGGGGCGGATGGTCGCGTGCGGGCAAACAAAGGCGCACTGATTGCACTGGATGCAGATCTCAGGATCCCAGACCGGGATCTCAAGCGCGATGTTGCGCTTCTCGTAGCGTGTCGTGCCGACCGGGTAGGTCCCGTCGTTCGGCAGCAGCGAGACGGGAATTTCCCCGCCATCTCCGGCGATCATCCGTCCGGTAACCTGCTGAACGAACTGCGGCGCGTCGGCCGGAACCGGCGGGCGCATATGGATCTCGGAAGTGGCCTTCTCTGGCAGCTCCACCCGGTGGATGCGCTCCAGCGCCAGGTTGGCAGCCTTGATGTTCATATCGACCACGACCTGGCCCTTGTCTCCGTAAGTCTCTTCGACCGCCATTGAGACCATCTTCATGGCCTCATCTTCCGGCAGCACGCCGGAGATGGCAAAGAAAGCGGCCTGCATGATCACATTGATGCGGCCGCCCAGGCCAATCGAACGGGCCAGCGAGTAAGCGTCCAGGACATAGAACTCAGCCTGCTTATCAATCAAGCCCTGCTGCACTTCAAACGGCAGCTGGTCCCACACTTCCTCCGGAGGGTAGGGGCTGTTGAGCAGGAAGGTCCCACCCTGCTTGAGGTGGCTGACGATGTCGTAGCGCTCGAGGAACGGGAAGGCGTGGCATGCCAGAAACTCAGCCCTCTTCAGCAGGTAGGTGCTGCGGATCGGATTCGGGCTGAAGCGCAGGTGCGAGATCGTCTTCTGACCCGACTTCTTCGAATCGTACTGAAAGTAGCCCTGCGCGTAGAAATCGGTCGCCTTGCCGATGATCTTGATCGAATCCTTGTTCGCGCCGACAGTGCCATCTCCGCCCAGCCCGTAGAACATCGCCCGGTGCACGCCCTCTGGCTGCGAATCATAATCGTCGTCCCAGGGCAGGCTGGTGCCAGCCAGGTCGTCGTGGATGCCGACCGTGAAGTGGTTGCGCGGCTGCTTTTCGGCCAGATTGTCGAAGACCGACTTCACCATACCCGGGTTGAATTCGCTCGATCCAAGCCCATAGCGGCCACCGACAACGAGCGGCATTTCCTTCGCGCTTAGCTTTCCATTCGATACCGCTTCGGCGATCGCATTCTGGACATCGAGGTAAAGCGGCTCGCCCGAAGCGCCGGGTTCCTTCGTGCGGTCAAGGACGGCGATCTTGCGCACGCTCGACGGCAGCGCGGTGATCAGTGCGCTTCCGTCGAAGGGACGATACAGGCGCACCTTGATCATCCCGACTTTCTTTCCCTGAGCCGCCAGGTGGCTGACGACCTCATGAGCGGTATCGGCGCCTGAACCCATGAGAATGACCACGTGCTGCGCATCCTCGGCGCCGACATAATCGAAAAGATGGTAGTGACGCCCGACCAGCTTGGCGAAGCGATCCATGATCTCCTGCACGATAGCCGGAGTCTTCGCGTAGTACGGGTTGACCGTCTCGCGTGCAGCGAAGAACACGTCTGGATTCTGCGCCGTGCCCCGGATCGCCGGTCGGTCGGGCGACAGCCCGCGCATGCGGTGCGCGATGACGTCTTCGTCATCGATCATGGCACGCATGTCATCGTAGGTCAGTTCCTCGATCTTCTGGATCTCATGTGAGGTGCGGAAACCATCGAAGAAGTGCAGGAAGGGCACGCGCGCTTTCAGCGTGCTGGCCTGGGCGATCAAAGCCAGGTCCATCACCTCCTGCGGATTGTTGGAGGCGAGCATCCCCCAGCCGGTGGCGCGCGCTGCCATCACATCGGAGTGATCACCAAAAATCGAAAGCGCCTGGGCCGCGACCGAACGCGCTGCAATGTGGAACGCCGCCGAAGTCAGTTCCCCGGCGATTTTGAACATATTGGGGATCATCAGCAGCAGGCCCTGCGAGGCGGTGAAAGTCGTCGTCAGCGAACCGGTCGACAGCGCGCCGTGAACGGCGCCGGCTGCGCCGCCCTCGGCCTGCATTTCAGTCACATTCGGAATCATGCCCCAGATGTTAGGCACACCATTGGCGGCCTTCTCATCTGCGATCTCTCCCATCGGGGATGAAGGCGTGATCGGGTAGATCGCGATCACCTCGTTTGTAGCATAGGCGACATGCGCGGCCGCGCTGTTGCCATCGTATGGCACCAACTGGCGATCGGCTTTCTTCTTCGCCATGAAAAGCTCCTTTCAACCGAAAAAATCAAATTGTCGGGAGACCTCTAAAAGGGGTATCCTTTGGGCAATCAGAATCAAGTCTAGTCAGCTTTGAAAGCGGTCAGTAGTGTACTAGGGCACCCTAAACTGGAGGATACTTGTCACTATTCCAGGGTGCCCTAGTACACTACTGACCGCTTTCAAAGCTGACTAGACTTGATTCTGATTGCCCAAAGGATACCCCTTTTAGAGGTCTCCCGACAATTTGATTTTTTC
>JARRJK010000175.1:0-3808 GCA_037379555.1 Anaerolineales bacterium | reverse complement strand
CGACAAGGTCGGCGGCATCCACAGCCTGAGACACGCCTATGCCACGCACCAGCTGCAGGCCGGTATGTCGGTGCAGCAGCTACAGTACCAACTGGGCCACCGCAGCATCCAGTCCACCCTGCGCTATGTCCACTGGGTGTTCAGCGACAGCCAATGCGATCAAGGCGGTGCCGATCTGATCTCGGCGCTGGTGCTGAACGATGAGTGACTCGATCGATCTGCAACAGATCCTCAACGAGCACCTGGCCGACTACCGCCAACACCACCGCCTCGATGCGCGCCGCACCCAGGTGCTCTCGCACCTCGAACACTGCCGGACCGAGGCGATGGGAGGACTGCGCCTGCAGTGTGAGGCTTGCGCACAGCAGCAGACCCACTACTTTGCCTGTCGGGATCGTCACTGCCCCCTGTGTCAGTGGCTGGCCTCACAGCGGTGGGCGGATCAACAACGCCAATTCCAGCTGCCGGTGAACTATCACCACCTGGTGTTCACCCTACCGGAGACCCTCAACGGCTGGGTCGAGCTGCACCCGGAGGTAATCTACGGGCTGTTGTTTCAAGCGGCCTGGGAGACGCTGCGAAGCTTCGGCGAAGATCCCAAGCGACTGGGTGGCCAGCTGGGTATGACGGCGGTGCTGCATACCTGGGGCTCGACCCTCACCCGCCATGTGCACCTGCACTGTCTGGTGCCGGGCGGTGCCCTGACACCGGAGGGGACCTGGCAGGCCAGCAAGAGCGATTATCTGTTCCCGGTGCGGGCGCTCTCACGGGGCTTTCGTGGCCGACTGGTGAGTCGGCTGCGGGTCTGCGCCCAGGCCGGCCAGCTGACACGCATCACCCGGCCCGGCGAGATCGACGCCGTCCTGGATCGCTTGATGGCCCAGGACTGGGTGGTCTACAGCAAGCCCTGTCTGGAAGCCGGCGACCACGTGATCGATTACCTGGCCCGCTACACCCACCGCACCGCCATCAGCAATGCCCGCATCCTGGAGCTGGAACAGGGCGAGGTGGCGTTCCGTTACAAGGATTACCAGGATCACAACCGTTGGAAGGTGATGCGGCTGGCCGTTGAGGAGTTCATCCGACGCTTCCTGCTGCATGTCCTGCCCAAGGGGCTGGTGCGTATCCGCCATTTCGGCTTTCTGGCCAATGCCTGTCGGTCGAAGCAACTGCCGAGGATACGCCGGGCGATTGCGGCGGCAGACAAGCAGGAAGCTGTAGACATCGCTGAGATACAATCGAGCGCCACAGCCGAGATCGCAACCGTGTGTTTCAGCTGTCCAAACTGCCATCGTCCGATGCGCATCCTGGCCGTGATCCTACCGGCAAGGGTGCGTTTTGAAGGAGGTTGACGATGCCATAATCCATCTCGAGAATCGCTTCAGGACGCGCATCAGCGAGGCGGCTGAGGGTTTTGTGCGGTCAAAAGGGGAAAAATCGGTTATCATAGGCCGAAATGGGAGGAATACTGCCCCTTCCAGCAACAGGGATGTCGAGCAATTCAGCCCTGAAATAAGCACAAGACATCGCGTTGCCATCAGGGTTCCATTCTCCCGGCACAGGCTGCCAAATACAATTTCTTATTAAAATAGGTATGGGTGGTTGCCGATGGGCGGCTCAGCCCAACAGGCGTTTAGTGCGCCAAGCGAAGCTTGGTGTTTCTTGCCGGGTGCAAGTCCCGGTCGGGAGGGGGATCAGGAGGATCTCTCGTAAGGGCTAACCACCCACCCGTATCGAGTGTTGCGCCTCTGGCGGACAGCGTTGTCAATGGTAGGGATACTGTAGCGAACGTGAACAACAGAGGTGAAGCGTACACAGAGAATCTTGTAGGCCAGAGGGGTGGCCGCACCGCCCTGAAGCGAAATGAGCCTCGTTAAAGTTGTAAAGTACAGACGGCGACAGTGTTAAACGGCTGGAAGCCAATACAGAGGAATCGTTAAGTCAAACCAATGGTTGAGATATTGTGGCACTGTCGGAAAACCCGGCAGAGAACAGAGAAAACAAACATCGACCTCAGGTATGGACAAGGTGAGATTCCCGAGGGTCTGTCGGGGTCAAAGCGCCTGGCATGCAAGAAGAGAAGCATCAGGAACTTGGGAGGCCCTATCAGCTCCCGGGAGCGAAAAGCAGGTATGCGGCTATTGAGGCACATAAGGGGAAACCTGGAAACGGAACTCGGCCGAAACCTACGCATTGCTTACCGGGGAAGCCATCCTGACCGAGTAGGGAGGGAGGCCGGAAGTTGGTGGGGAGTCAGACCGACTCATAATACTCTGAGCACGGGAGAGCCGTGTACTTGGGGAAGGGGTCGGCAAAGTTACGCAGCCTGCAAAGGAAACTTCACCCAGACACGAAGGGCTGGATCATGAAGCCAACCTCCCTGCAGGGAATAGCGAACCGAGCGGCATCGGACAAGGCGCATCGATTTCGGAACCTATTTGGCATGCTGAGTGTAGGATTTCTGCTGTGGAGTTGGCGATTTGTCAACAAACGGGCGGCGAGCGGAGTCGACCGCAAAGACGCCAGGAGCTATGAGGAAAACCTACAGGAGAACATCGAAGGATTGGTGGCAGCGCTGCAAGGGGGCTGGTATCGGGCCAAGCTGGTGCTCAGAAGGTATATCCCCAAACTCAACGGGAAGATGAGGCCCTTGGGGATACCGGTCATAGCGGACAAACTGCTTCAGATAGGGGTATCGAAGTTACTGGAAGCGATCTACGAACAGGACTTTCTGGGATGCAGCTACGGTTACCGACCTGGTGTCGGTGCATTAGATGCCGTCAGAGAGCTGAGCGCGGTGCTGAGAAGCGGAGATTATCACTACCTGGTAGAGGCGGATATCCGAGGATTCTTCGACCATATCGATCATGAAAAACTGATCGAGTTATTGGCGCTGAGGATCGACGACAAAGCCTTTTTGAAGCTAATCCGAAAATGGCTGAAGGCAGGCATACTGGAGCCGGATGGCGCGGTGAACTACCCTGAAAAGGGCTCGCCTCAAGGCGGTAGCGTTTCACCGATCCTTGCCAATATTTATCTTCACTATGCCGTCGATGTGTGGTTTGAGGAGACCGTCAAGGCGCACTGCCGAGGGGCGGCGTACCTCTGTCGGTATGCGGACGACTTTGTTTGCGCCTTTGATCTTGAAGCCGATGCCGAGCGATTCTACAGCGTACTCGGAGAGAGGTTAGAGAAGTTTGGATTAGAGGTTGCAGCAGAGAAGACGAACCTGATCCGGTTCAGTCCAGAAAACTGGAAAGCGAGTGGCGCCTTTGAATTCCTGGGATTTGAGTTTCGTTGGGGACTGGGTCGCTGGCGCAAGCCGGTGATAAAACGTCGCACGGCACGGAAGAAATACCGAGCAGCCCTGGCTAACTTTCAGGAATGGTGCCGTAGGCACAGTCGGTTACCGAAAAAGATACTGTTTGCGAAGCTCAATTCCAAGCTGCGTGGGTATTACAATTACTACGGTATCAGAGGGAACTATGACAGTTTGCATGACTTCTTTTATCAGGCGACACGGATACTTCTTAAAGCGCTAAATCGGCGAAGTCAACGGCGCAGTTACAACTGGAAGGGATTTGCAGAACTGATAAAAGTGTTCAAACTCCGAAGGCCACGCATATGCCACGACTTCTGAGCACTACTACAACGATGATGACGCTCTATGTGTGAAGCGAGTAACTTTGAGGAGCCCCGTGCGGTAGTTCCGCACGCGGGGATCTGTACGGGGGCGGTCGGGTAACTGGCCGTCCTACCGTGATTCCATCATGCTGAAAGGCGCACAATGGATAAACGCTATACAGTT
>JARRJK010000174.1:0-4884 GCA_037379555.1 Anaerolineales bacterium | reverse complement strand
CCGCGATGGCGTCTTCGACCTGCCTGGCGGTGGGGGAGAATGGCTTGGGTTGTACGATGATACCCAGCTCCAGATCGTTCAGGATCCGCTGGCGCAGGCGGGCACAGCCCTCCCGAATCCGATCCGGACCTTGGGTCACCATGATTTGATCCCACTGCTGACTCGCTTCATCCGGACCCCTGGTGTGACCGACCGAGGCAAGCACGCGCGTGCCGTTTTCAATTGGCGATAGATAAACTGTCGTCAGGTTGCTGGTGCCGGGAAGCATTCCAGCAGAATCATAGGTGAAGTACTCGAAGGGATGCCAATCGACAATCGCCTGGCGCACGACAGCCTCGCCGTGTGCGCAGACGTAAACGCTGCCGCGTACGATGCGGCCCGGCTGCGGCGTCTCGACCTCGACCGAATCGACCATATCGAGAACCGCGCGATACTCGGGCGTCGTGAGGTAATCCCATGCCAATGGCGGCCCAACCGGAAGGTCATCCTCCACGTTCAGCAAGGCTTCCTCCGGCGCAACAACGATGCGCTGCAGGTCGCGCTGCTGTCCCCAGACGGCATGCATATCCTGGATATAGAGCGTGACCTGGCCTTCGTACTCGTCAGGCTCTTGATGACGCGGCAGCTTCCTGGTGAGGTTGTCCATTTGAAGCGCCTCGATAGCGGCTTGAGTGAAGGCGGCATAGGCCTTGATGCCGGTGTTTTCGGTGATCCCGTTCTTCATCAGCCGGTGAATGAGGTTCACCTGGGGACCAATCAACTCCGTGTAGGGACCGAGGTCCTGCAGCATGAACTCAGCGTGGTGAACGAAAAACTTCAGGTCGAGGTTGGGGATGTTCCGGCAGGCGTTACACCTACAGGTGGTGTTGAGCCGCATGCGCTGCTGCGCCTGGCGGAAGGCGATGTAGGTCGTCTCGAGATATTCGAGCAGCATCTGCGGTTTGATGTAGCTGCCGTCGAGGGCGAAGCTGATTACCGCATCTCCCTCCAGGCGTGAGATCTGCAGTGGTTCGCGAGTATGCTCGACGAGCAGTTCGAGCAGACTCTTCAGGCTGTCCTGGGCATGCTCGAAGAACGCGGTGTAACCCGTGATATCCGCGATCACGAGGAATCCGTGTTCCGTCATTGAAATTCCCTTCTCAGCGAAACGGGCAGGAATAAATCTGACCGATTGTATCCTAATTTTGTGGTCTTCGCTATCCCGGGAAATGCGGCAGGACATTGCCCTTCCAGGCTGCATGAGACCGGTCTGTGCGGCGGGATTACCGGGCTTTCAGGTCCAAGGAGCAGTTAGGGCCAGGCGATCGTCACCGGCGTGGAGTAGCCTAACTTGTTGAACACCCGCAGCGTGCCGAAGGAAGCGGATGAGCAGGTGGTTGGGTCGGAGATCGTATAGGAAGTGTTCGTAGTGCTGAAAACCATGTCCCATACATAGGACCCGAGGCAGACCCGGGCTTCGATCAGGTAGCCGAGATCAATGGCTGGCGGGGCCGGATTCCAGCTTACCGTGACTTTATCCCCGCTGCGCACGGCGTGCACGCCACCAGGGGGCGCAACTTGCGGGTTCGTGAGCAGAACCGGGTAGACCACCTCGATGCTTTCGAGGTCGACGTTGAGCTCGACAGCTGAGGCGGTGATCCAGCAGTTCCACACTGTATCGTGGGGCGTGACCCACAGCCAGGCGCCGGTGGCGCTCTTGCCCTTCACCTCCGCCGTATCGCCAGGTGACAGACCCCAGGCGTAGAGATACTGCGCGTCGGGTCCGTAGCGGCAGTTGATGCTGCCCAGCGCTGTGGCGACAGCAGTCTCAGCCGTCGGACTGGGGCTGGCTGTGGGTGTGTTTTCTGGTGTCGCGGTCTCGGTCACCGTCGGAGATGGGCTGGGAGTGGAGGTGCCGGTCGGGGTTGGGGTCATGGTCGAGGTTGCGGTCGGGCTGGGCTCGAGCGTTTCCGTAGCAGGGATGGAGGTCTGCGTTGGCGTTCGAGGCGTCGGGCTTGGTTGTGCCTGTGTGGAGGCACAGGCGGAAAGCGTAAGGGCAACGCACAGGAAAAGGGAAACAGAACGTGATCTGCATTTCATGACCGCCTCCGTCACGAACCTCATGGGGCTGGCCGATCGCTCAACTGTACTGTGGAATACGGGTCTGTGGCAAGCGAACTGGATCGCAGCGAGGGAGCTCTCCAAGCCATCAGGAACTGGAAGTGATCACTGGTGCGAGGCGGCTAGCTCGAGATTCTGTGGCTGCGGTCCTTCGGCAAGACGGACATGCAAGTGGTATCGCGCTCTGAAACCAGTTGGACCTCAGCCTATGGCACTCGCTCCGTCCGGAGTCCACGCGTGAAGCGTGATTCCTCAGCGCCGACCAACCTGGGATTCGCCCAGGATCTGCACGTACATCTATGTTTCGCTATAATCGGGTTTTGCTAAAGGACCCGCCCCTGGGAAATCGGGGGCGTTTTCCCCAAGAAGAACACGCGGTGAGGATGACTGCAATGACCGATCTTGTATCCCCTCTATCCAAGCCCAGCTGGTTCGACCGGTTCGCCGAATGGCTCGACTCGCTACCAGGACCCTACTGGGCAGCCGTTCTGATCATCTACGTCCTACTCAGCGTTCAGAGCCAAGTTGTAAATTGGATCGCAGGGGCTGAAACCTGGTGGAAGCTCAATCCAGTCCACCTTTTTTACCAGCTCTTTACGGCCGAGGTGCTCTACTTCTGGCGGTATTTAGATCGTGATGCTCTTCGTGGACTGGCGGCATTCCGCCCGTTGTACAAAGCGTCCGACGACACATTCAGCGGTCTGGCCTACCGTTTCTCCCACCAACCAGCCCGTCCAGTCGCCGTCATCACCATCGCCGGTATCCTGGTCGGCGCGTACTACGCCTATTCCGTCAGCTTGATGAACACCGGAACCTTCACCCTCTCTGTAAGCTCCTTCTACGGGATCCTGGGATTCAGCATCCCGATGATCCTGGCCCTTGTTTTCTGCTACCGTTTGATCCGACAGCTTCGGATCGTCAGCGAGCTTTATGAATCAGCCACCGAGATCGACCTGTTCAATCTCGATCCAGTCTATGCCCTCTCCTCACACACTGCGAAAACCGGATTGATCTTCCTGTTTCTGGTCTACTCCAATCTGCTCCTCGTCCCAGGATCGATCCAGATACCAACCGCCCTCGTCACCACGATTGCCATCTCGATTATTTCATTCTTGGCCTTTGCGCTGCCCCTGCGCGGGATCAATCAACGACTTGTGGCGGAGAAGAAAGCTATGGTTCGTGAGATAAACGCCCGGATCAAGAGCACCTTCACTTTGCTTGAGGACCGGGTCGACCGGGAGGAATGGGATCACATGCCAGGCCTAGAGAGAGCGCTCTCATCGCTGGAACGCCAGAAGCATTTTGTGGAGAAGATCCCAACCTGGCCGTGGAAGCCGGGAACGCTACGCGGCTTTATCTCAGCTATGCTGTTGCCAATTGTGCTGTGGGCTGTTCAGCAGGTCCTGGAGCGGTATCTAACGTTCTGAGAAATCACCTCCTGTAAGTTTCCCGAGGGGGCGGTTCGTGGGTATTGCTTTTTATCTACCCCCTACAGGCCCTCTTCAAAGGGGGCCCCTGGGGGATACTTCCTCCCCAGACCCCTGACTATTTCAATCATCATGACCTGTGAGACATGACCTGCGCGGTGAAGGGGAAATCAATCTCAGATGTCATTCCGAGGCCGGAGGCCGAAGAATACCCGGAACATTCTCTTGCGGCGAGAGAGCCCTTTCATCGACGATGCGCTTCGTGTCGTTCCCCACAGAGTACGGTGGGCGGGTGGTTACGACCCGCAATCGTAGAGCACGGTCTGAGAGCCGGACGCCGGGCGCTGTGTGCCGTCAGGCGGTTGCAGCTGAGTGCCAGGGGCGGCCTGGCTCGGGCTGAACATCGGCACGACGGAACATTCCGCCGTCACCCATTCGGATATCCCCCGCTCTAACTTGGATTCCCCGGTTAGAAGCACAAAGCGAAGCTCGCCTTCGGCAACCATCGCCTCCAGACCCACTGCGTCAATTACGGGATCGCCCCCGTTGAACCCACCCAGGTAGAGCACCGGACGCCCGGTTTGCAGGACCAGCGGTGCACCTACCTGGGAAGAGGGCACGGCGACCAGGTAGCGCATGTCCTGCGTGTGCGCTTCGAGATACTCAACCAGCGGCCGGCGCTCCAGGGTTCGCCCGGATGGTAAAGGTGCCGCTCCGGCTGGTGCTCGGCGCACATAAGAACCCGCATAGGCTGTCGGCAGGTTTACATCCGGGGACTCATTCAATACGGTAAGCAACGTCCACAGAGTCGGAATGACCAGCAGCGAAGCAAGGACGAAGCCAGGCGTCACGGATCGAGTCCTGCAGTTCAGTGCCAGGACCAATCCCAAGAGAAGGAGGATTACAGCCAGCAATTCCCACCCGGTCTTGACCCCATACTGCGAGGCGCTGTAGATCTGAAAAGCGACGGTCAATGCAGCAGATGCAGCCAGGACTCCCCAAGCCCTTGCCTTGCGATCCGCCCATCGCCACAGCTGCGTGAATCCACCCCCCACCAGCGCTGCCAGCGGCGGTGCGAGCATGATGGCGTAGTAGGCGTGAAAGATGCCCTCGACACTGCTGAAGAACACCAGGCACGTCGACAGCCATCCGCCCCAGAGGAGCAAAGCCTGGTGGCCTGGTTCGAGCGGGAACCGATGCGGCCCGCTGGAAGCGAGGACCAGCATGCTGATCAGCGCGAAGGGCAGCAGCCACGACATCTGCTTCGAGAGCGGCACGCTGAAGAAACGCAGCACGCCCGGCGTACCCGTCTCCTGGCTGAAGGGCGTGCTGCCGGGATTCATTCTAGCGGGACTGG
>JARRJK010000173.1:0-4276 GCA_037379555.1 Anaerolineales bacterium | reverse complement strand
TTGAGGATGTTGATCCAGAAATTGACAAGGTGGTTGGCACAGCGCCCCCATTAACTACTCTGAGCTTATACATCAATGAATCAGAATCCTTTATCTGGAGAACTGTCGATGTAAACGAATTGGGGAACTGGACCTACGATTTCTCACTGGAGAATATTGACCTGCACGACGGTCAGGAGATTGGTATTCACTTATACGAGGTCGGCGAGTTTGCCGACGGTGATTCAACCTCCATTGTCCATCCTCCCAGTCGCCCGGGATGGTTTTGCCCGTTCTTGGGTGAAGGAAACATCTTCGGATTCGATTTTTATCCCAATACCCTTTTAAATTTAGAGATATTTGATCCAAACGGGGCTCTTGTGTTAGCAGTAAGCAACTTTGTTACAGGAAGATACCTTACGCCATCTAACAATTGATGGTATTGATTATGAGCATGATTTAATCTGGGGTACTGGGGAACCTGGCTTCGAGGTATCTCTTCATAACGGCACTTGGGTGAATATTCCAAGTGTTGTAGTACCAATCTCAGACGATGGCACTTGGCAAGTGAACTATTGGGATAGCTACCAATTGGATATCCCTCCTGGTTTCATCCCTGCAGTATACATTTTCGAACACGGCGGAGGATGTACCGCTATTCCTGAATACCTCATCACGGTATCGATTGATATCAAACCAGGCGATTATCCTAACTGCCTTAACAATGATGGGCATGGCGTAATTCCCGTAGCCATCCTCAGCACACCGGTTTTCGATGCAACCAAAGTGGACCCTGGTTCAATACAGCTTGATGGCATGTCGGTGAAGATTGTTGGTAAGGGCAAGCTTCAATCGTCGTTTGAAGATGTCCACGGGGATGGATTGTTGGATATCATTGTGAAAATCCAGGATAGTGATGGCGTTTATTCGCAAGGTAATTCAGTGGGGGTATTAACAGGGGCCACAATTGATGGAGTAGGGATCAAAGGCGAGGATAGCATATGCGTTGTGCCTTACTCGCCGGAATAACTCAATCTCATATTTGCTGTTATTCGTAAAACACTTTTGCTCATTATTTTTAGGCACTTGAACATGTTCGCCTAACGTCTCGCAGGAGCTGACCGGGGATGCGGCGCGATTTCCAATCGATGGGGCGGGTGCCGGTGATGAGAATTCCAAGCCAGGTAGCGAGCCCCGGCAGCTCAGCTCGAGGTTGTTATGCGTAGTTTCATTCATCCGTGTGATTTGTCCTGTCCAATCTGCAGACACGCGAACGGATGAGTTCAATGACAGATGAATTACTGCTAGCCCTAAGCTTTATTGCTTTGATCATCCTCCTAGCTGTGGTTATTGCGATTGCATTCCGTGGGATGAAGAAATCGCATAGGAACGGGAGTCTAATCCCGCCGACTGATCCGATTACGATACTGTCGATACCGATCGCATTGTTGACAATGGGTAGCTACCTGGCGTTTGTTTTATTTATTCCCACTCTCCTAAGCAACCTACGTCCTGAGTGCCAATTCTTGCGGAGTATGCAGGGGATCCACTTGATTTAGTCGTCCTTATCAGTATTTCATGCATGATCCTTAGTTGGTTTCTCGCAAGATTTGACAAGTACGCGGTGACATTTGAAGGATTTGGCACCAAGATGTTCGGCAACAAAATAACTTCTAAAGGGTACATTGCTACGAAATGGATTGTGGCGATGAATATCCCAATGCTTCCAGTTCGGTCATACGAATTAGCACCTGATGAAATCCCCGATGCGAGAAGGAGGAAATCTGATATTGCCCCGCTTGATGCTATTGTGTGGGACCAGGTTCGAGAGACCGTTCAATCAAGAGCGTGGGTGTACATCCTGTTGTTTCTCGTACTATTTACGTTAATCTACCTTTGTATTTGGATGTGTAACAAAGAAGGAATACCAAACTACGCATAACGTCTCGCAGGAGCTGACCGGGGATGCAGCGCGATTTCCAATCGATGGGCCGGTTGCCGGAAACGAGAAATCCAAGCCAGCTAGCGAGCCCCGGCAGCTCAGCTCGAGGCTGTTAGCGAGCGCTAATTCTATGAAAAGTATATTCTTACTTGGGCTGCTGGTTTTCTCCGCTTTCATTGTTGCTTGTACACCAGCTTCTTCCCCGATGAAACTTGACCTCGATGTTCTAGGCGAGCCTATTGTTGGCAGGATCGTAGATTTGATTGTGACTATAGAATCATCCGAAGACGCCCCTCAAACTCGGGTTGAAATTTCGATTCCAGAAGAGATTCGAGTAATTGAAGGCGTCAAGGAAGTCGACGTATCACTTTCTAAGGGTATTCGCTTTGAACACGTAATTAAGATCCAGGTCATGAAGGCAGGACAATTTCCGGTTGCGGCGTATGGGTATTATCGATATTCCGAAGAAAATCTAAGCGGGTTTGGAGATGGGCAGACAATATACATACTTTCCGATGAGAATTCAGCTAAAGTATCTTCGCGGGGAGATGTAGTGATTCAAACCGATGTTGTACCATGTGTTAATTGTTCTACTCCGGCTGTTGATCCAGACGATGAAGGAAAGTGATAATTTTGGGGCTCGCTAACGTCTCGCAGGAGGCGACCGGGGATGCGGCGCGATTTGCACTCGATGGAGCGGGTTTTGGGGACGGGAATTCGAAGCGAGGGTGAATGCCCCGGCGCCTCAGCTCGAGGTTGTTAGGCAGAATGATCTCTACGCCGTTTAATGAGTGCAATCGTAATCAACTTTGCTGCCTAGTGTTTTGTTCATAGAAGTGATCGAAGATGAATAGGACGACTTCTAGATTATTATTGCTTCTGTTCACATCAACTATTCTAGCAAGTTGTATATCCACTCACGCGACGGTAAATACCCAGATTCCATCAGTAGCCGTATCCCTTTCGCCAACGCAAGACAGCAAAAACCAATACGATCAATTCTTGATCTGGCACCACGACAATTCATCATTTGGCATTCCGCTATCTATACGGAATGGATCTTCTGGCGATTACTGGTTTCTCTATGAGAAAGCTTTGATTCACTTCCATAATAATGAATACAGTGAGACCATTTCTTTCGATATGTTAGAGCCTTCCATCGGTATCGCGAATGGCTCGATAGCTGTCCGAGAAGATAATTCTGTTTGGGTAGGTTTTCCTTTAGGCGTTCTTGTTGTCCAAACAAAAGACCATTTCTCCTTCATTCCATCTGAGGAGATTTTTCCATCAGACCAGATCAGTCATGAAGCGCAAGTTATCCTTGTTGATCGTTCGGATCAAGTATGGGTAGCTGATACCGTTGGAAATCTGTGCTTCCAAGAACTTAGGGCGTGGAACTGCGATCAGTTCTCGCAAGCAATTGAATCCCAAGGAATCTCTGTTAGTCCAGAAAGCTCTCACGTTCTTACTGGCACTAATGGCACTGATAGTGAACTTTGGTTTGGTTGGCTTGGGGCTCAAGAACTAATCCACTATTCGGAAGGTGTCTTTAATTTCCTAGACATTGAGCAAGCTGTTCCATTGGAGAACCCACTTTTCCGTGTAGATCATCTTGCGTATGACGACAACAATCAAATTCTCTGGATCGTCGATAGCACGCCTCCCAGGTGCGGTGAAGGGACATATTCCGAAACGACAGCAGTGGTGTCATTAGGTCAACACAATCGATGGAAGGCATACGATAAAAGTCTTTTCATGGGTAGTCCAGGGGCGGCAAATCGCTGCTGGGGTGCACTTACAAGTGTTTCAGTTGCTGAAAGTGGCAGGGTATGGATCGGCATGCGCATGCAACACGGCCTCGTTTACTTCGATCGAGGAACATGGTTCTCGAAGGAGGGAATAGCTCTGCCGTATGAAGGTGAAAAACCTTGGAGTGGGCTGAGTGTTAGTGATGATGTGCTTGTTGATGACGACGGTAATCTGCTCGTCATGGGAATACCTGGTATCTACAAATTCCGGGAATCCGAATTTCCTTAGACATGGACTTGGCCATTTATCTGGCTTTTCATACCAGATAATCCTTTTCATTCTGCCTAACGTCTCGCAGGAGGCGACCGGGGATGCGGCGCAATTTGCAGGCCAAGGAACGGGTGGGCGAGTTTAGAAATGCAAGCAAACTAGCGAACCCCGGCGCCTCAGCTCGAGGCTGTTAGGACGCCATCCTATGTCTTTCTACATTGACCCTTCCTTTTCAGATATTCAACGAGGCCTTTCGGCCTGGGAATGGATCAATATTGGCGATAAACAGCCATTCCGAGTTACTGCTTTTGGCGATGTATTCTTCATGGATTCGGA
>JARRJK010000172.1:0-3913 GCA_037379555.1 Anaerolineales bacterium | reverse complement strand
ATCGGCTCTTGACTTCATGGGTGTGACCGGTGAATCAGTCACCTCAGGGATGCCCCTGGTGTACCTGACCTGCACGGTCGTTCTACTTGGTTTAGCAGTCTTGGACCGGCGACGACGTCTCCAAGACTAGGAAGAGGATATCCGCATAAGACACTTGACGGCTTGGAGCATCAACATCGAGATGTTGTAAAAGGGCATTCCTTGTTGTGTTGTTCTTAAGATCGACCCATACGCGTTTCCGATAATCTCCATTAGCGGAAACACGTATGGGTTAACTCGAAACCTATCGCTATATAGATATGGATTGTGCCCAATCTCACTTGTGTGTGAGGTCATAGGAGTCTAGAATGGCGCGGGGGCGGGGCCCGGTAGCTCATTAGAGGAACCGTGATAATGAGGCGGCGAAAAGGATCTCCACTCGTCGAAAACCTGCTGGCGCTTGGAGCTTTGTCACCAGCTCAAGATCCCAGCGCACTTTGTACTCTCCTCATGTCGGCATGTCACGCTCAGGCCGTACTTTTATTCGCATACAATAAGCAAAGGGAATCATGGAGACTTCAGGCTTCCTCAGGCTTGGGTATTGATGAACAAGACGCTGTGTCACGATGCTGGCACCTACCAGCTCCGTCAGTCTGGGGGAGAGTTCCAAGCGGCACATGCCTTTCTGCTCTTGCTGAATGGGTCGAAGCCACTCGTGGCACTTCTCTGCCAACCGTAGTGGATCCAAATAGCCTTCACTATGTCCGCATGGTTCGCAACAATGATCGTACACGTCTGCTTTTTCTTTTGACCGATCCCTCGCCCGAGGTAAACGAGCCCGATTTTGACGAATGGCAATTGATAACCAGGATCCTCGGTCTACTGCTTAAGCAATCGGAGCTTCAAGATGAAAAGTGTGAACAAGAGTCAACCCTAGAGCAAAACCGCTCTAACCTTGTTACTTTGCTCGACATCCTCAATTCAGCCTGCGGAGAATCCCCTGTCAACAATTTATACGAATCGACCGTTGACGCGCTTCAGAGGATCACTCACGCGGACGCCGTGGTCCTACGACGCTACGACGATGTCAATGGGTGTCTTCACCTTGTGGCCGAACGTGGTTTAAGCCCAGAACTTAAGGCAAAGATCCAATGTGTGGCTGAGAGGCCTATCTTCAAGGATATGCTACGCGAGAAGAGGGCTGGCGTCAGGCCAACCATAAACCCGGAAGCATGGGATTTGGGCTACATTCAGGCGGTATCGGTACCCCTTGTTGCGTCAGAAAGGGTGGTCGGATCCGTCAGTTTAATGGATAGGTCTGGCGATCCTCCCTCTGTGGATAAGTTGAGGTGGCTCGAGATATTAGGCAGATGCGTTGCGCTAATGATCCGCCAGGTTCACCAGGCGGAAGTTCAGTGGGAAAATGCAGTTTTGCAGGAGCGCTCACACCTTGCTCGGGAAATCCACGATGGCTTCGCTCAGTCGCTAGCTGCCTTGCAGCTCTTAATAGAAGAGCAACAAGCGCACTTGGAGGAGGGAGATATCCAATCTGCCTTGGATCTGTCTAGCCATCTAAGGTTGCTGGCTGATGACGCATATAGCTGTGTGCGAGAGGAGATCCAGGCTCTGCACGATGAGGGGACATTCGAAGGCGGGTTGCGCGGATTCTTGGATGGCTACCTGCCACGTTTCGAGCACCATTGGGGTATTGAGTGCCAGGCTGATCTTGAGCCAAACGATGGCGCTTTGGATGTTCTTAATCTCCACCCCGCCGTGCAATCGCAACTCACACGGATTATTCAGGAGGCGCTTGCAAATGTTCGGAAGCATTCTGGGGCTTCCAGAGTCCGAGTGATGGTGCGAAGCCTTGAAGGCGAACTCAGGGTTTCTGTCGAGGATGACGGGAAAGGGTTCGAGATGGAACGGATCCCCGCCGGTACCTACGGACTGCGTATCATGCAGGAGCGGGCGATCAGCGTGGGAGGGGCCATTACCATTAGTTCCTCGCAGGATCGTGGGACGCTGTTGGAGGTTGTTGTTCCTGCCATTCTGGCAGTTCCAGGTGACGAGGCGATATGAAGACGGTGCTGGTAGTAGATGACCACGTGCTCTTTCGCTCGGGTCTCAGATACATCGTTGAAAAGTGGGATGATTTCTCGATTATTGGAGAAGCTTCCGATGGGATGGAGGCTTTGGATCTTGCCCGACAGCTGTGTCCAGATCTCGTTTTGATGGATGTAGCAATGCCGGGGATGGACGGCATCGAAGCCGTGCGACGAATCAAGACTGATCTGCCGGGAGCCCACGTAATCATGCTGACCGTTTCAGAATCCGAGGACGACTTGTTCCGGGCGTTGAAGAATGGTGCCTCCGGCTATCTACTCAAGAATGTTAAACCAAAAACGTTGCGCAGTATGTTGAATGGGGTGCTCGACGGGGAAGCGCCTTTGTCCTCACGCATGGCGGCCAAGATTGTTAAGGAGTTCAGTCAGGGTAAGGATGACGTCAAGTCACGTATTCCAGAGCTTGGGTCTCTTACACCAAGAGAGACTGAGGTTCTAGAGCTGGTCGCTGCTGGATTATCCAACTCAGAAGTAGCCAACCGCTTGGTGATCAGCGAAAACACAGTAAAGAAGTACCTACATAACATCCTCGAAAAACTCCAGCTTAACAACCGCGTAGAAGCGGCCGTCTACGCCGTACGAAAAGGGTTAGTACGGGACTGACCCAGCGGGATTAAACCTCACTTGCTCAACGAAGACTCACCATAGGGCGTTTTCCTGTGGCCTACCCGTGGCCAGGATATCCCCCAGCATGTTTGGGTACCCATTTGGGTACCCGTACCCTCCAATCGATGGTACCGAGATCACTCAATGAGGTCATTGCATGATGTTTCACTCGCTCATATGCTTAATATAGACGATATGGTATGACCAAAAGCTTTCTTACGGGCGGTCCCAATATGGGCATTCTGGTCGTGTCATCAAACCCCTTTTTCAAAGATGTCCTGGCGGGGATACTGGCAGGCAGAGATCTTGATGGCATTGTCTTCACAGAACCTTCATGTGCCGCCAACACTAGTTCAGAGGTCCGCCCACGAGTCATTCTGGTTGACGAAGCGACCGATGGAACCTGTGTGGCAGGGATACTTTCGGAGGTAAGGAGACTTCCGGATTGTCGGCTCATCTTCCTGGAACAAGAAAAGAATGAAATGGTTGTGTTTGATTCCTGGAGGGCTCGTATTAATAAAGTTGGGGATTTCATTGCTGCTGTCAGGGGTTCAAGTCCACCAAACAAGAATCAATACGATGAGTGCCTGTGTCGCGCTGATGAATAATCACCTATCGCCCAGTAAGGTCCAGCGAGTTTATCGTGAGAAGTTCCTAACGTGACATCTGATACCTGCCGGTGTTCAGCCAGCTTGTCTCTATTTGTGGAGCTGATGGCTGATTCCAAACGGAATTTTTCGTCCGGTATGTGGACAATACTTACTCAAGAGTTCAACCTGAGGGAGGTGAGCTTGGAAAATAGAATATATGGAGATGCTCGATCACGTATCAAGCCCTTGTAGCCGATCATATTCCAGAGGACGAAGGAGGATTCCAATGGCGACTGCAACTGCACCTAATAGGGCCACTGTAATTCCACGGTCGTACATATATGCATTCATTCCTGCCGCGGTGGCCCTTAATGTTGTAGGTGGGTACATCAACACGGTCCTAAGGCTGCCGACATTTCTTGACACGATCGGGACAGCCGTCGTGGCGATGACAGTAGGTCCGTGGTGGGGAGCGTTGGCTGGGGCGACTACGAACATCATCAAGGGATTTACAGTTGGCCCCATTTCCATCCCCTTTGCTGCATCCAATGTGGCGGCGGCGCTGGTCTGGGGGTATGGCATACGCTGGGGAATGGGAAAAAGCTTTGTGCGCTT
>JARRJK010000171.1:0-4484 GCA_037379555.1 Anaerolineales bacterium | reverse complement strand
GCCGATGGCCAGGCGCCCCAAGAAGTCGGAGTACGACAGGTCCGATACCAGCATCTGGAACGGCGCGCCTTCCTCCGAAACCGGTTCCGGGATTCGCTCCAGGATCGTGTCCAAGAGCAGGTGCAGGTTGTCGACTTCCTCATGGAGGCCGGCCTTGACGATCCCGTCCCTGCCAATCGCGTACAGCGGGATGAAATCCAGGAGCTCTTCCGCCGCCCCCAGCTCTATCAGCAGGTCGTGGATGGAATCGAGCACCGCGGCCGGCCGGGCGTCGGGACGGTCGATCTTGTTGATGACTACGATCAGGGGCAGCCCGGCTTCCAGGGCCTTGCCGACCACAAAGCGGGTCTGGGGCAGCGGGCCCTCGGAGGCGTCGACCAACAGGATCGCTCCATCGACCATGGAGAGGGCCCGCTCCACCTCTCCGCCAAAGTCTGCGTGTCCGGGGGTGTCGATGATATTGATCTTGACCCCTTTCCACATGACGGAGCAGTTTTTGGCGGCGATGGTGATGCCCCGCTCCCGCTCGAGGTCGAGGCGGTCCATGACCCGCTCCCCGGCCTCCTGGTTGCTGCGGAATACCCCACTCTGGCGGAACATGGCGTCCACCAGGGTGGTCTTACCGTGGTCTACATGGGCGATGATAGCTACATTTCGAACCGAGTGATTGATAGTACGTACGCCTGGCATTGGGTTTCCTGTTGAGGTGTTGGAGAAAGAAGATACTCCTGAATATGGGTCGAGGTCTACTGAATTCCACGGCCTCCGGGATCCCCCGCGGACACCGGTTGATCGGCGATATAATGAAAGAAGATAGCCGGCGGTCGGAGTCGAACCCATACGAGGGTCGCCCCTCACCAGATTTTAAGACCGACACCCGTTTCATATGAACTATATCGGGCATTGTTTGAAGAAATTTGGTCCGCTAGTAGACCCAATTTCCATCGACAGCATATACGTCATCCTATATTTTCATATTTTTTGTTGTACACAGATATGGCATTCACAGGAACCTCGCTGCATGTTTGTTGTTTTCATGGGATATCCGTCCCATTTGACAGGGGAACACGGATCTCACCCACACGAAATGCAAACCGAAGTCGATAATAATTTACTTACGTCCGTCAAAATTGTGTTTGCTGGCGTTACGATCACGGCTGTCCGACAAATACGTTGATCTCATCGAGCTCCCGATCCGCTCGGGCTGCATAGGGTTTGTACCCGTCGTCACCAGCTTTGGTGAGGAAATCTACAACGATAGACTCCGGTGTCGGTCGAATCCCCCGGTCCACATAATCCACCACCAGCACGGGCTTGCCTGCTGATTTGACACCCGAAAGCAGATTGTTGCGCGCTGCGGTGGCCGCCGCAGGAATCGCCGCGGCGCCGTCATAATACAGGTCCTCGATCCCGATCCCGCTGATCGTGTCGAGGTAGGTACTGGTCGAATCGTAGTTGAAGATCCGTTCGCCGTTTTGAGGGATTATATAGAAATCAGCTTTTCCCTTCTCCTCACGGGCATGGCGAGCGATGCGTCCAACCAGCCCAATCATCCGCTCTGCCGCCAAAGACTCCTCGATCCAATAGCCTTCGCCGTTGTCACGATCGCTCCAGTACTCAAAGGCATCAATAATATCCAGATACACTCCATCAAATCCGTCTTCGATGATGCGATCCAGGTAGTCCAGGACAATCCTTTGCCAGTCTTCTGACCAGTACTGCACCTTGTAGTTTCCCTCCCAATCTGGATTGGTTCGACCGAGCCAACAGGGCGCAGCACTAGTGGGTTGACCTTCGATCCAGGATATCCACCGCTGATCGAAGTAGTAGCGGTAATCTTCGGCCTCACCAACACTCAGGTAGGCGAGCACCTTCCTCCCACCGCTCTTCATTGCAGTCATCTCGGTGTCACTGTAGCGCCCGCTCTCCTCCCCATTGCGAGAGTAATCGATGACGGCTATTTGGAACGCAGTCGCTTCGATTGACGAAGCGACGGCATCCTGAAGTTGGTACATCCAGTTGTCAACGAGAAGCACGCCGGAGTCAATGGCTGTTGAGCCGGGATCTGCAACATCTTCACAGGGATTAGGTTGAGAACCTCCAAGTCGCTGCAGTGGAACAGGCCCACACTCGAGTAGAGCAGCAATAGGCAAAAGTATAATCAGAACAGCTGTTGCTGTATTGGGATGGTATCTTTTCACTGTTTTGTCCCTCGAAACCTTGGCCACGAATATCCTACAGTCACATCGAGTTGAAGTGCATCGCCATGGGGATTGAAATCCCATTCGCTCAAAAAACCATATCCGATTCCGAGGCCGATGACAAAACCCAACTCAAACGGTCGACTCAGAGCCCGTAGATGGAATTGGAAACCGCCACCCTGTCCATAGAGAAAGCCCTCACCGGTTGTTTCGAAGGAGAGGCGTCTACGAAAAACGAAGTGGTATTTCAGCCTCAAGATCAGGGGTGTGGATAAGCTGCGACGGAGAGTTTCGATCCCAACGGCTGTACCGACTCCGGCCGCCAATCTATGTCGGGAGGTGCTAACCAACTCCCAATCAAGTAGAATACCAAGCTCGAAATATGAGTGCGGTATCAGATAGGGTGAATCGGAGAAGATCCAGCAGGATGCTCCGATACGGTTCAACGCTCTTGTTGATACCAAAGAACCCAAGGGTAAATCAAAGGAGATTGTACTGAGTGAAGGAGATAAAGGCGCGGCGATCACGGTCACGAACACCTTCGGTCCCTGCGACGGATATGGTTGCTCTTCCTTCGCTGAGACCAGCGATCCGGAAATCAGAAAGACGATAACCAGAAACACGCGCGGTGCAGTCATGACGTCTATTATCATGGTAATATCTCGGCCCTCACTTAACAAGATGACGGCATATCATCTTTGAACCTGCTTCTACGAGATGTCGGGGTTAACAGACAGCGAAGGAAGAACATCCGCGTACTCCACTAGGACTAGATATTCTCAAACGGCATTCTGCTGCCGTAAAGCGTCGGAGGAATCAGCTTGTACTGTTAAAACACCTTGACGACAACCGCTGTCCGATGCGCAACCCGATATGAAGTTGATACAAATTTGGCTACCCTGCCTAACTCGAAATCCGCTCTCAGTGTATTAATTCGGCTGATCAAGAAATGGGCGATTTGAATAGTCGAGCATGTGCAATCAAGAAATGAAAAGTAAGGACACGGTATCGATAGCCCGAGTCTCCACGGCGCTTATAAAAAGCCTCACTATAGTCTTCGTGTGCCGGATGCGGCATAATATCTTATGTCGCAGAGAGGTGACTTGCACAGCGGCCGGGATTGTCTGTATACTCAGCACTAATCTGTCCCAGGGAGGGCACATCCATGAGATTCACCCGTGTCCAAGCGATAATCCTGGTGGCAGTGCTGCACGTTTTTCTTCCAGTAGTCCTCGTTACCTGGTATTTCATTGCACCATACAGAAGCATGATAGACTGGGCATCAACGACACTGGTGCTGGCCTCATACGTTCTCTTCATCTACCTAACTGGAACATGGGCCTTTGCGAGTTACTACCTGAGGTATGCGCTGTTACTCGTCTCCGCGACGGCCGTACTGCGAACACTGCCGCAACTGACTGGATATCTTCTCGTAGACCGATTTGCCGAGTCCTTTTGGATTCGAGACGGTCTACTCACCGCAGCATCCGTCGGGCTCCTGACTGTGTCCGTAAACGCCTTGCGAGCGAGGTTTTTTGAGCAACAGAAAGTATCTCTTTCGTTCCCGCTGAACCATGGCGTTTTCAGCGTTTTTGAGGGCGGCAATGGCAGGAGAAGTTCCTTAATTAACTACCACTATAGCTCGGCCGTGCACAGTAGATCTGGAGTAAACAACTCAATGAAATACGCTGTTGATGTAACTATGTTATCAAGGCGGCATCTTCCCTCGACAGCGTGAGCTCTATCCCGTATTCAATAAGATAGTGCTAAGCCCATGTGATGGAGTCGTTGCAGGTGTTGTTGACGGCCAACCGAATGAGGAACCTTGGAGTGGCAAGGGACCCTACAATCTCGGCAACTACGTACTACTACGAACTCGCAACTACCACATCCTTCTGGGGCATCTTCAAGAAGCAAGTATCAAAGTCGTTGTTGGCCAGACGGTGAAAGTCGGGGAGCCCATAGCGTGTGTCGGCAACTCTGGGTGGACCAGTCAGCCGCATCTGCACATTCAGGCGATGCGAGTGGATTCTGGTTCTTTCTGGAATGGTGAGGGTGCTCCGATTGTCTTCGCCGGCCGCAATCCGTTCAAGAACCGCCTATTCTTTCGGTGATCCGCTCGTTTCGGGTCGGAACTGAACCTAGTAGATGTAGCGATTTTGGGTCTTGGTAGGCCGGTTGTGCAGGCTAACCGGCGCGTTGGGTTTTCCATGATATCCCACTGGAGGGCGGAATACTCTCAGGAATAATCTCAGACCATATGGTTCAGGTTTATCCCGTAAT
>JARRJK010000170.1:0-5651 GCA_037379555.1 Anaerolineales bacterium | reverse complement strand
GGTAAACTGGGCATCGACAATGCTCGAGCGCGAGTCGGCCTTGTAATCCATACTCACCAGCGGGACTTCCTCGAAACCGAGGATGCCCTTCATCGGTCCGGCCGCGGCTGAACGGTAGGCGTCGTGTAATGCTTCCGTCGATGTCTCCTTCTCGAGCGTCACGACGAAGTCAACGACTGAAACTGTCGGCGTCGGGACCCGCAGCGCGTAGCCGTCAAATTTGCCTTCAAGCTCGGGGATGACGAGCGCAACCGCCTTTGCTGCACCGGTCGTGGTGGGGATGATATTCAAAGCTGCCGCGCGGGCACGGCGCAGATCCTTATGAGGCAGATCAAGGATGCGCTGGTCATTGGTGTAGGAGTGAATCGTCGTCATCAACCCACGCTCGATGCCGAAACTGTCCTGGATCACCTTGGCCGCAGGAGCGAGACAGTTCGTCGTGCAGGAAGCGTTGGAGACAATGTGGTGTTCCTGTGGGTCATACATTTCATCGTTGACGCCGAGCACGACCGTCAGATCCGGTTTCTTTGCTGGTGCAGTAATGATGACCTTCTTCGCACCTGCGTCGAGGTGTTTAGCAGCGTCCGCTCGGGCGCGGAAAACGCCCGTACCTTCGATTACGATCTCGACACCCAGATCTCCCCACGGGAGTTTGGCCGGATCCGGCTCTGAAAGGGATTTGACGAAATCGCCATCAATCACCAGGCCGTCTTCCTTCACTTCCAGTTCGCCGTCGAACTTTCCATAGTTTGAGTCATACAGGAACAAATGGGCCATCGTCGGCAGATCACCGAGGTCGTTGAAGGCAACGACATCAAAGGTGTCGGGGTATTTCTCCTTCATGATCTTCAAGACTTGCCGGCCTATGCGGCCGAATCCGTTGATGCCTACTTTAGTTGCCATGGCAATTCTCCTTGGGATATGAATTAGTAGTCGCTTGCTTCGTGATTGTTTTCGACCGGGGTCAGCTCCAGCGGTCCCGTTCGCTCCTCGAGCAATGCGATAAGCGTCTCTGCCAGTTTATCTGAATCGTGCCGGGATGGCATGTGCGAATCGATCAAATCCGTCGTGTAAATCGGCACTGATATGCGATGATCCAGCCCCGGGTCGACGAGTTCAACCTCCTCGGAAGGTGGAGGAATGATTTTGTCGTTCGCCACAACCATATCCACCAGGCTGCGCTCGATATGCGCCTCGATCGCTTCGAAATGCTGGCAGCAATTCAGGTGGTCTGTTTCTCCCTTTTGCGTCGCGATGTTGCAAACGTAGACTCTGAACGCCCGGCTGGCTTCGATCGCCTCAGCCAGACGTGGGACGAGCAGGTTGGGCAGGATGCTCGTGTACAGGCTTCCCGGTCCGATCACGATCATGTCGGCGCTCAATATGGCTTGGATGGCTGCTGGGTACGCTGGCGGGTCCACAGGTTCGAGCTGAACACGCCTGATACGTCCTGGAACAGCCGGAATACGGCTCTCGCCTTCAATCCGGACCGCCTCCCCTGCCAATGCCAGCGCTTTATCAGCGATCAGCTCGATATTCGCAGAGGTCGCGGGCAGTACCTGCCCGGCGATCCCCAGCACGCGCCCTGCTTCGCGCACACCCTCTTCAAAACTACCCGTCACAGATGCCAGGGCGGCAATAAAGAGGTTGCCGAAGGAATGTCCGAGCAGTTCTTCACCCTGGCGGAAGCGGTATTGGAACAATTGCGTCAGCAGATCTTCATCCTCTGATAGAGCAGCAAGGCATGCACGGATGTCACCCGGTGGTGGCAGGCCCAGCGCCTGACGCAGACGGCCAGAGGAGCCGCCGTCATCGGCGACAGAAACGATGGCGGTCAGATTGCCAGTGTGCTTTTTTAATCCCCTCAGAAGCGTGGACAACCCAGTCCCGCCCCCGATCGCCACGATCTTTGGGCCGCGGCCAAGGCGCCTGTAGCGGGCGACAGCGTCGACGATAGACCGGCCAGGCTGTACATAAGGCGCGAGCAGGGCGGTGTTGAGCTTGAAGACGCTGAGTACGATCAGGGCCACTCCGATCGAACCGAGCAGCAGCGCCCGGGTTATGCGCGGCAGAGCCCGCAGGCTTAGTAAAGCGAGGATTGGGGAATCGGGATGGGCACGGTAGGCATCGAGCAGCACAATCGCCAACCCGAGTCCCACCATCGCCGTCCCCAGAACAAGCGTGATCAGCCAGCGTTTTACGCCCAGGCCGGGTTCGAGCCAGCGCGTGAGTAAAGCCCAGGTGCGCCTGAGTCGGCCATCCGGGCTGGAGTTTTCCTGCTTTGCCTGCACGTGGTCGACTATACCACCCCCATGGTAGGCCGTCAACGCGCGTGTGCTATTGTCACTGCAAAGGAACAGAGAGTATAATTTGAGCACTATACCCACCGAAAGGAGGACGGCCCCATGGCCAGCGTAACGTACTATCACGTGTACAAGAGATTTTCCGAAGTCACCGCTGTAAATGACATGAACATCGAGATTGAGGATAAGGAATTTCTTGTCCTCGTGGGGCCGTCCGGCTGCGGCAAGACAACCGCCCTGCGGCTGCTGGCAGGCCTGGAGGAGATCACCGAAGGCAAGATCTCAATCGGTGATCGTGTCGTTAACGACATTGCCCCGAAAGACCGTGACATCGCCATGGTCTTTCAATCCTACGCACTCTATCCCCACATGTCGGTGTTCGATAACATGGCGTTTGGCCTGAAGCTGCGCAAGATGCCGAAGGACGAGATCAAGCGCCGGGTGCAGGAAGCCGCGGAAATCCTCACCATCGAGAACTTGCTCGATCGAAAACCACGCCAGCTCTCCGGCGGCCAGAGGCAGCGAGTGGCGGTTGGGCGCGCCATCGTCCGCGAACCAAAGGTTTTCCTATTCGACGAGCCGCTCTCCAATCTCGACGCCAAGCTGCGTGTCCAGACGCGTGCCGAGATCACGAAACTGCATAAACGCCTGGCGACGACCTTCATCTACGTCACACACGACCAGGTCGAAGCGATGACGATGGCTTCCCGCATCGCCGTCATGAGGGACGGCGTGCTGCAGCAGATCGACACGCCGCAGAATCTTTACGATTACCCGGCGAATGTTTTCGTTGCCGGTTTTATCGGGTCGCCTTCGATGAACTTCTTCCCCGCCAAAATCGAGCGTGGCGACGGAAAGCTGGTCGTCGATACCGATAGCTTCCAGGTTCCGATCCCCGACGACCAGGCCGATATCTATCAGAAACTCATCGGGAAACCGGTTGTCTTCGGCATCCGGCCGGATGACATCCACGATCCGAATTTCGCGCCGCCCAGCATCAAAGCCGCGCCGGTCGGGATCACGGTTGACGTCACCGAATTGATGGGCAACGAAGTCTTCATGTACATGATCGCAGGCGACAGCACGTTTGTTGGCCGGTTTGACCCACGCACGAATCTGCGCATGGGAGATCAGGCCGAAGTCGTCTTCAACATGGACAATATGCACATTTTCGAAACCGAAGGTGATCAGAAACGTATCCACTAGACACCATACGATCGACCACAAAGCCCCTGCCAACCACTGCCAGGGGCTTTGTTACGCCATCTGAAAGGATCGACTATGGCCAACTTTGAGCTCATGCGTGAACTGCAGTTCGACAACGGAAGCAAGATCGTGCTGCTCATAATGGACGGGCTGGGTGGGACACCGATCGAGCCCGGTGGTCCCACGGAACCGCACCTGGCGCTCTTCGGCTATGATCCGATCGAGCACGAGGTTGGACGTGGCGTGCTCGAGGCCACTGGCGTGGGCATGCATGTTCACGAAGATGACGTGGCTGCCCGCGGTAATTTCTGCACGCTGGATGAGAATGGCAAAATCACCGACCGGCGCGCCGGGAGAATCCCGACCGAGGAAGCGCTGCCGATCGTCGACAAGCTGTCGGGGATTGAGATCCCCGGGCTGAAGATCGAGGTCAAGCATGTGAAGGAGTACCGCTTCGCGTTGATTTTACGCGGCGACGGCCTCCAGGCGGATATTGAGGACACCGATCCGCAGCGCACGGGTGTGGCGCCGTTGAAAGCGAAAGCCCTGAACAAAGCCTCAGAGCAAGCGGCGGAGTACGTACAGCAGTGGGTTGAAGCGGCTCAGGAACTGCTGGCGGATGAGCCGAAGGCGAATGGAGTGACGCTGCGCGGCTTCTCCTCCGACCCGCAGCTGCCGAAATTTCCGCAGATCTACGGCCTGCGGTCCGGCTGTATCGCGGTCTATCCCATGTACCGCGGGGTGGCACGCTTGGTTGGGATGGACACGATCGAATTTGCGGGCGACACGCCGCAGGAAGAGTTCGCCACTGCCGCCAAGCATTGGAACGACTACGACTTCTTCTTCATCCACATCAAGAAGACAGACAGCCGCGGTGAGGATGGGGATTTCAACAAGAAGGCGGAGGTGATCGAATCCGTCGACCGTGCGCTGGATGCTCTGCTCGATCTCAAGCCGGATGTTTTGGCAGTCACCGGGGATCATTCCACCCCGGCCAGCATGCGCACCCACAGCTGGCATCCGGTGCCGTTCTTGCTCTGGGCTCCCAGGCATATGCGACCAGACCACCAAACATCCTTTGGGGAGCGTGCTTGCCAGCAAGGCGGCCTGGGAACGATGCCCGCCACAGATGTCATTGGCTCACGCCGGGCGCCTGCAGAAATTTGGCGCGTAAGAAATCCGAGGTAAGCTGACCGGAAAAGCAGCGGGCGAGCTGCATAGCTCGCCCGCTTATTTACTCCTTCTCAAACCCTCAGGCCGTCTCCTGCTTATCTCCAGATCCCCTTGCAATGAGGTAAACCATGCCTGTTAGCAAGCCGGTGACGATCACAACCAGGGCGAAGGTATCACGCCAAAAACGCTCCGGGTAAAGCCGGATGAAGGTATCGGAAAGCGGGAAGATCCATGAGCTTCCCTGGAAGAAGAGGCGGTGAAAACCAACGAAGACAAAGCCGAATCCCAGGATAAGGCCGACGCCAAGCAGCACCATCAGGTAAATTGTCCAGAGCGCCCCGCTGCGCCAGGCAAGGCGTGCGTATCCCCCTCCACGCAAACGCACCAGCAAGAAGGTAACGGCAGCTGCAAGCAGAATGCCCGCCGCCAGGACCCAGCGGGTGGTATCGAGAAGAGCCTTCACATCCTCCATATGTACCAGCTCGCGTTCGTTATGCATCGGAGAGCCATCCGTGAGCTGGAAGCGGTCGAAATACGTGATCGGCTCGCTCCCCAACAGGAAGCGGATGTCGACGGCAGACCACTCAATCCTGTCCTGAAGTGTGAATCCGTAGCGATCCGGTGGGAATCCGGGCATGCGGTATTCGACCGGTACCCAGATGCTGGCTGTCAAAAGAATCACCCACACGCTGCTCAGAAGTAGCAGGACGGGAATCAGCACTTGCAAGCCAATCCGCAGAACATGGGGTGTGCGCCCTTCTTGTTTCAAGGAAACCTCCTGGCTGCCTATCGCAGGCTCTCAACACTGCCGGCGAGGATGAACCTCACGGCAATTGCATGTGTCAGCCGCTCAATCGGTGCCCAATCGTCGGTGAACACTATTGTGGATGGCGGAGTCGGCTGCAGATTTTGAATCGAACGATGGATGACATCCAGCAGCAGGGGATGGGCATCAGAAGCGATGAGTTC
>JARRJK010000169.1:0-4031 GCA_037379555.1 Anaerolineales bacterium | reverse complement strand
GCCTTGCTCAGCGGGGCGAATGCGGTAGCCCCGGTCTTTGGCGGGGCGCTCTTCGAATTCTTCGGGGCCAGCATGCCTTTCCTCGTCTTCGGGATCATCATGGCTTTGCTCTTTGCGGGCGCAATAAGGTGGATCCAACCATCCGAAACCGGCCCCGAGGCCGCTCCCGGTTGATCGACCGGGTACAATACCTGGCGGTCCGTATTTGTACGATAAAGAAGGCCAATTGCATCGATGAACCGCTCTCAGATACTCCGTCTCGGGCTCTTCCAGGTTGCCGCCGGAGGGCTGTCCGTCCTGTTCCTGGGTGTGCTCAACCGTGTCATGCGGGTGGAGCTGGGCCTCGATCTGTTCCGCGTCACGCTGATCGTTGGAGGCGGCCATTACCTTGGCGCACTGGTTGCCATCCCGTTCGGGTACTTCTCGGATTCGCATCCGGTCGCTGGATTCCGGCGCAGCCTGTACATTTTGCTCGGCGCCATCAGCGCAGCTCTCGTGCTGGCCGGCTCGCTGCAGGTCGCGGTATGGTTGGCCGAATCGCCCTCAGCAGGCAGGTTAGCGCTGGGGTTCGGGTGCTTTCTCTTAGAAGGGATAGCTTCTTATATCGCCGGGACCGCATTCCTGGCCCTGGTTACCGACCTCTCGCAACCCGCTGAGCGGGGCCGTGTCACGGGCTGGATCTGGACGATGCTGATGTTTGGCATCATCCTCACCGGCATCCTGAGCGGGGCGCTGCTCACCTCATTCAGCCTTGAGCGCGTCCGGACGCTCTTCCTCGCGGGAGGTGCGGCGGTTATTGTCCTGGCCTTCGCTGCCATTTTGCGGCAGGAACGGCGAGTGCCCAGCGTGGAGCTGGTGCGGGGCGGAAGCTTGTGGGCCTCTGTGCGCGCCCTCGGCGCAAACCGCCCGGCACGATGGTTCGCGGGGTTTCTCTTTCTGAGCATGTTTTCCTACTTCATGCAGGACGTCATTCTTGAACCTTTCGGCGGTGAGGTCTTCCTCCTTTCGCCCGCAGAAACGACGCGCTTCAACGCCTATATGGGAGTAGGAGTGATTGCGAGCATGCTGCTGGGAGGCTCGCGCTTGATCCCTCGCTTCGGGAAACGGGCGACGACCAGCCTCGGAATCGGAATCATGGTGATCGCATTCCTGGGATTGGCTGGAAGCTCGCTCGCTGGAGCTGCTGCAGCACTTCCGCTGTTGATCCTGCTGCTCGGAAGCGGGGCAGGCTTCTTCACCGTTGGTGGCGTGGCTTTGATGATGGATCTGACGACCGCCCGTCAGACGGGATTATTCGTCGGTTTCTGGACCCTGATCCAGGCGCTGGCGAAAGGCCCGACGGCAATTGCGGGAGGAGCCCTGCAGAGCGCTTTCCTCGCGCTCGGGACACCGGTGCCGGGAGCGTATGCCGCCGTCTTCGGCTTTGAGGCGGTCGGCTTGCTGGTTTCGATTCTGCTCCTTCGGCGGGTAGGTGCTGAGGAGTTTGTAGAGTCCGTCGAACACTTCGAGTCTGCTGTTTTCGAAGCGATGAACTCCTGACTGCCTCCAGCACACAGATTGAAATCGCTTCCGGATACGAATGAAGGTGATGAGAGCCTCTGCCCATGCCCGCAATATCTAACCACCGCATAACCCATCGATTTTCGTCCTGGATGCTGGCGCTGGGAATGGGCTTGCTTGGCCTGCTGTTGGCGCTTCCATGGAGTCCCGCAGAAGCACAGGCGTATGGCTTTGCAATCACAGGACGCGTCCTCGATGAGCAGTCTCAGCCTGTGCACGCTGCAGAAATCACCCTGCAGGCTGCTGGCCTGAGCCAGCCACTCGCCCGGACGGAAACCGGAGAGGATGGCAGCTGGACGCTCAGGTTCGCTGATGCCTCGCACAGCTCGCTGGCGATTCTCGTCGAACGCATTCATTTTGAGCCAGCCGAAGTTTCGCTCTCCAGCAGCCAGATTGTGCGTTTGCGGGAAGGCGGCGCGATCACGACCGGCGACATCACGCTCTCCCGCCATATCTCATATGCCTTCTGGGCGGCGACGATCATCTTCATCGGGGTCTTGCTCGTGATCGCCCTGGAGAAACTCCACAGCACGACCGCTGCGCTGGCTGGCATGTCAGCCGTCTTCCTAGTGACCTTCATCGGCGGGGCTTTCAATCGACAGTTCTTCATCTTCGATTTCGAAACTGCCCTGACCTACATCAACTGGGAAGTCATCTTCCTGGTGATGGGCATGATGATCATCATCGCTATCATCGAACGAACGGGCATCTTCCAGTGGGCGGCGTTCCAGGCTTACCGGCTGAGTCGCGGCCGGGCCTGGCTGTTGGTGCTGATCCTGATCCTATTGACGTCCGTCGCATCGGCCCTGCTGGATAATTTCACCACGATGCTCTTGATGACGCCGATCAGCCTTCAGATTGGGCTTGCCCTCGGCATTAACCCACTCGCCCTGATCATTCCCGAGGTCCTGGCGTCAAATGTGGGTGGGATCACAACTCTGATTGGCACGCCCACGAATATCCTTATCGGTGCTTACGCCGGGATCGGCTTTCAAGATTTCCTCATCCACCAGACGCTTGGGGTGCTGCTTGCGCTTGCAGCCCTATCGGGTTTCGTGCTCTTCCATTACAAGAAGGAATTGGGTAAGCATGGGTCAGGCCTTTCCGAGACCTTGTACGCGAAGCTGGAGGAGAACGCCCGCATTCGAGACCCTAACGCGCTTTGGAAATCAGGTCTGGTTTTTCTGCTGGTGCTGGTTGGATTCATCATTGGTGAGCGATTTCATGTCGTCCCCGCTGTTCCTGCATTGGTCGGTGCGACTCTGCTGTTGATCTGGCTGAAGCCCGATGTGCACGCCATGATCATCGCAGTCGATTGGACCACTCTGGTATTCTTCATGGCGCTCTTCATTGTGGTCGGAGCGGTGCAGGAAGTCGGGCTGATCAGCATGGTTGCCGGGTGGATCAGTGCGATTGTCGGAGAGAGCCTGGTGCTTGGGATCTTCCTGATCGTGTTCGGGGTCGGAACGCTCTCGACCACGGTTGCGAATATTCCGCTGACCGCGTCCATGCTACCCGTGGTCGAGTTCCTTTCGGGAAGCGTGCCGGGCGCGTCGAGCAAGGTGCTGTACTATGCGCTCTCCATGGGGGCGGCGATGGGCGGCAATGGACTGCTGATCGGGGCCGAGGCGAATCTGGTGACAGCCGGCATCACCTCGCAGGCTGGCACGCCAATTTCCTTCAAAGAGTTCCTCAAGGTCGGTTTGCCTGTAACCTACCTGACGCTAACCGCAGGATTTCTTTGGCTCCTGATCCGTTTTGTCTGGCTGGGCGGTTGAGATGAAAAAGTACGGCCGGATTCTCTCACCCACGCGCGGCGGCGCCTCCAGCTACCCAAATCAGGACCAGGTCATTCGGTTTGCCAGGGAGCATGAGGCAGCGCTGTTCTTCTTATATGTGACCGATATTAGCTTCCTCGACCGGCTTGCCTCGCCGATCCTCGTCGACGTGGAGCAGGAACTCGATGAGATGGGCGAATTCGTTCTAGCGATGGCGCAGGAGCGGGCGAAACGAGCCGGAGTAGAGGCTCAGACCTTGGTGCGCAGGGGGGATTTCCGTACCGTGCTGCAGGAGGTGATTGACGAGAACGGGATCGACCTGGTCATTTTCGGAAGTCCGGTGGAAGCGACCGGAAGCACCACCGAGGAATACCTAAGATCGCTTGCTGACGATCTTCAGGCTTCACAAAGCATCGATTCGTTGATCCTGCAGCACGGGGAAGTGAGTTACCAGACGGCGGCTGAATGAGGTATGGCTCCCGGATCTTGCGAAGGCCCGACTTCTTCGGTAGAATGCTCGCGTCTCAATTGAAAGGCAATCAGGCGACGTAGCTCAGTGGTAGAGCAGGGGACTCATAAGCCCTTGGTCACTGGTTCAAATCCAGTCGTCGCCACCTCGCATTCCCGCCCAGACCTGTAAAACGGGCTCGTGGGCTGATGATGCTCAATAGCTGAACCACAATGGGGGCAACA
>JARRJK010000168.1:0-4636 GCA_037379555.1 Anaerolineales bacterium | reverse complement strand
CGGTCGGAAAGCGGGATTGGCTGACACAATAGTGCGGATGTCTACAGCAATACCAACCCGTTGTGAAGAGCCTATTGGGAGAAAATGACAACATTTGGAGAATTCTGAAAAACCATGGGAATCAGAGTGCCTTAAAAATGAAGAGTCCGTGGCCCTGGCCGGCAGTAACGTAGGCGCATCGTCGCTGCTGGTGGAGACATTTCTGGGCAGCATCAAGGATGAAAAGCTCGTGACCTGCTCGTGTTCTACAGAAGGATCTGCGCAGATGCTCATCCACACTCCACTGGTGTCGAAGCTGGAGAGCAAGAACCAAGGAGAAGAATCGGGATTCCATTTCAATCAGCTGCATCTGATCTTCTACAAAAGATTCATGATTCTATACGCGCTCCTGGGTTGATCTCTCAAGCCGGTTAATTAGGGAGTGAAAAAGACAAGCAGACTCAACAGCTGTATCCGTCGAAACATGCAGCCGCTCCCATGGTCTACTCAAAAACAGCGTTTGGTACTTTTCATTGGGTTAAAAACCTTTCCTGCCGGGCAAAAATGCAACCGTTTGTTGGTATCCATAGAGGGAGGATGGCAAGCTTTTCGAGCGTATCGTGCCCTGCGAGTACCTTTCGTATGGATGTTGACGAGGCCTCAAATGGCATCCGCTGTACGCACTGGGTATTCAGGAAAGTATCGATGCGATTTGGTGCCTGCTCTCCCCGGACCAGGAATATCGCCGCGATGGAGTGCATCCGCTCGTCATATCCGTAAATCTTCCCCTCTACCCCGATTTCGAGTTTCTGAATCGTATCCGGGCTTCCGGTCTCGGGATTGTAGCGGTAGTAGTGATCCGTCCCCGCAACGTAGAAGGCGTCTACTTTTTGTCTCGGATTTAGTTGGAGGATTCTGAAGATATTGGTCTCGCCATCCAGCGCGTTGTCCAGGGCAATAGGCGAATAGGCGAATAGGCGAAAAGCGGGGAAAAGAGTCGAAGGATGTCTTGCCCCATTCTGTGACGAATGTCGGCAGGGAGCAGGTCCGGCTTTCGATAGTCACTACCTGCAATGACATAGATGACCTTGTCCGGTTTATAGAACGTTATCAGCTTCAGTCCGCTGAGCAGGTGCATCCAGTGAAACGGATTCGCGGCTGTTGGGAACACGCCAATCCGTAAGGGCCTGTCACACGCGGACAGATGTGGCGCTTCCTGCGATAACCGGAAGTTGCACTGAGGAAAGATCTGACCGCCCTCAATCAAGCCCCGAATCGTGGTCAATTGAGAGCCTATCTCGGTGCTGATCATATCGAGCATATCAGCGCCACCGAATCCATCCAGGAGCGCGTTCATGCTGTCCAACTCAAGAGACAGCCGATGAGCGATGGCGGCAACAATTTGCTCAAGGCCGGTCAGTAGCCCGTTCAGGTTGATCGGCAAGGTTCTGTGTATTCATAGCGTATTCTCCCTCCTCTGAAGCTCCGTTAACTTGCTTCATGCACTTGTTCGAGCTCCTGTTTTGGGAGAGGCATTTCTTCCCCCCGCGCGAGAGAAGAGAGGGGGCTCACCCCCCTCTCCCCCCTTATTGCTGCAGGAAATCCGGCATTTGTGGCGACGTCGTTTCACCTCTGTTGCTGCGCCGTTTCGCGCTCTTTGCCGCTCCCATTGCCCCCTTGCGTCCTCGACGGGTTCGTCTCCAGAGGCAGGATTCCTGCCATCTCGCCAATAACGTTGATGAGCTCCGTATTCGAAGGAACCACGATCTTCGCGTTCGAGGAAAGCGCCGTCTCCACCGCTATGAGTCGCCTCAGCAATTGCGCGTTACCGACGAAATATTTGTCGGCAGCCTCATTCACGAGTTTGATGGCCTGTGCTTCACCTTCTGCCTCAAGAATCTTCGCCTGCCTGATCCCTTCAGCTTTCTTGATTTCCGCCCTTCGTGCGCCGTCTGCCATGGTTTCGGTGGCTGTGGCAAAATCAACTGCGGCAACCTTTTCGTTCTCGGCTTTCACCACCTTGTTCATCGTCTCCTGAACGTCCTCGGGGGGATCGATCTCCTTTAATTCCGTCCTGACGATCTCTATTCCCCAGTGTGCTGTTTCTTCGCGCAGCGTCTTTTGGAGCTCGCTGTTGATCTCGCCTCGTTCGCTGTTGGCGGACTTTAGGCTCATCGTGCCGATGATGTTGCGCAAAGTCGTTCGGGCCAGGTTAACGATTTGGTACTTGTAGTCCAACACACTGTACTGGGAGTTTTTAACGCTATCCTCGTCGCTCTTGACCTTGAAATACACCTGGGCGTCCACGCTGGCGTTCAGCTTGTCGCTGGTGATGATCTGCTGTGGCTCTGCGTTCACCATGACCTCGGTGATATTGATCCTATACATCCGATCGATGATCGGGATAATCCAATTGAAGCCAGGATTGGCAAAACGCCGGTACTTTCCCAGCCGCTCGACCAGTCCCCTGCTCGTTGGCCGCACCACCCTTATCCCGATCAGAAAAATCACCACGACGAACCCTGCACCCAACACAATCCAATAATTCACTTTGTCCTCCTTTTCTCCTTTGGAGATAGAATATCAATTCTTTTCGTGTGAATTGCTCCGTAATAGCTATTGCCCAAGCGCCATCTGGCTTCTGCCCATGGTTATAGAAACCACCGTTTGGTCGGCATCCACAGGAATTTATCAGCAACCTGCTGAGGCGATCTCTGTTCATCCCGCCCTTCAGGCAATAGCTGTTGACGACGACACGGCGCTCCGTTTTTACACCTTGACTCTCTCTATAAGCAATTATGCGAAAAAGACTTGGTGTGTTCCGTGCGATAGCACACATAATGAGGTGGATTTGTGCTTTTTTTCGTACTTTCCTTCGCGATCAACTGCGGCGGCTCGAAGCCGATCCTTGATACGGTCACAGACCCGAGTGCATGTAGCAATCAAATGCACACCCACGTTTTGGTCCTCTCTTGACTCCATGAAAGTCGTTCGGTAAATTTTTGAAAAGGTTCTTGGAGATTGTGTATGACCAAGGGAGTTAACTCACCAATTCCCACGAACAAACGACAAAACCATCTACTCGCCGTGCTTCCCGAGGCGGAACGCGAGCGCCTGTTCCCCCATCTTGAACCGATCACCATGCCTCTCGGCAGAGCCCTGTATGAGTCTGGCGACCGGTTGGAGCATGTCTATTTTCCCACCACTGCCATCGTGTCTCTGCTGTACATCATGGAGGACGGCGCATCAGCGGAAATCGCTGTCGTCGGCAACGAGGGAATCGTGGGAATCGCACTGTTTATGGGTGGTGAGACGATGCCGAACCGGGCGGTTGTGCAGAGCGCTGGCCACGCCTATCGGCTATCGGGACAATTGCTCAAGCAAGAGTTCAACCGAGGCGGGGCGCTGCAGCACCTGTTGCTGCGCTACACCCTCGCCATGCTGACCCAGATGGCGCAGACGGCCGTCTGCAATCGCCACCATTCGGTGGACCAGCAACTGTGCCGCTGGCTGCTGCTGAGTCTGGATCGCCTGCCGGCGAACGAGCTGAGCATGACCCAGGAGTTGATCGCCAACATGCTCGGGGTACGACGTGAGGGTGTGACCGAGGCCGCTGGAAAATTGCAGAAAGCCGGGTTGATCCACTACAGCCGGGGGCGGATCAAAGTGCTTGATCGACCGGGTCTGGAAGCGCGTGTCTGTGAGTGCTACGAGGTCGTCAGGCAGGAGTTCGACCGCCTGCTCCCGGACGTGATGGCGGAGTGAAGCACCGCAGGAGAGGGCCCTGTGGAGAGGGTCAGCAATCAGGCAAGTCGTAAAGCGGACGACGACATGCCTGAAGAGGAGACGAAAGACAACACGGGAATCCCCGACGGTGCGAAGGCGTAAATCGCAACCGGAACTCCGCGAGGAGCAGGTCGGGCCTCTTTGGAGTGGTAGAGAGACTCGAAGTAGCGAGGGAACCGGGTAATCATACGGTAAGAGCCTGCCGTTCAAAGTCGATGTGCCGCCAGCGAAGCGCCAGAATCTCCCCTCGGCGCAGTCCCGTGACGGCAGCCAGGTAGAAGCAGGTGTAGTTCTGTACGTCTTTCCAACGACCGTACCCTTTTTCGGGAAACAGAGTGCGCAACTCTTCCACGATGAAGATTCCCCGTTCAACCCTGTGGTATTTCACCCTCCCTACACCCGCTGTGGGATCGCGGTTGATCTCTTCCCGGTACAGCGCCTCCCGGAAAATCACCTTCACGATCCCGAGGGCCTTGTTTACCGTGGCAGGTGCATTCTTCTTCAACAGCCTGGAACGCAAGTCCAGCACATCGGCCCGGGCGATCTCGGATAATCGTTTTCTGGCGAAGGGATCCTTGAAGATATGCTTTTTCAGGCGCTGACGCTGGATCTTGGCGTGGCGCCGGGTGATGCTCTTTCCCTACTCACGCAGCCGGCGCACATGGGGACAGCGCTCCCAGATGTAAAACGGGCTTGCGTACTTTCGAAACGACAGGTGTTTCACAGGAACATCCGGATAGCGATTAGCGGCAAGCAGGTCCTTGACGAAATTCTCAGCATCCCTTTGATTCTTGCAGCCTGTGGTGTGCCAGGTGATTCCGTCGCTTTCGACCAGGCCTGACTCTCTATTGAGCCGGTAGTACCAGTACTC
>JARRJK010000167.1:0-4236 GCA_037379555.1 Anaerolineales bacterium | reverse complement strand
CCACGTTCGCGGGTTGGGTAGGCCGTCGACAAGCTCTATGCCCTGCTTGCCTTAAATCGGTCCATCTCGAGCCTCGGGCCCTGCTGGACTACGCCATGCCGGGACGGCCGACTCCTTCAGAGGAGCGACACGGTCGAGGAGCCGCCCTTATCAAGAGAAGTACGCGTACATCATGGCGCAGATCTATGCGCTCCTCGACGAGCAAAGGACCGGCTATGGCCCTGTAGGCTCTGGGCCGGCGGTAGGAGTTCGAGAAGAAGCTTGGCGAACTGGTCGAACGCGAGTTCAACTTCACTCTGCCGGAGTGATCCGGGGTACACCGGAAATTGGAATTACCCAGCGATCAGTGCTGCCACGAAAGCCGTGGCTGTTCGAGAAATGTCGCATCCGGGGAGCCATGCTTTCTAAATATGGTAATACGTAAGCTCCCGGCAGAAGCTGTGCCGGGACAGAGTCGCGTCAGGGAGCAAAGCCACGAACTGCCCAGCTACGGGCCCGAAGCTTGATCGCGCCATCTTCTGCAGCAGGAACTCGCCGCCGTAAGCGATCGCGCAATCTCTCACGACCGCCTTCATCCAGGGATTGGACGAAGCCAGGTGCGGGCCCGGGCCCCTCCAGGAACGGCCGCCAGTAGTCGTCGAAGTCTCGAAAATCGGTCTGAATCTCAAGTGCGCAGGTCTCAACTTCAAGGACCCCCGCTCCTTCGAAAACCGATGCCAGAGGCTCCGGCCGACAAAGAGGGAATCGACGGCCCTCGTCCATCTCGATCGCGGATGGATCCATGGCGACGGCCTCATCCCAGAAGTGACGCAAGAACATCATGCCTTCCGCGTAGTCCCATACGTACGCGCCAACGACGCCGCCGGGCGAGATTCGCTCCATCATCGATGCAACGGCGGCCTCCGGTTCCGGTGCGAAATTCAGCATGATACCGGACACAATGGCGTCGAAGCCGCCCTCCCTTGTCGGCAGATTCTCTGTGCTGGCACGAACAAATGACAAGCGCTCGTCGGTATAACGGTTTCGAGCGTCGTCAATGTATGATCCTGATGGATCGCACCCAAGAACCGATGCCGGTTCGCAGAGCTGGCAGATGGTCGAGGATAGCGCTCCGGTTCCACACCCAACATCGAGCCAGTGGCCGGAGGATCTTGAGGGGAGCCATTCGATGAAGATTTGGGCAACAGCTCGGCTCCAACGTCCCATGAACGTTTCATATGCGTCACCGCCAGACCATCTGTCTCCGAATTCTCTCGTCATCAAGATCTTTGCAGTGCTTGTTCCGTAGGAGTCTAGCCGATCGTCCGATTATATTATATTACCATACTGAGTCCACGACGGCATCGACCTCGATTCCCACGAGCCATTCGGGGTTGATGAATCTACGCATCTGTATGGCGCCAGACAACATGTCGCTCGAATTCCTGGATTCAAGCTGCCAGCGCTTTCGTAGGCTATGTAAGGGAGAGTCGAGATGAATTCTTGGTCAACGAGGCGATGGCGTCCCCATCAAAAGAAAACTCGCCGTTCACACCCCGCTAGCCACGCGAAACGTCAGGCCGAGAACAATCCCCGCGATCATGACATAGACCACCACACGCTTGATGCCTATGCCGCTCTCGCCATCGTGATGATCGCCGACATGCTCCCGCATGTGGGTACGATGAAGCCAGACAATCACGGCCGCCACGGCGGCCATTGCGAGGTTAAGCCAAAACGTATAATCGATGGCGAAGCGTGTGATCTCACCCACGACGCGTCTGCTCTCCGGGGTCATTCCCAAGACCGCAACAAGGGAGTGGAGGATCACCGCCGTCAGTACGATGCTCACCCACATTACGCCAGCGATGTAGAGGGCCACCCGCCATCCGTAGTACTTGGCGTTAATGGCGACGAGGGGCGGAACCATGAGGTCGGAGTAGATGAAGCCCATGATACCGGCAAACATGATCCCATTGGCGTTGAGTACGGTTGCCAGCGGAATGTTTCCCATCGAGCCGATAAAGGTGGCTGCCGCCACGAACGGCGCCATCGCGGCGTTCTCAAGGACCAGCAACCAGCCCGGCACAGTATCGCCGGCGTTCTTGAGGAAGATCGCCGCCCAGAAAGACGCTGGCACCAGCACCGCCACGAAGCCTGCAACGGTGAAACCGATCACGATCTCCTCCCAAACCATCTTCCAGTCCATGACGAACTTGTGCCCCACCAGGTGCCAGCCCATGCGGCTCTTGATGCGCTGGCGCCAGTCGAAGTCGTCCTCCTCCGCTTCGGCGTCCTCCTCCACGCGCTCTCGCGCGGCCTCAAGCCACGATCGCGGATATGTGAGCTTGATTAGGCTCGAGCTGATAATGATCAGCAGCAGACCGCCGATCAGTTCAGCCGCCATGAACTGCCAGCCCAGGAAGATCAGAATGAGCACGCCCAGCTCGATCACCAGGTTGGTCGAGGCGAACATGAAGGCCACCGCGGCAATGAAGTGGGCGCCCTTGAGCACCAGCGAGCGCGCGGCGGCAAGGGCAGCAAATGAGCAGGAACTGGAAGCGGCGCCAAAAACTGTCGCCAGGGAAATGCTGCCAACCGAAGGCTTGCCGAGGCGGCGGGTGAGGCGGCTTTTCGGCACGAAGGCCTGGATCATGCCGGAGATAGTGTAACCCAATACGAAGGCCCAACCGGCCTTCCAAAAGAAACCCACGGCGGTGGTGGCAGCCTGCGCCCATCTATCGAGGATGTCCATAGGTGCCGTTCTCTCCTTCTCGGCAATCAGCGGCGCAGATCACGGAGGGCGCGTTCGTATTCGTCGCGGTCAATCTCGCCTCTTGCGTACCGACGCTTCAGAATTTCCTCCGGCGATTCTTGGCGGGAATCGCCACGGTCTTGCTGCCGCAAAAGAGCCCAGACGATTGCCACGATGACGATTGCTCCGGCCAACCACCAGAGCCACATCCAGCTCATTCCGAAACTCCCGTTAGTCCAGTGCACGGCTTCATTCCTTCCCTGTTCCTGCGGTCACAATGCGCGTGGCGGCGACACAGATACCCGGCCTCATAGTCGCAGGGTGAAAATCGCAGTCAGGATATTGTAATTCACAATGATCGGATCTGTGTATGCCGGGCTTCCTGATGCTGCGACGATGCAACCAAGGATGGTGGCGATGACGACTCGGTAATAGTGAATATACGCGTTTTTTCCCGCAACGCATTCCCATCCAGGAGCTTCCGGGATCATGATATCAGATGTGCTTATCTGGTTCAAGCGTTGTGGTGTGCCTGTCCCTGTTCACGACCTTGTTCCACGCATCGTTGACCTGCTCCGCCGGGATGATCTGAATCGTGGGTCGCACATCGGAGTCAGCGCAGTAGTGGATCACTTCCTGCGTTTCCGGGATCCCACCGATCAGCGATGCGTTGAAATTCACTCGCGACATAGACAACCCGATGGCGCTGAGGGTCAACTCGAAAGCCTCGGGCATACCGACTTGGGTGAAGTGTCCATGTGGCTTCACGACGGAAGCGTAAGACGCGACGGCGTACTGCACGGGAATCGTGGAGATCATGTAGTCGAGCATCCCCCGGTAGGTTCCCCTGTTGCTCGAAACATCGTTCGCCTGGACGATCGGGGAATAGGTGGTGATCCCCGCGCACAGGAGCGGAGCCGCTTCCTCCAAAGGGATGTACTCTGGAATGTGAACCGCGAAGTGCTCGGTGACGACGATGTTCGTGGAATAGCCGCCCTGCGTGATCCCGGTTGGAGATCTCCGGTCGGGGTAACCGTAGGTGACGAGCGTCTCTCCGTTCTCGCAATGCTGCTCTTCACCATGGGTACAGCTGTCACACCTCATGCAGCTGTCGACCATACAGCCGACACCGGCTCTGTCACCGACCTCGAACTTGGTGACGTTCCGGCCGACGGCCGCGACAAGGACCTTCATCACTATACGACCTGGTTGGTCGGACGCATGAGGATCTCGCTGATCGCGACCGTCTCCGGCGTTCCCAGTACGTAGGCCACAGCGGCGGCGACGTCATCGGCGGACAGTCCGACACCGGGGATCTCCGACGCCTCTCTGAGGGACTCGCCGACGTCCTCGTCGGCGATCGTCGTGTACAGTTCCGTGTTCACCAGGCCCGGGGAGATGATCGTGGAGCGGATGTTGCTCTCCCGCTCCTCCTGCCGCAGGCCTTCCATGATCGCCCTAACGGCGAACTTGGTTCCGCAGTAGACGGCCGAGCCGGGATA
>JARRJK010000166.1:0-4267 GCA_037379555.1 Anaerolineales bacterium | reverse complement strand
GGCGCTGTCGATGGAGGAGGTCGAGTCATCGAGGATCAGCACGCGCGGATCGGTGAGAAAAGCCCGGGCGAGAGCCAGCCGCTGGCGCTGACCGCCTGAGAGCGTGACGCCGCGCTCGCCGATCACGGTTTCGTAGCCATCCTGGAAGGACATGATGAAGTCATGCGCCTGGGCCGAGCGCGCCGCAGTCTCAATCTCGGCTTGCGTCGCCTGCGGGTTGCCGAAGGAGATGTTCTCGGCGATGCTGCGCGAGAAGAGGAACACGTCCTGCTCAATGATTGAGATCTGCCGGCGCAGGTTGTCCAGGTTCCAGTCCCTGACATTGACCCCGTCGACCAGAATCTCCCCGGATTGGACGTCATAGGTGCGGTTGATCAGCTTGGCAAGCGTGGTCTTGCCGGTGCCGGTCTGTCCGACGATGGCTACCGTTTGCCCCGGCTCGACGCAGAAGCTCAGGTTGTGCAGGCTGGGCTCGTCGTCCCGGTAGCCGAAGTTCACGTCCCGGAATTCGATCTCACCCCTCATCGGAGCCGAGTACCCGGTCGGGTTGTGGTCGAGTTCAGTCCGGCGCTGGATAAACTCCAGGATGCGTCGGGCGCTGGCCAAGCCGAGCGAGACCTGCGAATAGGCGAAGAGCGAGGCGAAGACCGGAAAACCGAACAGCTGGATCAGCCCGACATAGGCCACCACATCGCCGATCTGCAGCAATCCTGCACGGTAGAGCAGGATGGCATGCAGGAAAGCGCCCGCTTCCGCCAGGCCCATGAGCAGCAGCGGCAGGAAGCGCGCCTCGACATCACCCTGCCTGACGAAGGCATTCCGGAACATACGTGCGTTGCCTGTGAAGCGTTCGACCTCGGCGCCTTCCTGAGCAGCGCCCTTCACGATCTCGATCCCGTCCAGCGCCTCCGCCAGGTGCGAGTTCATCTGTCCGAAGGCTTTGCGGACCGAGTCGGAGATCGGGCGCAGCTCATGCAGGTACTGGGCGAGCGCCAGAAAGTAGCCGACGATGAAAAGCGCCGGCACGAGCACCAGGCTGGGGTGGTAGCGCGGGGCGAAGAAGAGCGGCATGAGCAGGAAGTTGCCCGACCCGATCACCAGGTTGAAACCCGGGTTGAACATCAGGTTGATCTCGCGCACGTCGTTTGTGGCGCGCGCCATCGTGTCGCCCACCGGCTGCAGATTATGAAAGGTCATGCTTTTGCCGATCAGGCTGATGTAGAGCTCCTCGCGGATGTCGCGCTCCAAACGCTGGCCGATCAGCTCGGCGCCGAAGTTGCGCCCGAGCTGCAGCGCGCCGCGGATGAACTGCGAGACGAGGATCCACAGTGCAAGCCGGAGCAGCTGTCCGGTGTCGGGCGGCGTGGATAGGATCGCCTGGAAGGCGGAGCCGGTCAGGACCGGAACCAGGGCAGCCAGCGCGGCGTTGCCGAAGGCGCCGATCGTTGTCATCACGACCAGGTACCAGTACGGCCTGACGTGCGAAAGGATCCAACGGGCGGCTGAGCTGTGGTTTAGCGCGAAGCGCTGGGGCAAGACGAATTCGGCGGTTGTCATCGGCGGTGGATCGATATTATAGACCTGGCCCGTCAAGAACCTTTCAGGAAAACACGGTCAGGATACCACAGGTAAGGCCGCCGGGTTGATGCCGGGGGGCGGCTCTCGTGCTATAGTCTCGAGGTTGCCTTCGACCGGGCTGTCACAAACGGGCAGCCGTGGCCGTTATACAGGTGAGACGAGATCGTGAAGACGAAAAGTAGCCCCGATGAGGTTATGGTGGCGCTGGCCAAGCGCGCCCAGCGAGGCGACGGCGAGGCCTTCGCCGAGCTGTTCAATGCCGTGCATCAGGCGGTGCTGAACTACGTATACCGCATCGTGGGCGATCGACCTGCGGCCGAGGATGTGACGCAAGATGCCTTCATCCGTGCTCATGAACGCCTCTCACAGCTTGGACCCCCGTGGGATTTCAAATCCTGGGTATTCCGCATCGCCGGGAACATGGCGCTCGACCACCTGCGTGCGAACAAGCGCTTCGTCGATGTGGAGGAGCCAGGTGAGATGAGCGGGCCGCCGTCCACCCGCCGGCCGGCTGAGAAACGCGTCCAGCGCCAGGAAACGCGCCAGGATGTCGAAGCGACGCTGGCACTGCTCCCTGTGAACTTCCGCCAGGCGCTGGTGCTGCGTGAGATGAGCGGGCTCTCCTACCAGGAAGTGGCCCAGGTCATGGAGGTGAGCTACGACAACGCTCGCCAGCTGGTGCACCGTGGACGGCTGCAGTTTCGGGAAGCGCACGGTCTGCGCATGATGGCCAGCAGCGGCGCTTCCCGCTGCCAGGTGCTGGATGACCTGCTCTCAGCCTACCTGGATGGCGAACTCAGCGCCGAGCGGCGCCGGGCGATCCAGGAGCATATCGCCGGCTGCGATCACTGCCAGGAGACGGAGCGCGATCTGCAGAAGGTCGCCGGCTTGCTCGCCGGGGTGGCTCCCATCATCCCATCGGCCGGCTGGGTGCAGGGCGTGCTGGAGCAGGTCGGAATTTCGCCCGGGAGCTCAGCCGCGGCGAGCGGAAACCCCGCAGCAGGTTCCAGCGGGGGAGGAGCGGGGGGTGGAACTGCACTGAGCGGTTGGGGAGCCAAACTGCTGGCAGGCGGCGCCGCAGCTGTCCTGGGGCTGGGTATCCTGCTCACGGCTGGCGCGTACGCCCTTGGTCTCTTCGAAAGCGTACAGGGGCCTGCGCCGCAGGAAGCCATTCAGGCGACGGTCGAGGCCGTGATGGCCGGCATGCCGCCCATTCTTCCCGCCGCGTCTGCGACGCCCGGCGCGGACGACGCTCCAGCGCTTCCACCGGCGCCTGCCCAGGCCGCCAGCCCGACCCCGACGCCAACCCCAACGGAGACGCTCGGACCACCGTTCGTCATCGCGCGAATGAACGCCAACTGCCGCTTCGGCCCGGGGGCGGTCTACGACGTGGTCGCGTACCTGCTCGAGGCGCAGCGGGCTGCTGTCGCCGGCAGGAACGCAGGATCGACCTGGTGGTGGATCGATCGCGTCGGCGGCCTGGGCCGCTGCTGGGTGTGGGATGACCTGGTCGAGCGTGAAGGCGATTTCAGCCAGGTTCCCGTCATAGCGGCGCCGCCCACGCCGACGCCGGCCGATGAAACCGCACCACTCGTGAGCATTTCGCATTCTCCGCAAGGCAGCGGACATCCGCTCAGCAATGAGCAGATCACCTTCAGCGCCAGTGCGAGCGACGCAGGCGGGATCGCATGGATCGAGATCTACCTCCAGGCGCCGGGGGAAGCCGCGGCTTCGCTCGTCAAGCGCTGCGAGAACACCCTCAGCTGCAGCTATCGCGGCGGCCCTTATCCGGCCGGGCCGGGTAGCTATCACGCCCGGGCTGCCGATCTTGCAGGCAACCTTGCGCAATCCAGCGTGATGACCTTCAATGTCGGCTGGTATCTGGGATGAGATCCATTCGCTTCGATCGGTAAAAAAACTTGTTCAGAAGGAGAGGAAGATGATCAATCGAGGCATGCACCGGGCGATCGGAACGCCCCTGCTGGTTCTGGCCCTGCTGCTGGCGGGCTGCAACGCACCGCTGCCCGATGGGGAGCCCACGGATACCCCAACGTACGCGCCCCCTCCAGGTCCCGACGAGAGCGCGGATCAAGGGCAGCCCGTGGGGCCGCAGCAGCCCGATGAGGGCCTGTCCCCGACCGATACCCCGCTGCCACCCACGCCGACCTTCACTCCAACCCCGACCGAAGAGCCAATCGATTTCACCGTGACGGCGGAGGCGAATTCGAACTGCCGCACCGGTCCCAACGTCGTCTTCGATCAGTACGGCTTCCTGCTGCTGGGTGAGACGGCTACGGCGCAGGCGCGCCTGGCGGATAACAGCTGGCTGGTCGTGCAGCTGGCTGACCGGCCAGCGCCGTGCTGGATCGCCGAGTCCTTGCTCGATTACAGCTTCGACCCCTCGCTGCTGTCGGTGATGGCCTCGCCGCCCACACCGACGCCGGCGCTGGGTTCGATCAGCGGCATCCTGTGGCATGAGATCTGTGACTTCAGCGGCGGCCAGGCAGGGGAGCCGCTCGTGCTCGGCCAGGGCTGCGTCCAGTATGGCCCGGGGCCGGCTGACTTCGGCCCGAACCAGGTCAAGGATAGCTTTGAGACCGGCTGGGCGGGCGTCACCATGCGCCTGGGCATCGGCGCCTGTCCGGTGGTGGGTTCGACAACGACAGTGACCTCTTCCAGCGGTGCCTAC
>JARRJK010000165.1:0-4272 GCA_037379555.1 Anaerolineales bacterium | reverse complement strand
CAAGTTCGGAACTCGCGAAACACGGCCTCAAGTTCGGCCGGAAGGTTCAATGGTGTCATGGTTCTCCTCCTTTTAGCATACGAGGCGTAAACGTAGAATGGCGCATAACAGCCTCGAGCTGAGGCGCCGGGGCACGCATATGCATTTGGACTCACCGGCTCAACAACTCACTCCATCGATTGGAAATCGCGCCGCATCCCCGGTCAGCTCCTGCGAGACGTTAGGCGCATTGATGGTACATTCCATCTCAACATGCGGCGAGCTCACGCAGTTTGCCGATTGCGGAGTAGAAATCGCCACGCTATCAGCGCCGCAAGTACAAGCGAGGCTATTAGAATCGCCCAGATGAATGGATTTTTCAATAGGTATACAGGTATTACAACCATACTGATGAAAACATCATAGGCGAAGTGAGCAAACATAGACCATTCGAGCCCTATCATCCAAAACAACCAGCCAAAGTAAATACCAGCAATTGTGTTAACTAACATGATCAAGGCATACCACCAAAAGGACCCCGCCGGGCTTCCAAGCCTGGCGTCGACATGCGCCCAGCCGAAAATCACCCCCGCTAGTATGATCGCCGCCCAATAGACGCTGCGTGCGGGGCGTTTTTCTTCATCGCGCCGGATGTGACTTCCTAACCAAACAAACAAGGACATAAGGAACAGGCGGTTCCCGATCTCTTCCACAGCCCCAGCTTTGAAGGAGGCGGGTAGCAATTCCCAACCAAAGGGATAGGTTTTTCCATCCATGTTGAGATTAACCACAAGGCCTAATGGAAGCCCGATTATCAGCATCAAAGCAGTGAGCGCTAGCCCGCTACGCAACCAGTTTTGCAAGTCGCCTTTCGAAATGTAGCCTTCGAGATACGGAAGTCCAAGGCTAGTGCGATCCGCCATGACCAAGCTCAAGGCAATTCCGAGAGCTGAGATGAGGGTCACAATCCCCCAGAACCAAACGGGCTCAATCGATGATCTTGTCTTCAGGAGGAGAGGAACACCGGCAAGGTTCCCCAAGAAGTAGAGAACGACCAGAGCGAGGAACGTTCGCAAATTAAACGGCCGTTTTACTGGAAGTACGATCCTTGGAATGTTGAAGGCGATTCCCATAAGCCCCCATTTTCAATATCAATACAATGCGCCTAACAACCTCGAGCTGAGGCGCCTGGGCTTTCCCCTACTCTTGTATTCCAGATTAGCAAATTTGCTCCATCACATGCAAATCGCGGCGCATCCCAGGTCGCCTCCAGCGAGTTGTTAGGCATCGTGAAAGATCTCGCCATGGGCTCTACCTGACGTGGAATGCCCCACATGGATATTCTTGCCAGGGAGTGTAGCTTCCAACAAAGATTGCATATTCGCCAGGCTTATCGAGATTGAATGTCCAGATACCTTCATCTTTCTTGAAATAGAACGCATACTCAACCCAATCAGGTTTCGGATGCGAGTCCTCTGGTCCAATATGAACCTCACTGAGGAAGTCTTCGTAAGTCCTTCCATCAAGAAAGTAGTCCACCCACGGACCGAAGTCATGACCCCATTGGTTATCAAAGCCAATATTCGTATAACCTACGGGTACTTCATCAGGTCCGGTGTATGAACATTCCTCCCCATCAAACTGAACCTCAAATGTGATTATTGGTAACTCGGGTGTTTCTATTGGTGGGATTGAAGTGTTCGTGGGGATTGCTTTGGCAGTTTGTGTGGGTTCGAGTGACGCAACTTCTTGACCTGTCGACGAACAACCTGCTAAAAATAAAATCGAAAGTATAGCGGCAAAAAAGTGGGAAAACCTAAATTGCGAGTTCATTATTCCCTCCCTGTAGCGGTACGTAAACGATGCCTAACAACAACCTCGAGCTGAGCTGCCGGGGATCGTTATCTCGCCTGGAGTTCTCATCAACGGAACCCGCCCCATTGCCTGCAAATCGCGCCGCATCCCCGGTCAGCTCCTGCGAGACGTTATGAGGCCAGAGAGTGATTACGATTCGAGCTCACCACTAATCCGATGGATAAAGTCAGCCAGAGAGAACTCGTATTCTTCAGAATAGTCTTGGCTTCCCAATGACAGCCGAAGCGTCTGGTCTTCCAGGTCGTAGATTACAGAATATTGAGTCGAACCACGAAGCTCAGAGAGTAGGCTCATAAGGGAGGAGATGTTCGAAGATCCAACGGCAGATTCCAAGGAATCAACGGCCAGGCAATATCGCCAACAAGATTCTCGCTCCTCTCGATTCGCCCAAAGGTTGTTGGTCATTACCTGATATAGTGTCTCTGACCGACTTACTACGACACCTTCGGGCAAGAACTCAACCACTGCTGAATCTCCTGTCTTGTCGGCGAGCATGACATGGGTAATGACCCCCGCTGGTGTGGAAGGAATAAAACGAATCGGAATTGTCTGAAGATATCGCACGGCTTCTTCCACATTTGCACTATGCTCAAGCACATAACGGTATGCAAAGCTAGATATCAACGCATCTCCAGGTGGAGACACATACCCATTATCCGCAACACTCGCAAAGCCGAGTGCTAATCCCTGACTGTTGATGCCATCCGCAGCAGTTAGCCCAGGTGTACTTGGTGTCAAGATTGCAGTTGGATAACCATCGTCTGGATAGGTGAAGAGAAGCGTAAGATTCTGGACCTCCTCAGGAAAGTCGTAATTTCGGCCAAACAGAGCATGGCCATCTGTGGTTTTACTAGGACGTACGAAGACAACACTGCAGGAATGGCCATCAATGAGACCAGGAAGTAGAATCTCCAGATCGTTACTATCTGATATAAGCACCCCCTCATTCATAGCTTCAAAATCGAGGTTGAATGCGCGGTACATGCCACGAATCTGATCGACAATTCGCGGGTCAACCGATTCATAGAATGCCACCAACGATTTAGCTTCTTCTCTTTCTTCTTCGCTAAATGGTTCAGCAATAAAACCATGATCGCGATACCACTCACCTAACTTCAGCCCGATCTCATAATAGCTTCCAGCAACTTCAAGAATCAGCAAAGACCCATCTTCATCAAGCTCTCTGGTCTGCCAATATGCTGTGCTCTGTCCATTGGCAGTTAGTTGATTATTTGAATCGGAGGAAGTATTGGTGCAGCTAGAAATAGACAGCACGAGAAAGAAATGGAGAAGGAGAATGCCTGTGAGTTTAATTCTCATTGCTCTAGTCACTTTGCGACAGAACAGGGTACGAAGCTTTATCTAAAGCTGAAAAGATGATATCACCGTCAGCTTGGTCCTATGGCCTCATAACAGCCTCGAGCTGAGGCGCCGGGGCATTCACCCTGGCTGCGAATTCCTGCCGCCACCACCCGCCCCATCGCTAGCAAATCGTGCCGCATCCCCGGTCGCCTCCTGCGAGACGTTAGGCTGCTGCAATGTTGTTTTCCTTAGCGTCTCTGCCAGAATAATGCTTCAACCTGACAATCGCAATGAACGGATACATTCACGATTCCATCCGTATCTCTCGTGAAAACCCAAGGTTCTTAGTCATCCTGCGTTGCCAAGCAAGATAATCAGAGATGATGAATCCGTACCGTTCTTTAAAGGAAATCGTCTCTCGGACCATAAGTTCTCCATAGGTTTGCATTAGAAGAACAGCTTCCAGATTTTTGCCTTGCATAATATATTGTTCGATCGCGTTTCGAAGGATTATGTAGTCATCATTCTGCTTTTGTCCACCAAATCGCATGGTGAGCTCCCGACGGTTTTTCCATAAAGGGTCTTCTTGCAGGTCGGAAGGGCATTCGTTTAGCGAAGCAAGCCATCGAACAAGCGAAGCTAGATCTCCTCCGAAAGACGGTGGAGAAATAATCGCCCGCAAAGCAGTACGTATGGCATTGTCCGAATCTCCCGACCGTCGATACTGGGCGCATCGAGGGATTATCGCCGCTCGAAATTCGGGCAACACCTTAAGACAAACGTCCAACAATCCGACCGCGGTTTCATAGTCATTCTTTGAGATACAAGACTTTGCTTCCCTGAGGCATGCAGAAGGGGAAAGCTGATCCTCAGTCAACAGAGGCTCATCTACCCACTCAAATTCATCTACTTTGGACGCTTTCAACAAGAAGGCGTCTATAGAGGAGAATTTAGGATTCAATGTCCAATCGTCGTGCGAAGTCTCGATAACAACCGGATCTCTATGCTCATTGCCAAAGGGCCAATATAATCCGAAGACATCACCATTTCCCAACTCATGCTCTGCAAATCCATAAAAACCCAGAGGGGGATATGGCCTGTTGTAGACTTCACGAT
>JARRJK010000164.1:0-5014 GCA_037379555.1 Anaerolineales bacterium | reverse complement strand
ATCTGGCTCCCAGGAGAACATCGCTGCGATGCCCTGCGGCACCGAGACGCTGGGCAGCACCGCAACACGTTTGACTGTCAGTTCCGCCGCCTGCTTTGCGGCCAGAATGATGTTCTTGTTGTTGGGCAGCAGGATGACTTTATCGGTCGGCAGGTTCTCAAAGGAGGCTAGGATCTCCTGCGTGCTTGGGTTCATGGTCTGACCGCCTTCGATGATGCCGGCGGCACCCAGGCTGGCGAAAATTCTGGCGATCCCCATGCCCGGTGCCACCGCGACAGGTGCGATTTGATCAGGTTCGACCGGACCAAGGCGGAGTTCCTCAATGCCGTGTGTGGAGTTCCGCGCCTCCATCTGCAGCATGAGATTCTCTATGGCAACCTTCGATATCGATCCGAGGGAGCGGATATAGTCAATAGGCTCGTACTGCCGATTATCCGAGACATGGATGTGCATCCTGTACATCCCGTCTCCTTCGCCAAGCTGGATCGACGTGCCGATCGACTCTAGCTGGTTGTAGAAGGATTCGAGGTTCAGCGTCTGTGCTGGCTGGAAATCGACGACGACCTCCCAGTCCTGCCCCGGCTCAATCCCATCCAGCGAATCGTCGATTCCGAGAGCGCTCAGCGGTTGAACGGAGATGAGCGGCTGGTCGAGTGGCAGGCGGCATGCCGCACGCAGCATGCCTTCGAGGATGAAGAAGAGAGAAAGCCGAATCCGAGCCATCCTCCAGGGCTTCATGCCCGCTTTGCGCAACGTCTTTCGATACAGTCAGGATCGTCCCCTCAACCGGCCGCACGACACCTTTATAGGCAGTGTCTCGAGCTTCCTGCAGTGCCTGGACCAGCGTGGCTGCATCCATCACCTGCAGGTCATCGAGTGCGCGTGAAAACCCGCGCCATAGCTGCGAGAGAATGACACCCGAGTTGCCGCGCGCCCCCATCAGAGCGCCATGCGCGATGGCATGGGCAACCTCGCCCACCGGCCGGTCGCCGAGTTGTTCCACCTCATCGACGGCTGACTGCATCGTCAGCACCATGTTGGTCCCGGTATCTCCGTCTGGAACTGGAAATACATTTAGTGAATTGACGATCTGCTGGTTGGTACGCAGCCAATCCAGGCCCGCCGCGACCAGCCCGCGGAGAGCCGGCCCGTTGATCGTACGATAGCGTTCGGTCAGGCGGGCTTTGATCCTTGCTTCGTTGCTGCTCCCGGAGTTGGCCATCACTCGCTCACTGCCGATCAGTCTATGTCGCTGACGCGCAAGCCCTGAACGTGGACATTCACTGCGCTTACCTTCAGGCCGATCGCACGCTCGACCTGGTACTGCACCGCGTTGGCCACGCTGGTCGCCACGGAAGAGATGCGGGTGCCGTACTCGACGATGATGTAGAGATCGATGTTGATGAATTCATCGACTGCCCGCACCTCGACGCCATGGGTCGGATCGTAGGCGATCGCGTGCGCAATGCCGTCGACCAGGTTCTTGGCAGCCATTCCAACCACACCGTATGACTGAACTGCGGCATGGGATGCGATCGTCGCGATGGCGTCCGGCGAGATGGTTATTTTGCCGTGGGTTGTGGTTTCGCCCGTCATCATTTAGCCTTTCGATACATCTCCATTGATGGACTGGGGGAGATGTGGTAACATCTACGATTGTTCATAAAGAAGATCCCTTTAAGGTTAGGAAGGACCTCTCGATGGCAAAGTGCGAAAACTGTGGCAAGACGACCACATTCGGACACAACCGAAGCTTCTCCATGAAGGCGACGAAACGTAAGTTTAAGCCCAATCTGCAGAAAGTACAGGTCATGGAGAATGGTCGGATGGTCCAGAAGACGCTTTGTGCCAAATGCATCAAGCGCATGGCTCGCGTCTAGAATATCTGTCAATCAGCTCCATCTGCCGTTCAGAGAGCCGGTTCCGATCCGGCTCTTTTCATTTCTCAAGCCTGACGCAGGGTAAGAGCGTCTCGCATGGCCTTGATTCCGGCGCGAATCCCCTGCGGATGCTGGAAAATAGCGCTGGCAGCAACGAAAACGTCCGCGCCTGCTTCGTAACATGATTTCGCCGTTTGCGGCGTGATTCCACCGTCTACCTGAACGTGAGCAGCGAGACCGGCCTGATCGAGCATGGTTCTCGCCTGGCGCACCTTTCGCGGCGAATTCTCAATGAATGCCTGGCCGGCGAATCCGGGGTTGACTGTCATGACGAGGATCAAGTCCGCCAGATGCATCAGGTTTTCGATCGCCGACAACGGTGTGCCGGGATTCAGTGCCAGACCGCTGGAAAGTCCCAGCTCGCGGATCTTGCCCAGTACGGCATGTGGATGGCGTGTGCTCTCCACGTGGATCGTCAGGGAATCGGCTCCCGCGTCGGCGAACATCGCCAGGTACCGCTCCGGCTCGTTAATCATCAAATGTACGTCCAGATAGGCTTCCGTAGCTCGCCGGCAGGCTTCGACGATCGGTATCCCGAAGCTGATATTCGGCACGTACTCGCCGTCCATTACATCCAGCTGGAACCAGTCAATGCCGGCGTCGAGGCACTCTTGGATGGCGTCGCCGAGCTTCAGGAAATCTGCAGAAAGGATCGAAGGGACAAGGATAAATCGCTTTGACATCGCGTCAATCATACCGTTCAGGGAATGAATTTACAAGGAGTCCGGTCAGGCCTGCTTTCAGGGTGGAGGACTGCTGGAATCACCCCGCTGTGTGGCTTGAAGGATCCGTCGCCAGCTGGCCGCATCCGGCCTGGATGTCGATGCCGCGCCGCACGCGCACGGTAGCCGATATGCCGTGGTCTGCCAGCAGCTGCTGGAACCGACGCACGTTTTCGTCGTGCGAAGCCTGCCCACTGTAGCCGCGGGTGGGGTTGAGCGGGATCAGATTGACGTGGCAGTTCATGCCCCGCACCCAGCCGGCCAGGGCTTCGGCCTGTGCTGGCGTATCGTTTACTCCCTCGATCAAGGCCCACTCGAAGGTGATACGGCGGCGTGTCCGCTCCACATATTCCCGGCACGCACCCATGAGCACCTTAAGCGGGTAACGCCTGTTCACCGGGAGCAGGCTCTCCCGCAGCGCGTCTGTCGCTGCGTGCAGGGAAATCGCGAGGTTGATCTGGGAATCGAGCCGGGTGAAGCGCTCGATCATCGGCACCAAGCCGACGGTTGAGATCGTGAAGCGCCTTGCACCGAAGTTGAAACCCTCCGGATCGTTCAGGATCTCGATCGCACGCAGGGTGGCGTCATAGTTATGGAAGGGCTCGCCCATGCCCATGATGACGACATTCGTCAGACGATCCCTCTCCTGCTTCAGACGCCGGGCGATCAGTAAGACCTGTTCAACGATCTGGCCGGGACTCAAATTGGCCAGGAAACCCATTTGACCCGTCGCACAGAAAACACAGCCCATCGCGCAGCCGGCCTGGGAAGATATACATGCGGTCCGCCGGCGTTCGTATCGCATCAGGACCGCCTCGATCGCGGCCCCACCCTCCAGCTGGTAGAGCTTTTTCTCCGTTTCGCCATCCTGGGAGCGGACGGAAGCGACTTCCTCGAGCGATCTGAACCGGAATGTACCCTGCAGCGATTGGCGCAGGGAGGCGGGCAGGGTATGGACCTGCTCCGCATCGCCGATCAGCTGGGCATAGATCCCATGCCAGAGCTGGCGGGCGCGGTACGGTTTTGCTCCGAGAGCCGTGATCTGCTCGATCAGCTCATCGAGCGTCAGATCAAAAAAGAGTGGCTTCTCAGATTCCACGGATCACCTGCGTGAGGGCGGGTAGATCATCGAAAATCCAGTCCGGTTTGATTTCATCAACTTCAGCTTGCTCGGCCGTGGTAACTCCTGTGAGGACCAGCGCGCTGGGCATGCCCGCCCGCCTGGCCCCAAGGATGTCGGTGCCGAGGCGATCACCGATGACGAGGATTTGATCCGGCTGAATTCCGAGCAGATGTGCGGCTTGTTCGAACAGCAGAGGCTCGGGCTTTCCAATGATGAGCGGCTCCACACCGGTTGTGACTTTAACCGCCGTTACGAAGGCGCCGTTTCCTGGCGCCTGGCCCTTTTCGAGCGGAAAACTTGGGTCGGGATTGGTGCCGACGAACAGGGCACCATGTTCGATGGCCAGCGCCGCCTGGGTCAGTTTTGCCCAGTTGACCTGGCGATCAAATCCCACAACGACGATCTCGGCCCCCTCCGCGCTTTCGAGGACCCGGAAGCCGGCACCAGAAAGGGCCTCGCGCACCGCCTGCTCGCCGATTGGATATACACCGGTCCCTGGTTCGAACCGCTCGCGGAGATAGCTGGCCGTAGCTGCTGCCGAGCAGAGCACCTCCGCAGGCTGAATCTCGACGCCGATCTCTGCCATGCGGTCCGCGACGCCCTGGGATGTGACTGTCGAGTTGTTCGATACGAGCATTGGCTTCTTCTTCAGTGAGCGCAGCGCATCGAAAAATTCCTTCACCCCCGGGAGCCAGGCTTTGCTGCGCCACAGCACGCCATCCATGTCGATGATGAATGCTGGATAGGTTGATGGATCGCGCATCGTTCCTCTTTCCGACAGTGGACAGGATGAATCGGAGTTGCCGGCCTATTTATAACACTATCAAACGAGGCGAAATGTGCAGGAGGGGATGGGTCAGCCTTCGAACTTCTTCAACAGATGGGCGTAAACCGGTTCATCGATCCATCCGGCGCTGATGTCAGCCCGCTCTTCGAAGTTTTCATTTCCGATGAAGCGCTCAAGAGCATCGTCGAAGGCTTGATCATCCGATGCTTCGGATTGTGTGAGGTACTCCTGGGCGATCAGGATCGCACACAGGTTGTCGTGCACTTCTCCAACGATCTCCAGGCGCTCCTCTGGAGCGCCTTCGCCGAAATATAGCTCGTGCAGCCTGAGCAGTCCGGCCAGGCGGTGAACCGGGTCGGGGCCGTCAGAGTGCAGCGATCTATGTCGTTCGCGATGCTGGTGGATATGGTGGGATGAACGACCGCTGGATGGATTACCGCGT
>JARRJK010000163.1:0-8498 GCA_037379555.1 Anaerolineales bacterium | reverse complement strand
GTCGCCAAGCAGTTCATCAAGATCGATGATTTCACCAACTTCATGCGGCAAGTCATCTTCCCGGCAGGGAGTCATGGGAAGCTCGGGGGAAAAAGCTCCGGGCTCTTTCTGGCCTCACAGGTGCTGCAGCGTGATGATCCCAAGGAACCGCTCTTGCGCCGGGTTAGAACTCCGCGTACATGGTACTTGACTTCGGACAGCATCTTCCACTTCATGAGCTACAACGATCTGGAAGATATCATCGAACAAAAGTACCGGGACCTCAATCAAGTACGGCAGGAGTACCCCTTCATCATTCAGCTGTTCAAGAACTCCCCACTCCCGCCGGATGTCCTTTGTGATCTATCGCTCGCGTTGGACGATTTCAAGAATATCCCCCTCATCGTCCGATCCTCAAGCTTACTTGAGGATCGGACCGGAGCCGTATTCGCCGGGAAATATAAAAGCTTGTTCATCGCCAATCAGGGAACGAAAGAAGAACGCCTGGCCGCACTGGTCGACGCCATCAACGAGGTTTTCGCTTCGCTGTTCAGCCCTGATCCCATCGAGTACCGTATCGAGCACGGCTTGATTGACTCTCACGAGGAGTTGGGGATCCTGATCCAGGAAGTCGTTGGAACGCGGGTCGGTGATTACTACCTGCCATCATTTGCCGGGGTGGCCTTCAGTCATAACAACTTCCGCTGGTCAAGCCGCATTAAGCGGGAGGATGGACTGATCCGACTGGTCCCCGGCCTGGGAACACGCGCTGTTGACCGGCTGACCGACGACTACCCCGTGCTCATCGCGCCAGGTCAACCGGGATTGCGGGTGAACTCAGCAGCCGACGAAATCCTGCGCTATTCGCCCAAAAAGATAGATTTGATCAATCTAAAGACCCGCCGCTTCGAAACCGTGGGGGTTCAAGAATTCCTATCCACTCATGGCGGGGATTTCCCTCTGGCCAATCATCTCGTTTCCATTCTGGAGGGTGATCACTTCCGCGAGCCCTTCCCTCTCGGCACGGGCTTCGACCGGGACGATTATGTCGTGACCTTCGAGGGCCTCTTTAAGCGTTCCGATTTCCTCGAGCAAATTACGGCCATCCTCACGCGGCTCGAGCAGGTCTATCAGCATCCCATTGACATCGAGTTTGCTCATGATGGGACCGATTTCTACCTGCTCCAATGCCGGGCACAAAGCTCCAGGGTGGAAAGCCCACCTGCGGTGATCCCGACTGATGTGCCCGAGGATCAGATCATCTTCTCCGCGGACCGCTTCGTATCGAATGGGGGTTTGCCGGAAATCACGCATATCGTGTATGTCGATCCCCGGCGGTACGCTGGACTGAAGGACCATCAGGATTTTCTAAATGTGGGACGCATTATCGGGCAATTGAACCGAGTGCTACCCAAGCGGAAGTTCGTCTTGATGGGACCCGGCCGTTGGGGCAGCCGCGGTGACATCCGCCTGGGCGTGAACGTCGGGTACTCCGATATCAGCAACACCGCCATGCTGATCGAAATCGCTCGCCAGCAGGATGATTACGCTCCCGAGCCATCGTTCGGCACCCACTTCTTCCAGGATCTGGTGGAAGCTTCGATTCATTATCTCCCGCTGTATCCCGATGCCCCTGAGATCCATTTCAACGAGGAGTTCCTCCTGTCTCAACCAAACAGCCTCAGCGAGCTGCTGCCAGAGTACCGGGATCTGGCGGGAGTCGTCCGGGTCCTCAATCTTCCCGCCATCACCCATGGGCTCATCCTGCAGATCTTGATGAATACCGAGACAGAGCAGGCTTTGGCCATCCTCACCGAGCCCAGCTGAGCCCATCCTGCCCAACCGCCAACCCCCGCAGGACGGATGCATAAATCCACCCCTCCGTCCGCCCGTCGTCAGCGAGTTTCAAATTCACCTCAACAGATGGGATCCCAGCACGTCATCCGGATTCCATCAATGCCCGCAACGGCCTCGATACCTGCTCCTTGAAGGCGTGCTGGGGGCACGGCAGGCTGCATTTTCATGTCTTTTTTATACCCGGGCAGTCCTTTCCAATGGGTTCTTCACGAGCCGCATGCTACATTGTCCATAGTGCAGACCAAGCGAGGGACTTTACATCCGGCCAAGCCTACGAAACGAAGGAGAATAATATGTCTGTGATCGATGACGTCATCGCCATGGTTGAGGAAAAGGACGCCGGCCAACCTGAGTTCCACCAGGCAGTGAAAGAGGTCCTCTCCACACTCAAACCCACCGTCGACAAACACCCTGAATTCGTCAAAGCCAAGATCTACCACCGCATTGTCATCCCTGATCGCGTGGTCATGTTCCGGGTGCCGTGGGTGGATGATCGAGGCGAGATACAGATCAATCGCGGCTTCCGCGTCCAGTTCAATAATGCAATCGGCCCCTACAAAGGCGGACTGCGGTTCCACCCTTCGGTCAATCTCGGGATCATCAAGTTCCTGGGCTTCGAGCAGATCTTCAAGAACTCCCTGACCACGCTACCCATGGGCGGCGGGAAAGGCGGATCGGATTTCGATCCAAAGGGGAAATCCGATAACGAGGTGATGAGCTTCTGCCAGGCCTTTATGAGCGAACTCTTCCGTCATATCGGGCCGGACACTGACGTTCCGGCCGGGGATATCGGTGTCGGAGGGCGAGAGATCGGCTATCTTTACGGCTTCTATAAAAAGATCGTCAACAACAACGCGTGCGTGCTCACCGGTAAGGGCCTCGAGTACGGGGGCAGCTTGATACGTCCAGAAGCAACGGGATACGGTGCGGTTTACTTCGCGGCAGAAATGCTGGCCACGCGAGATGAGGAGATCAAAGGCAAGGTGGCTGCAGTCAGCGCTTCGGGCAACGTAGCGCAGTACACCGTCGAGAAAGTACTCGATCTGGGCGGAAAGTGCGTCACGCTCTCCGATTCAAACGGCACGATCGTCGACGAGGCCGGGATCGATCGCAAGAAGCTGGATTACGTTCTCGAATTGAAGAACATCCGCCGCGGGCGGATCAAGGAGTACGCCGACGAGTTCAAGGGCGTGAAGTACTACGAAAACAAGAGCGTCTGGGATGTGATCAAGGAACAGGGACTCAAGGTCGACCTGGCCTTCCCCTCCGCGACCGAGAACGAGATCGACGGCGATCACGCTCAAGCCATGGTGAAGAACGGCTGCATCTGCGTCTCGGAGGGCGCCAACATGCCTTCCACGCTGGACGCGATCAAGATCTACCAGGAAAACAATGTTCTCTACGGTCCGGCCAAGGCCGCAAATGCCGGCGGAGTCGCTACCTCCGGGCTTGAGATGTCACAGAACAGCATGCGCCTCTCATGGACGCGCGAGGAAGTCGACCAGCGCTTGCATGGCATCATGAAGAGCATCCACAAGGCCAGCCTTGAAGCGGCCGAGACTTACGGCCGACCGGGTGACTATCTCCTGGGAGCCAATATCGCCGGTTTCATCAAGGTCGCGAATGCCATGCTCGCCTATGGAGCGGTTTAGCTGCCTACAGCAACTCATCGCGAAATAAGCATGGAAGTCACCCTTCCGGGTGGCTTCCATGCCAAGCCTCCGTATCCATGGCCTGGCGAAAACCGGACCGCTCACGGAGGTTAACATCAAGCATCCAATGGGCGTTCAGATAGATCAAGATCTTACCGACAAGATGGTCGAGCGGGCGATCGCCGCATGTGCGAACACGCACTTTGCAGGCGATGAACACCGCGTCCGCCAGGCCTTGATTCGAGGCCAGTGCGAACACTGTATCTGCGTAACAGATGCCCTGGTTGGTGAAATCAGCGCTTACCTGGGCGAGGTCGCCGGTTCGATTAAATCCATCCACCGATGCGAAGTGCTCGATAAGGAGCAGGCCCTGATTCCCGGGCACAGCGGGATACATCTGGTCGCCTGGGTTGAAAGAAAAAGCGCGGCCCTGCGGGCGCTGACAGACACTCTGGAGAAATTTCTGGCAGAAAGCAAGCGGAAACTCGGATGCCCAAAGGCCTCGCCTGACTGTTTCACGCTGGATGTTGAAATGGTGGACGATCACGATGTCCAAGAGGGTCGTGGTTTCGGGCTGCTGATACCCAACGAGTATATGCGATCGACGGAGATATGGACCCCTGGCCTGGCTGCACGTGAGGGAACGCCTCCCAGGCTATGAACTGCCCGATACTTTCGATCCTGAACTGATTCCTGAATCGCGACTCCTCCAACATGCATTGAGTATCGAAAATCTTGCACCAGAAGACCGCAGGGATCTCGAGCATCACCTTCTCGAACTCAAAGTGACGCTGATCCGACGCATCATCAGCGATCAACTGGATTACATCAACATCGCTCGCGATTGGTTTACCGTCAGCGATCTGGCGGATATCTACAGCCGCAGGCTTGGATTCGGCCGGATCGGCGGTAAATCCGCCGGCATGCTGCTGGCCGGCAGAATCTTGAACGAGGTTGCCAGCGAAGACGTCAAGTCCGCGATCCGCATCCCGGAATCCTTCTTTCTCGGCTCCGACCTGATGTACATCTTCATGGCGATGAACGGGCTGATGCATTGGAGTGATCAGAAATACAAGCCGGAGGATCAGATCCAGGCTGAGTACCCTCGTATCAAACAAGAATGTCTGGAGGGCGAATTTCCGCCCGAGATACGGAGCGAACTCCAGGAATTACTCAATCAATTGGGGCCGCAGCCCTTGATCGTCCGCTCCTCCAGCCAGCTCGAGGACAGCCTGGGAACGACTTTTGCGGGCAAGTACGACAGCTATTTCTGTCCTAATCAGGGCACTCCCGAAGAGAATCTCCGTCAGCTGACCCATGCCGTCGCTCAAACCTACGCCAGCACCTTCAAACCGCAGGCCTTGCTATACCGGCGCAGGAGAGGTTTACAGGATTATGACGAGCGAATGGCTGTGCTGATCCAGGTCGTACAGGGAGATGCCTGGCAGAACTACTATTTTCCCTTCGCAGCTGGTGTCGCGTTCAGCCAAAACCTTTACCGATGGAACCCTCAAATCAGGCGGGAAGACGGGTTTGCCCGGTTGGTTTGGGGATTGGGTACGCGGGCCGTCGAACGAGTCGGAGACGACTATCCCCGCCTGGTGGCACTGAGCCACCCAACGCTGCAGCCGGATGATGATCCACGGTCGATCATGCATTTCTCTCAGAAATTCGTGGACCTGATCGATCTGGAAGAAAATGAGTTCAGAACCCTTCCCGTCCAGCAGGTTCTCACTCCACGCTATCCGGAACTGCGTCAGCTTGTGCAGGTCAACCAGGACGGCTATTTGAGCACGCCCCGCAGCCTGATCTCTCCAGATGATATTCCGAAGGCCGCGATCACTTTCGACGAACTGCTCGGTCGCACCGAGTTTCCCAAGCATCTTTCTGAACTTCTGAGCATCCTGGAAGAGAAATGGGACTCCCCGGTCGATGTTGAATTTACGGCCCACATCCCCGACCCGAGCAAATCACCTCCGGAGGTGAAGATCTCTCTGCTCCAATGTCGTCCGCTGCCTCGACTGCAGACTACAATCCGAGCTCGTATGCCGCACGACATCCCTGAAAAGGATATTGTTTTCTCCTCGCATTCTATCGTCCAGCAGGGATACATCCCGCGGATCGACTATGTGCTCTACATTGATCCGGAGGCCTACTTCGAGTTACCAGACAGTGCAAGCCGCAGTGAACTGACGCGCGCCATCGGGCAGCTTAATGGAGCCATGGAGGGTCAGAATTTCCTGTATGTCGGACCTGGCAGGTGGGGCACGGTAAATTCCGACCTGGGAGTCTTCGTCGCCTACGCGGATATCTGCAATGGAGACGCCCTGGTTGAGCTCTCCGGCAAGGTTATTGGACCTGCACCAGAACCTTCTTTTGGAACCCATTTCTTCCACGACCTGATGGAAGCCCAAATTTACCCGATCGCCATCGACCTGGACCGGGAGGACACGATCTACAACCGGGAGTTCTTCCAGCAAACCCCTAACCGGGCGAGGGAATGGATCGACATGAGCGATACACTTGCTGCGGTCTTAAAGCTCATCTCCGTTGAGGATTTTCGACCCAAGCACTATATCGAGGTCATCCTGAATGACGAAGAAAGCTACACGCTGGCATTTCTCACCCCGTTTGCATGAATTCTCGTCTGATGTTCGCCAGCATCGGAACTGCGTGAAATCCGGGAAACCGCAGAAAATAATGCTTCAAAACAGGACACCATAGCGGCACGCTCATGGAAGTTGCAGCCAATCCATATCTCCACCGGACCTTGTCGTATCGGCTGCGCATAGGTGGATAGGAAAGGCTGCAAGCCGGGGACTCACTAACACTCATCAGCGGCCCATCCCGCACAGCTGATATTGAAATGACACTTACAATCGGCGTCCATGGACCAGCGCGCCTGATCGTTTTGCTCGCAACCTGACTCTCAGGCTCTTTCCGAGGATCCCTCTTATCCAGGCCGGTTGACCCGTTCGAGCTGCAGCGGCCGGGATTGTGAATCGAACTGATGGTGCAGAACCCGCTGAGGATACGGGATGCCGATTCCGTCCTGCTTCAGGCGATGGTAAATAGCCGTGTTGACTTTGTCGAACATGCGCCGGGTATCAACATACGACTCGATCCACCAGCGCACTCTGAAGATCAAAGCTGAATCCCCAAACTCAAGGAACAGCGCTTCAACCGGGTGATCGGACAACACCCCTTTGACACTTGAGACAGCCTCAATCAAGCTGCGGCGCGCTTGTTCGATATCGACGCCGTAGTCGACTCCGATATGGATCTCAATACGGTATTCGGTATTAGGGTAAGCGTGATTGACGATCAAGCTCTTCCCGATGATCGAGTTGGGGATGATGACCATGCGGTTGTCACGCGTGCGGATACGTGAGCTCCGCAGCCCGATATCCACGACGTCCCCCCAGGTACTCAGATCCTGGATTTCGATCCGGTCCCCGATGCGGAATGGTCGATCGACCATGATGACGAAACCAGCCAGGGTATCGGAAAGGGTTTCTTTCGCCGCCAGTGCAACGGCGAGCGAGCCGACTCCCAGGGTGGCGACCAGCCCACTCACGTCCACCTTGTAATGGCTCAGCAGAACGATCGTGAAAATGAGCAGCAGCGCGATCAGAGCCAGCCTGCGAAAGAAGGGGACCATCTGCTCATCGAGGTGGGTGTCCGTGTGCGGAGCAACCTCCTGTGCATACCAGCTCATCAGGATATGCACGGATCGCCAGAGCATACTGAAGATCACGAGGGCATAGAGCGCGTAGAAAACATCATCGATCGTGGGCGCCCACCGTTGTGGAAGGAAACTCAATCTCTCTACCACGAACTGTGTCACAAGGACAAGGACCAAGAAGTACGAGGGGAAGCTCAATCCGGATAGCAGCTGGTTATCCAACTCGTTGCTGGTGCGGCTCGTGATGATGCCAAGCACACGCCTGAGGATCCAGCGGATCAGCCGGTATCCGAGCAGCGCGGTCAGCAGCACTGCCAGAACCGACCAACCCAGTTCGATCCAATCCGATGTTGTCAAGCCCAATACATCCATCGTTTCCTCCCTTCAAGCGGTGGAATGGTATTCAGACGGCGAGAGAGATCGTTTCAACGCCGGCTCTCTGCCGGTAGATCAGGAGTACTTACGGATTTACGGATGAATTTCCGATCGCGAGCAGGCACGCAGGCAGGCTTTCAGATGGAGACGCACATGCCTGGCCGGGCTCATCAAAATGGGACCGGTGGACCGGAGCATGGACCTGCCTTGCCGGATGGACGCCAGGTCAACTACGGTCTTTCCACGCCATCCTGCTGATCGCGCTCTGTGTCTTGCTCTAATTGGTCCACGAGGTCGTTCAGCCGTTCATTCACCCCTTGCAGGGCCTCGATCAACTCGGAACGGGCTTTTTCAGCCAGCTCCCCGCTCCGAACGCGCTCAGCGAGCTGGTCGACTTCTTCCTGCAGTTTGCGTGCAGCCGGTTCCTGCGTGAGCTGAGTTGCTGCATTCGAGAGCGCATTGCCAACCTCGTTCAGCCCTCGCTCAACCTCCTGGCTGGCCTGTTTGCGCTTCTCACTTTCCCAGGCGCCCTGGATCAACATCCGCAGGTTCCGGCCCAGCTTCTCAAATTCCTGCTTTAATTCGTCCCCTGGCTTTTCTTTGTCTGTCATGCTTCCCTCCAGGCTGTTTGCAGCCGGGCTGATGGTTCCTGGAGTATACTCCACCCGGATCTGCCCCAAGTGAAGCCCTCGGAACAGGATGAGCTCAGGCAGGAGATGATCAATGCAGATAGCTCAACTTGACGAGAAATCAAAGCAAGGGATCGGCGAGTTTCTCGAACTTCCATTCCGAATCTATGCTGACTGTTCACAGTGGGTGCCTCCACTCGCGATGAATGCCAGGCGCTGGTTCGATCGGAAGCGCAATCCGTTTTATCGTCACTCGGAGGCAGCATTCTTCCTGGCGCGTTCGAATTCCGGACGCCCGCTCGGCCGGCTGGCAGTCCTTGA
>JARRJK010000162.1:0-4453 GCA_037379555.1 Anaerolineales bacterium | reverse complement strand
CGGATTGCTTTTCTCCATCCAAGGAGCACGCACGGGGTACTGATCGAACTCTATGAAGTGTCACCACAGGAGCCGGAAATCCGTCTCGCACGGGCGCGCGGCTTGGCCGACCGCGCCCTGACCCAGGGTCAGGTTGTGGCGGCCGGTGTGCTCGGTTTCCTGCGCGGATTAAGACCCAATGGGGACTCTCCCACCAACTAGCGGCTGTCAGGCGATCGTAACTACCTCGCCGCCCGTGATGCGCGTGAGCTCAGCCGGACTGAGCTGAAAGACCGCACGTGGAGTGCCCGCTGCAGCCCAAACGGTGTCATATTGCAATAATTCGGCATCAATGAATGTGCGCAGCACTGCTGCGTGACCAACCGGCGGGACGCCGCCAATCGCAAATCCCGTTGCCTGCCTTACTTCATCGGCCGAGGCCATTCGCACAGGCTCCCCCACGCGCTCGGCAAGCTTCCGCTCATCGAGACGGTTCGAACCGCTGACGACCGCCAGTATGGGCTGCTGGCTATTCCTGGCGATCAGCACGAGCGATTTCGCGATCTGTCCCACGGAGCAGCCAACGGCCTGTGCCGCATCGAGTGCGGTGCGGGTGCTCTGCGGCAGCTCACGCACCTGCAGCTGTACCCCCTGAGCGTCGAGCGCCTCCTGGACGCGGCGGGCACCCCGGCTGAGCTCTGTTCCTGGCTTCGACATGACACGCACTCCCCAAAGGATGATGACAGGTGGTGGGAGAGTCTACACCGCCCCGGTTAACGCGCCAACCCCGCCGACTGGCGGGGTTGGGCTCATGGCCGGGAGGAGCCATTTCCTACGAATTGATATGTACCGTCTCGGCAGCCTGCTCCGGGCTTGACTCAAACCGCTCGGAAAGGATCTTAGTGACAATCCCCAGGCACGCCGTCAGCCCCATGCCGGCGGCCATTGCAGCGCTGCTGTACATCACGATCATCAATGGCGAGACGAGGACGAAGGAGAGCGGTGAGCCATACTCCTCACCCATACCGGGTGCGATCAGCGCCGTCATGATCGCGATAGGGGCAAAGAGAATATACCCGACATTGACAAGGATCGAGCCTGCGCTGTCCTCGAAAATTCGGCGCACGGTCAGAAATATCACCCCGCTCAACATCCCCGCCAGGACCAACCCCAGCGTCTCTGCGAGCAGGCTCAGACCGGAGGGCAGCCAATTGAAATGGAGTGCCATAAATCCCAGCCCCACGGCAGGCCAGGCCAGGCCGATCAGCAAAATCGCGTTCCGCTTCGTCTTATCCATTACTTCCTCCCGGCGCATGTCTCCCGGAAATCCATCGATGCGCCCTTGCCACATTGATTGTGCCACAGCTTGAAGCCCAGGTGCGCGCTCTGTAAGCCATCTGCAAGCTGCCTATTTCACCTTTAGCCAGACCATATCGGCCTCATGTCCGCATGCTATAATCCTCGCGGCTACAGATCCGCCACGGGAGGAACGTATGTTCGATGCTGAAATGCTGGCAGCGCTGCGTAAGGCGCTCGAGCAATGGGAGGAAACTACGCTCCAGCAGACATTGAGCCGCTTCCCTGAGCGCAAAGAGAGCTTCATCACGACCTCCTCGGACCCGGTCAAACGTCTCTACACACCGCTTGATATCGAACAGATGGACTACCTGCAGGACCTGGGCTTACCGGGCGAGTTCCCCTACACGCGCGGGATCCATCCGACGCTCTACCGCGGCCGGCCCTGGACGAAACGCATGTTCGCCGGCTTTGGCACGGCAGAAGAGACCAACGAGCGCTTCAAATACCTCCTCGATCAGGGTCAGACCGGACTCTCCATCGCCTTCGATCTGCCAACCTTGATGGGCTACGACACAGACGCCCCGGAAGCGCTGGGCGAGTTCGGGAAATGCGGGGTCGCTGTCTCCTCACTGCAAGATATGGAGGTCCTGCTCAAGGATATACCGCTTGAAAAGGTCTCGACGAGCATGACCATCAACTCCCCGGCGGCCGTGATCTGGGCCATGTATATCGCCACAGCCGAAAAGCAGGGTGTCCGGCCCGACCAGCTGCGGGGCACCACGCAGAACGACATCCTGAAGGAGTACATCGCTCAGAAGGAGTACATCTTCCCACCAAAGCCTTCGATGCGGCTGGTGGTGGATACGATCGAGCACGGCACGGAGCAGCTGCCGCAGTGGAACACGATCTCGATTTCCGGCTACCACATACGCGAAGCCGGATCGACTGCAGCGCAGGAACTGGCTTTCACGCTCGCCGATGGGCTTGAATACGTCCGCTGGGCGCTGGATCGCGGACTGAGTATCGATCAATTCGCCCCCCGCCTATCATTCTTTTTCAACGCCCACAATGATTTCTTTGAGGAAATCGGCAAGTACCGCGCTGCCCGGCGTATTTGGGCCCATGAGATGCGCAACACCTTTGGTGCGGAGAACGACCGCTCCTGGCTGATGCGTTTCCACACCCAGACAGCCGGCGTCAGCCTCACGGCCCAGCAGCCCGAGAATAACATCGTTCGCGTGGCGATCCAGGCCCTGGCCGCGGTTCTTGGTGGCACGCAATCGCTCCATACCAACTCCATGGACGAAGCACTGGCGCTGCCTTCCGAGCACGCCGTTACGGTTGCCCTGCGCACGCAGCAAATCCTAGCCGAGGAATCAGGCGTGGCGAATAACGTCGATCCACTCGGCGGCTCGTACTTCGTCGAAGCGACGACCAACCGGCTCGAAACGCAGGCGCGTGATTACCTGCGAAAGATCGAGGATTTGGGCGGTGTGCTGCCCGCGATCGAGGTCGGATTCTTTCAGCGTGAGATTCAGGAATCCGCCTACCGCTACCAGCGCGAGATCGATCAGGGCGACCGCTACATCGTGGGTGTGAACGCCTTCCAGGATGAGGCGCCGCTGAAAATTCCGCTCCTGGAGATGGATCCCGCGGGCTACGAGCGCCAGGCTGCCCGGCTCAAAACCCTGCGGGCGGACCGCGACGGAGGCGCGGTCGGACAGGCCCTGGACCGCCTGCGGATCGCCTGCCAGGGAACCGAAAATACGATGCCGTTTATCCTTGACGCGGTGCGCAGTTATGCCACGCTGGGGGAGATTATCGATGTGATGCGAGAGGTTTTCGGGACCTATCAGGAGCCTTCGTGGTTATGAAGATGTTCACATCACGGGAGAATCAGAGATGACCACCCATGAGCCGAATATGAAGACACGGGTCACGCTGATTTCAATCATCTTGACTGCAGGGCTGATTGCATCGTGCCAATCCCAACCTTCGGTAAGTGAAGATACACTCGCCACCTCCGTCGCATCGACGCTGACCGCCGGAGTCCCACCAACGGACACGGCCACACCCACACCGGCTGAAGGCGTGGTGACCGGCAAGGTATGCTTCCCTTCAGAACCCCCACTGCCGGAGATGACGCTTTACTTCGAGGATATCTCAAGCGGCACTGTGATCTCCGCCCCCCACACCGATGGAACCGGCACCTACGAAACCCAGCTTCCACCGGCCATCTACGTCGCGTATGCGTGGCGGGATGAGGATTTTGCCATTGGCGGCTCCTATTCACAGGCCGTCCCCTGCGGCCTCAGCGTCGAATGCGACAACCACAACCTGCTGCCCTTCACAGTGGAGCCCGCAAGCACCACGACCGGCATCGACATCTGCGACTGGTATGGAGCGCCGGGAGATGTCCCCCTTCCACCGGGCGCGCCCACCCTGCCACCTCCAACGGCGACCAATACACCGCCTCCCGAGGGCGTCTCATTCAACTGCGATGGGACATACCAGCGGGTACGGATTACCGACACCGGAGCAACGGGCAGGGTCATATCCGTTGACCGCTGGGATGGCAGCAACTGGATCAACATCTGGAACAACTCGGCCGGTGATCCCAACCTGCGCCAAATTACCGACGACTCTGGCTTATACACGTTTGGAGGCTGCCAGCAGTTGCTCGTGATCGCCGTCCGTAATTCCAACCCGCAAGTCACGATGGACCTGACAGCCCTGAAATGGCAGGGCTCGGGCTTGATCCAGGTTTATTCGATGCAGGGAGATTATGGGGAGTGGAGTGTGGTCGATGACCGCCTGATCTTCCGTAGAGCGACCAAGCTGGGCACGGTTGGAGATGGTCCGCTCCAGCCTTGCGAATGGACGACAAGCGAGCATGCCTGGGATGGAACCTCACTCACCGAAAGCAGCAAGACGGTGGATTCCGTGCCGGGCTGTACGGTGACCGTTCCCTAGTTCAAATCTCTACCGAGCAGAACTTTCCGAAAAAAAGCGGGGCGTGACAGGTCTCACGCCCCGCTACTTCTTGACTCTCATTCGACTACCTTGCCCCGAAATACCCCAAGGCAGTCTCAAGCAGCTTTCCCGCCTGAAAGACAAAGGTTGCCCGGCTGTATTTCATATCTGGCATGTAGATGTCGATGACGCCGTCCAGCAG
>JARRJK010000161.1:0-4559 GCA_037379555.1 Anaerolineales bacterium | reverse complement strand
CCCTGGAAGAAGATGCGCACATTTTTCAGCACATAGGTCATGATGTCGGCTCCGCTTCAGGCCTACTGGAATCCCAGCGTCGCGTCTTCGCGGGTCTTGACCAGCATCTTCCGGAAGAGGTACGAAGACAGGGCGAGGTAGATCGCGCTGAACAGGATCAACATGCCTAACGAGAACAAAATTTCAGGTACCGCACTGCCTGCGCTGGTTGTGCCGTGGAGTGCACGCGCCGCCCAGTATGGAGCCAGGAAGTAGCTTAGCGGTGTCGTCCAGCCGGGTAGAAGTGCGATCGGAAAAAGGAAACCGCTCAGGATGTAGACCGGGAACTCCATAGCGTTCTGCCAGCCCTGCACCCCGGGGTTCATGATGAATACCGGGGCGATGATCAAGCCGAAGGAGACGAAAGCCATCACGGTCAACAGCAGGGAAACGATGAAAAGAAGCGGGTGCTGCAGGTCGAGCTGGAAACCAAACAGGACCGATGAGAGCAAATAAGCGACGATCATCGATCCCAGCGATTGCATCACATGGGCGAGGTTTTTTCCGAAAATGATCACCGGGATTGGGGTCGGCTGACCCACAAGCAGTTCCAGCGTTCCACTCCAGCGCTCGCGGGTGATGCTGTTCCCGCTGATGAAGAGCAGGCTGCTCCACAAACCGGTCATACCGCTGCCAACGATGACGAAGATGGCCTTCTCGCCGCCTTCAGCACGGAGCATCCAGAGCGCGAGCAGCGCGATCAGGAGCGGTTGGATGAGTACGGTGAAGATGATGAAGCCATCCATCACATTTTGACGGAGCGCCATCTCGAACGCCGAAATCGCGGCCCGGAAATAAGCCGTCCATTTCCTTCGCATCACACGTTGCCTCCCACAAGGCGGACGTAAGCATCCTCCAGCGTTGGCTCTCGAACGACTACCCGCCCAACACGCACTGTGTTCAGGGTGTTCATCAGCGTAGGAACGGCCTCTGAGCCAATCTTCGTGTGCACGTGAAGCGATTGCCGCTGATCTTGATCCTCGACCGAGATCGTATCGACGAACGGCAAAGCCCGCACGCGCTCGAGCAGATCTTCGGGAACGCCGAACACCTCCACTTCCACAACCGAGAGGTCACTGACCAGGTTTTTGAGCGCATTGGGCGTGTCAAGTGCGACAATCTTGCCCTGATCGATAACGGCAATCCGCTGGCAGAGTGAGTCGGCCTCAAACATATAGTGGGTCGTGAGCAGGATGGTTTTTTGTTCGGCCTGTAGATTTCGAATAACCTGGCGCAGCTCGCGCGCGCCCACGGGGTCAAGCCCCATCGTGGGCTCGTCGAGGAAGAGCACCTCCGGATCATGGAGCAGGGTGCGGGCGATATGCAGGCGCTGTTTCATGCCGCGCGAGTAGCCCTCAACCTTTTCCTGGCCGCGATCGGATAGGCCAACCATTTCGAGCAGGTATGGGATGCGCTGTTTGGTGATATCCGGATCCACATGATAGAGGCTTGCGAAATAGCGCAGATTGTCAACGCCGGATAGCCGCCAGTACAGGCCGCGCTCACCGCCGAAGATGAAACCTATGCGGGCGCGAATCTCATTTGCCTGGGAAACGATATCCAGGCCGAACACACTGGCTGAACCGCCGTTCGGGATGAGAAGGGTGGTGAGCATCTTCACGGTCGTGGTTTTCCCAGCGCCGTTGGGTCCCAGCAAGCCGAAAAGCTCCCCCTGGTGCACATCGAAGCTGATGCCATCTACAGCAACGACTTCCTTGGTTCGACGCCGGATGATGCCAATGACGGATTTGTACACTCGCCGCAGATCGCGGACTTCGATTACGTTCAAACGACCTCCTTGAAGGTGCTGTCATGCCCGAAGATGGCTTGATTTGAGATCAGTGCCAGCTTTGGTTTAGGGTGGGTGGTAATGCACCGGGCGCTACGGATGGAGCTGCTTCCAGGCGCGCCTGTAAGGTTTCCTTCCATGATGATACTGATGATATGCCAATAAGGATCAATCCTATCAGAAATCACTGCACCGTCCAAGGCACATTCGACTGACTCAGCACATCCTGCAGCGTTGAGGGGGAAAATAACGAGGCGAGGTCTGCAGGGTAGGGTGCTGTGAAAACCAGTCTTTCCTTGTGGATGGGATGGAAGAAGCTTAGTTGGAGCGCATGCAGCCCGAGCCGCTCGATTGTGGGATGCTCCACATCCATGCCGTGTGCGTATAGCCGGTCACCGAGAAGCGGGTGACCCAGAGCAGCGGCATGGGCTCGTATCTGGTGAGTTCTTCCTGTGTGCAGGATGGCCTCGGCCCATGCGTAGTCAGAGTGGCAGGCAAGTACTTGAAAATCCGTTCGAGCTGGTTTTCCACCAAGAGGGTCCGGCACCGTTCTGTGGCGGCGGTCACCATCCACTTTCAGCGGCAGCTCAAGCCGGAGTGAGCTCCAGCCGGGCTGGCCGGACAGGATGGCAAGGTAGACTTTTTCAAACTCACCCCGGTCGAGTTGCAGGTTCAATTCCCGGTGTGCAGCAGGCGTTCTCGCCAGGACGAGTACACCGCTTGTCTCACGGTCCAGCCTGTGTACGATCCACAACCTGCCTGTTTCCGATTCAAGCACGCTGCGCAGATGTGGCTTGGCTGGATCGTACCCATCCGGCAGGCTGAGCAAACCGGCGGGCTTGTTGACCACGACCAGCGTTTCGTCTTCCCACAGGATAAGCTCTGCCGGTTGGACGCCCAATGAGTACATCCTTTCGTAGAAAGATGAGTTACCTCGAACGCTGTGCCCTGTATCCGCCGAGGCAAGCGGATCCTGGTTCAGCCAGAGCGATCAGCCGCGCCACCCTGCCCGGTTGAGACGGCGATTGATCTCGAATGCGGCGCTGATCAGTGCCAGATGAGTGAACGCCTGCGGGAAATTCCCCAGGTGCTCACCGCGCGGGCTGAGTTCTTCCGCATACAACCCCAGGTGGTTGGCGTATCCGATCATTTTCTCGAAGTAGAAGCGAGCTTTGTCCAGGTCGCCTGCCCGGGCCAGGCATTCAACGTACCAGAAGGTACACATGCTGAATGTGCCTTCTTCGCCCATCAGGCCGTTATGGGCAGCGACTTCCAGATCGTAGCGATACACAAGAGAATCATAGACCAGGTGCCGGTCGACAGCTTCGAGGTGTGAAAGCCAGCGCGGGTCAACCGGGCTGATGAACTTAACCAGCGGCATCAACAGGCTTGAAGCATCGAGGGCTTTGGTTCCGAGATGCTGTACAAACGCTCCCTCGTCTGGATTCCAAAAGTTGGTGTGGATATCTCGATAAATTTCATCCCGCACCTTGTGCCACTGTTCGAGCGGGGCGGGGAGAGAGCGCTTCTCCGCCAGGCGGATCCCGCGATCAATCGCCACCCAGCACATCAGCCGGGAGAACAGGAAATGCTGCTTGCCTCCCCGGATTTCCCAGATGCCTTCGTCGGGTTGATTCCAATTCTCGCTGAGCCAGTTGAGCAGCCGGATCAGGTTGTGCCACAGGTCGTGCGAGATCGGCTCGCCATACTTGTTGTACAGATACACCGAATCCATCAGTTCACCGTATATATCGAGTTGAAGCTGCTTGTAGGCGGCATTTCCGATGCGCACAGGTTTTGAATTACGATAACCCTCCCAATGATCGAGGGCTGTCTCGTCAAGTTCATGCCGCCCGTCCAATCCGTACATGATCTGCAGCGATCCATCCGGATTGAGCTCGGTGCAGCGCTTCTCAAGCCAGCCCATGAAATCGCCGGCTTCAGAGGTGTAGCCCAGCCGGATCAGGCCATATAACGTGAAGGAAGCGTCGCGTATCCAGGTGTAGCGATAATCCCAGTTCCGCTCACCCCCGATCTCTTCGGGAAGCCCGAATGTGCCGGCGGCAGCGATCGATCCGAACTCCTGGCTGGTGAGCAGCTTGAGTGTGAGCGCCGAGCGATTGACCTGCTCCCGCCAGCGGCCCTGGTATTGGGTCTGGCCAACCCAGCGGTGCCAGTAATTGACCGTGTCCTTGAACGCGCTGGAGATGAAATCGGGAATGCGTGAATGCGATTCTTCGTCCGGCACAGCCTCCTCGAGCACAAATGCGGCGCTCTTGCCGGGTGTGAGGTGGAAGTGGGCAACTACCGCGTTGTCTTCGATCTCGAGCGGGACTTCAGCCCGCAGGCGAAGTCCAGGGAGCGACTCGTCTTCCGGAATGAAGAGTGCTGTGTCATTTTCGATTTTGATGCGGTGTGAGACCCGGCCGTAGTCGAAAGCGGGTTTGCAGATCATACGGCAATCCATTTCGCCCCGCACGCATTTGATTCGCCGCACCAGATTATGCTGGATGCTGACGTCTTCAACCGGCATGAAGTCGGAGACCTCCGATACACCTTCTTCTGACAAGAAGCGCGAGAACAGGATAGCCGTATCGCTGAGGTAGATCTGCTTTTTATGGGCGTCTTCCAGTTCGGGGGCGAGCAGAAAGTATCCACCTTGATCATGATCGAGCAGGCGGGCGAATATGCTCGGGGAATCGAGCTCGGGAAAACACATGTAATCGATCGA
>JARRJK010000160.1:0-4612 GCA_037379555.1 Anaerolineales bacterium | reverse complement strand
CTTAGGCAAAGCGCGTGGCGGGCTTTGCTGCAACGCCTCCTTTTTGTCGTCCTGCACGACGCCGGAGGTGTGAGGCGACATACGGACGGGTCCCTTAGCGAGACCGAGCTATGCGCGTAACTGCTTAGGCAGCGACGGGCAGAGCCGCGTAGTCAGTGCTTTTGGCACTTAGAGTGTGCGCTGATTTCACGAGTTCGGCGCCTCTCGGCTTGCAGTTTGCGACGCTCCACCTCCGTCGAAGCCATTCATCCCCAGTTCGATAGAATTATAGCACAGGCGGCCAAGTGATAATGCGCATAGCCATATTAATATAATTACATCCATTTTGCATTTCACTTCAAATCATTAGAGGCTATGCGAAATCTGCGGGGTCACCAGCTGCCGCCTGGGTATGTGTCCACGTTACCTGCCTGTCCTGCTTTTTTATACATCACGATATCGGAGTAGGGAACACCGAGGATACCGTCGTGGATCGCCCAGCTGCGACCGCGGATCGACGTGCGATATTCAGGCTGCCGAAACGGAGTTGAACCGTCCAGTCGCAAAGCGAGCTCACCGCCGGGTTTAAAGGCAACATGGATCTGCTCCATCCTGCGACGACCCTGCTGGTAAAGGAAGCCGTAGCCTTCGAAGGTAATCGCGTTGTGATAGGCAAGGGGATCGACGAAGTACACCTCGTGCCCAAGCGAAACGACAAACTGCTCAAAAGCTGAAATCGAATGTCTTAAAAGACGCAGCCCCCGGCGTACCTGCCCTGGAGCCAATCCCGCTTCCATCGCCCGGATCTCCTCCGGGATATTCCTGCGGAAGCTGCCGAATTCGGTGGGCGTACCGTCCGGAAGGCGGTCGACGTCGAAACGGGGCGAAGCGGGATCATTCAGAATATACAGCAGAACATGGATCTGACCATTCATAGTGTCTGTTAGATGAGCGAAGAGAAGTGGATCCTCCGCTCCGAATTCGTGCCGCAGGTCAACCACAACATCCGTTGAGCCCGAGCGGCAGCGTAGCTTTAACAGCTTGTTTCCGTCTTTGTCAGTTAAATCCGCGGGTAGGTCAAAGCGCTCGAAAAGCTCGGGAGGGATGAAGCGCTTATACACAGCTTCTTTCTCATCCTGTGGAAGATGGTTCACCGCTGTAATTGACCGCGCCTCAATCATTGCCGCGCTTCTTCCTCGACAAAGCACGCTCGATTTCCCGATCGGCTGCTTTTTTCGCCAATTCTCGCCTTTTATCGTATTTTCGTTTTCCTTTAGCCAATGCAATCTCAACTTTCGCGAGCCCAGACTTCAGATACAGTCGTGTCGGGACGATCGTGTAACCGCGTTGACGGACCTCGTCATAGAGCTTGTCGATCTCCCGCCGGTGAAGCAGCAGTTTCCTTCGCCGACGGGGGTCATGATTGAATTGGTTGGCTGGATCGTAGGGAGCGATATGCGCGTTCACCAACCAGGCGCCACTCGAATCGATCTGGACATGTGATTCCTTCAAACTGACCTGGCGGGCACGAATGGATTTTATCTCACTCCCTGTGAGTACGATTCCCGCTTCGAAACGATCTTCAAGGAGGTAATCGTGGGAAGCCTTGCGGTTGGTCGCGACGGTCTTGACATCCGAACCAGCCATTATGGACCTACACTTTCGTGCAGCAGCAGGTGCTGGGCGAGCGTCAGGTATGGATCGGGACCCGATTCACTGCCACTCTCAAGGGGATAGTCAGGTACAAGGCCCGTTCCATCGAGTGTTTTACCCTCTGGTGTCAACCAGCGCGCGGTTGTGATATGCAGGCTGGAGCCATCGCTCAGTTCAACTACGGCCTGGACCGTACCCTTGCCAAAAGTCTGGCTGCCGATGAGCAGGGCGCGCCTATTCTCGCGCAAAGCTGCCGCAAGCACCTCGGCCGCGCTGGCGGTGTTCTCGTTGATAAAAATCGCCAAAGGCAGATCCGTCGCACGGCCGGGTTTCTCGACCCGATATTCCTTTTGTTGATGATCCACTCGCTCCTCTTTCAGAACGATCCCGGATGGCAGGAAAAAACTGGCAATGCTTACCGTGCTGTCAAGAAGACCGCCTCCGTTATCTCGCAGATCGAGCACGAGTGCCTGAATACCCTGATCCCTCAAGCTGTCGTAACCAGCCTCGAGCTCAGCTGGTGAGGTCTCAGCAAACCGCACAAGCTTGATCACGCCAAGCGCGGGATCGAGCGGAGAGAGAAATGCTGAGACAGATGGTATGTCGAAACGCTCCCGCGTGAGTGTATATTCAAGGGTGCCGCCAACTTCATCAGACCCACGGATAACGAGGTGGACTTTAGTCCCCTCCGGGCCGCGCAAGCTGGCGATCAGGTCTGGAAGGCTTGGAAACAGTGGCACCTGCACGCGATCGACCGAGACAAGAACGCTGCCGGGCTGGATCCCAGCGACTTGAGCAGGTCCCTTAGCGAGCGGAGTGATCAACACTCTTCCATCTTCATCGATCGTGAGCAGGGCGCCGATCCCGCCGAATTCTCCTGCTAAATCATCTGCTTGCAGCTCGTGCTGTGCAGGTTCGACGTAAACACTGAACGGATCATTCAGCGCACCAATCGCTGCGTGAATCATCGACCGCTCCAGCCTGAGCTCGTCCGGCAGTGGATCGAGAGAGTAGGTGTTCATCGCAGCCAAGGCTTCTCGGACAAGTCCCAGATTCGGATCCCGGGCTCGAACCAGGCCCAGTACATACCCGGCCAGGAAAACTGACAGGATCACCAGCACGGCAAGTAGTACCGCCAACAAGGTCCGTTTAGGTCGCATTGGTTTAGATAGGTGGCTTCCTTTCCGTGAGCATTTTAACACGCGCCCGAACCCATCAACGCTCTTATAAGTATATGTGGCGCGATAATCTGGGGGGTACGAAGGTATTCTTGTCAAGAACTGAGCGGGGCGACATAATTTATTTGTAGCTGGTTTCCTGCCTCTAATGAAGGCGAATAGCCACGATTCCTTCATTACCGCAGGATGGTATATTGCGTGGAATTCATCGGATTTCGGGAGAAATGCGTGGATCAACCCATAAGACTGCTCGTTGTCGAAGATGATCCAGCAATGCTCGTCGCATTCAGGGATGTCCTTGAAGGCGCGGGGTATGCTGTCCTAACGGCATCCAATGGCGAAGCGGCGCTTACGCTGCTCGAATCGGAGCTTCCTGACTTGATCCTTTCCGACATCTCGATGCCGGTCATGGATGGCTACAAGCTTTTCGAAGCCGTAAGGCAACACCCGGATGGTACGGCTATTCCGTTCATATTTCTGACTGCGAGGGGGACGCGCGAGGACACATTCTACGGCCGTTCCCTGGGAGCCGACGATTACATCACCAAGCCCGTGACGACAAAGGAACTGCTCTCCGCCGTCAAAGCCAGGCTTGAGCGCTCCGATGAGCTGAAACTCGTTCAGCTGAAGGTCGCCTATAAAGACAGCCTGTTTGTCCTCGCTGGCGCAATCGAAATGCGGGATGCCTACACCCATGCGCACATGCACAGGCTCGGTGCGTACTCCAAGGCGCTTGCCAAGCTTCTGGAGTGGGATGAAACCAAACTCGAGGAGCTCGAGTATGGAGCCATCCTGCACGATATCGGAAAAATCTACGTGGCCGACTCGGTGCTGCAGAAGAACGGTAAACTGAGCGATGATGAATGGGTTGAGATGAAGAAACACCCTGAAGTTGGAGCACGGATGATACGGGACATTCCATATCTTGCCCCAGCGGTGCCGATCGTTCGTCACCATCATGAGCGTTGGGATGGCGGGGGATATCCTGACGGTCTGCAGGGGGAAGAAATCCCCGATGGCGCGCGACTGCTGGCAGTCGCTGACGCGTTCGATGCGATGACCTCTGATCGCCCGTATCGCAAGGCGCTGTCGGGAGAGGATGCATACGCCGAAATCCTGCGTGGGTCGTGTAAGCAGTTTGACCCCGGTATGGTCGAGGCGATGCGATTGTGCTGGTCGGAGGGCATCATCCAGAACATCATGGAAAACTCGAACGGTCACTCCTGAACCCACCCTGATCGCACTCTCCAATTGATCCACATCGTGCTATGATCCACGGTGGTTTTTAACCATCGTGGAGTTATGCCGTGGACAGGATCCGAAATTTGGTTCAGCGCGCCCGTTCTACCAGGGTAGGGCGCATCTTGCTGCGCTCTTTCAGCCGTTTCTCGGAAGAGCGCGGCGGAGAAGTCGCTGCAAGCCTGGCATATTACACACTTTTCTCACTTTTTCCATTTTTCCTGGCACTCATTGCAGCAGGAAGTTTCTTCCTTGAGCGGGAACAGGTCTTCCGACAGGTGCAGGATATATTTCTCAACCTGTTTCCTGGTTCAAGGAACATCATCGAGACCAACTTGAAGACGGTCCTTGATCTGCGCGGTACGGTTGGGCTGATCGGTCTCGTCAGCTTGTTCTGGTCGGCTTCGGGCATGTTTTCAAGCCTGATCTACAACGTCAACCGCGCCTGGCCTGATACCCGGATCAGGAACTTCCTGCGCAAGCGGTTGGCAGGTTTGGCAATCGCAATCGGCCTCGGTGCGCTTGTCATCTTGTCGGTGCTCGCAACGACCACAATCAGCTTG
>JARRJK010000159.1:0-4703 GCA_037379555.1 Anaerolineales bacterium | reverse complement strand
CATATTCCGTCGTTTGTATCTCCTGCGCGTATGTCGGGCTGACTGTGCTCACCCAGTCAGCGGCAGCAATTCCACTCGGAAGCGGCAGCCCCTTCGCCCAGGCGGGAAGCGCAGGGTGCTGGACTACAGGTACGCTGTAGGCCTCACGCCCGCTCTGGCTGCCCATGTAGGCCAGGTTATGAACCGTAAGCAGACTACGGATCTGAGACCAGAACTCGACTTCCTCACGCCATTGCTCGAGCAAGTTGACCGCGGCTGCGGCGTGCCAGTCATGCGCATGCAGGACATCCGGCTGCCAACCGCACGCCTGACAGGCTGTCAGGGCTGCCTTCGACCAGAAGGCGTACTTCTCCCCGTCCTGCTCCGGCTGGCCGTAGACACCATCCACCGCCCGCACGGGTTCACCGTCGATCAGCCAGAAATGATTCCCTTCTAGCTCAACGGAGTAGACGACCGCCTCAGGATCGCTTCCAGCTCTTGCGACCGGGAAACTGCACATTTCATCCAGGGAATACAGCGAGCGATCGATGGTCGAGTGCAGAGGCACCACGGTCCGCACATCGAGCCCGTTCCTGGCGAGCTCACGCGGCAATTCGCCGGCCACGTCTGCCAGCCCACCGACTTTGACGAGCGGCGTTGCCTCTGCTGCGAGGAAGAGGACTTTCAAGCCTCAAACCACCTGAAATCGATTTTCGGAAAAACCTTATCTCTCTCCCAGATCGCCGTCACATCAACGTCATTTCCTTCAGATGCTTGCAGAGAATCAAGCAATGTATCGAAGCGCTCGACATGCCCCCGGAAGCGTTCAATGGCGTACTCCTTAGCCTGTCCGGTCGTGACGAGGAAGGGCCAATCGGATGATTGGAGTAAAAGCAGTTCGCGCGCAGCCTGGTTGAGCACTTGTTCGACCGGCCCTTCTGCGCCGGCGTGCTTGGAGACAGCCTCCAGCATGCGTTTTTCGGCAGTATAAATCACCGGCCACATCCAATGCGTATCGGCGTTATCCCACACAAAGTGGGTGCCGCCAGCCCCCCAAGAGCCTTCAGGCAGATTCAATGCGATGTCTGGAGGATGGACAGCGATATAGCCCGAGGCCGTCACGAGCTCAACATTTTCGTTCACGGCCAGGCGGCGCAGCACGCCCTCCAGCCACGACACCCCTTCGAACCACCAGTGTCCGAACAGCTCGGTATCGTAGTTGGCTGAAATGATGCCCGAGCTTCCATGATCCTTTTGATATGTTTCGAGCTCGGTCTCGACCAGACGGGCGAAATGATCAGCGTGGGCATCGACTTTGCCCGCAGCCCACTCGGGATGGTACAGCTCTTTCTGGCCGAGGTCGACGCCGGCACCTGTCACCCGCCAGTACTGCAGACCTGATACGCCATCTTTCTTGTGGAATTCACGGTAATCGAAATCCCCAGGATAGCCCCACTCCGCGCTCCATACCTGCAAACCGGTCGTGTTATTCCGTCCGAGGACCGCCACATCGGTCCCGCTGACGTAGTACGGCTGGAAGGTCGTTGCCGGCTGTTCGGGAAGGGCGTCGCTGAAGGGAACCAGGTAGCGACGGACAACCGCGCCATAGGGTCCGATCGCTTCGCCGGCAGCCATACCAACCGGCCGACCGCCTTCGATCATGTGCGTCTCGGCGAAGAAAAGGCTGAGATCGTGGATTGCAAGCCAGTGCTCCAGCCCAGGCCGCACCCGGCCATCTTCTGTGACGTATGCCGGGCGGTAAGCGCACTCCGGCAGCCAGATCGCGCGCGGGTATCGACCGAAATGTCTTTTATAGCTCTCGACAGCGGTCTTGAGCTGAAGGTTGATGGACTCATCGCGCTCGAGCAGCGGCAGGTAGCCATGGGTCGCAGCACAGGTCACGATCTCAATCAACCCCTCATCCTGGAGCAGCTTGAACGCTGGAATGAGATTTCCCTCGTATGTCTCGCGAAACTGCTTCAGCGTATGCCGATACCAATCCAGGTAGAATTCCGCCAGAAGCCGTTCTTGCTCCTGGCTAGATTCTTGGAAACGTTTGACGTCATTCTCTGCTGCCGTTATTCGATCCGTGAGATAGGTAGCGAAATTGCTCTGGACATCCGCATCGGCGAGTTGTTCGATAAGCACGGGGGTTAGGGTTAGCGTGAGCTTGGCCTGGACGCCATCATCTCTCAATCGGTAGAGGGCGTCAAGCAGCGGGATGTATGTTTCAGCTGCAGCTTCGTGCAGCCACTCCTCCCCGTGAGGCCATCTTCCCGCCCGGCGAGCGTAGGGGAGATGCGAATGAAGGACGAATGTAAATGCGCCAGCCGCTGTCATAAAGATCTCCCGGATATTAGGATTAGGATCAGGATCAATTACTCATTGTAGCAGAGGTGAGTGCGGCGCTTATAGAACAAACTGCACGGAGCGCAAGAACGCTCCGTGCAGTCACCAAGCCTGCTAGTGTAGCCTTATGATGGTCAGCCTTTGAGGCGTTCCCGAAGAGCTTCCGTGAGCGCGGGTACGATCTCGTGCATATCGCCGACGACGCCAAAACGTGCCAGTTTGAAGATTGGTGCGTCGGCGTCTTTGTTGATCGCGACGATTGTCTTCGAAGTGCGCATACCGGCCAGATGCTGGATGGCGCCCGAGATACCGCAGGCGATGTACAGGTCGGGCGATACCACCTTCCCTGTCTGCCCAACCTGGTGCGAGTAGGGGATGTAATTTGCGTCGACGGCAGCACGGCTTGCTCCAACCGCCCCACCCAGCACTTTCGCAAGCTCCTCGACTTCTTCGAAACCCTGCCGGGCTTTCCAGATTTCGATCTCCTTCTCGTCCGAGATATCCGCTGGCGGAGTAAGCTTTGGATTATTAGATACGCCGCGACCGCCAGAAACGACGACCGCTGCATCGGTCAGACTTACACCGGCCTCCGCCTCAGAGTAGCCCTTAACCTCAGACTTCGGCGCGGCGATCTCAGCTTCCACCGAGACGATATCGCCTGATCTTGAGGCATCCGCCTCCGGCTTTGGAAACGCACGGCTGCGCAGGGTGAGAATGAAAGGCTTCTTCCCCTTGGACACAATCTTGCTCAGGAGTTTGCCTGCGTAGATCGGCCGGGTCGCAACGACCTGCCCACCATCAACTTCCAGTGCGATCACATCCGGGGCGACCCCGGTCTCGAGATCGACTCCCACCATTGCCGCCAGCTCACGCGTCCGGCCAGAGGTGGGGAAGATGAGCAGCTCGCTTTCGGCTGCAACCGGCTTGAGCGCGTCGGCGTAAGGCTCCGGGCGGAACTCGGCCAGCAGCGGATCTTCGACAATCCGTACCTCATCCGCGCCGTGCGCGATCGCCGTCCCAGCCAGCTCAGAGACACTCTCACCCAATACAACAGCGATGACTTTCCCGCCCAACTCCGATGCAAGCTGGCGGGCAGCCCCGACGGCTTCCCAGGAGGCCGGTAAGGCTTCACCTTTGAAGTGATCGATGTATACGTAGATGTCTTCTGTCATCAGATCACCTTCTCTTCCAGCAGGCGGTCTGCGAGCTTGCCTGCAATTTCCTCAGGCGTATCGCCCTCGATGAACTCACACTGCGTCTCCACTTTCGCCGGCGCGAAGATTTCGGGCCACGCCAGGGCTGGTTCAGGTGGCTGCCCCAACCCCAGGTCGGCTGCAGTCCAAACCGGGATCTCCGCGCGCGATGCCTTTCGAATGCCCATGAAGGAAGGATAGCGCGGCTCGTTGATCTCCTTGACCACGCTCACAACAGCCGGCATGGATGAGGAGACCTGCTGTCGGCCCTCCTCCAGCATGCGTTCAACGGTGATTGTCCCGCCCGACTCATCGAGCGAATCCACTTTAGAGACCAGCGTGAGCGCCGGCCAGCCCAGCCGGCGAGCTACCTGGGAGCCGGTGATGCCGGTATCGCTGTCAACGGAAGCCCGGCCAAAGAAGACCAGGTCCACATCGGCCACTTTTCCGACTCCGGCCGCCAGAACGCTTGAAACTCCCAGCGAATCGAGGCCGGCGAAGGCTGGATCGCTGATCAGTACCGCTTCATCAGCGCCCATCGCCAGGGCATGCTTCAGCGCCTCACGAGCATCTTCCGGTCCAAGACTGATGGCAACCACGGAGCCGCCATCCTGCTCTTTGATGCGCAGCGCCTCTTCTACAGCATACTCGTCCCAGGGATTGATGACGAGCGGCGCATCCCCCCAGGACACTTTGCCGTCCTCAACCGTGACGGTTGCGGCGGTGTCCGGGGTCTGCTTGACACAGACGACGATTTTCAAAGGAACCTCCTTTGCTGTATTGGTGTATCGTGGCCTGCAGCCAGATACGGGTTGAGGTAGGGTGTACGTTATTCCGATACGGCCTGCCAGAACTCAGCGTCGTAAGCCGGCATCTCCCTGCGCAGGGCTTTATCCTTCCGCTCGTTAAGAGCATACTCTGCCTGGATCAAGGTTTGAATCTCATTGCTGCCTTCATAGATCATCGCACCGCGGGCGTTGCGCATGTAGCGCTCGACATCATACTCGTCGCTGAAGCCGTACGCGCCATGGATCTGAATGGCCTCCGATGCCGCCCGGAATGATGACTCGGTGGCGAAGTGCTTGGCAAAGGATGTCTCGAGTGTGTTACGCGTACCCGAGTTCTTCAACCACCCCGCTTGCAGGTAGAGCAGGCGTGCGATCTCATAATCCCGGCGCATCA